>MGDP01000132.1:1244-45132 GCA_001790955.1 Candidatus Tectomicrobia bacterium RIFCSPLOWO2_12_FULL_69_37
GGGGGCGGACGCAAGATTCGCCCCTACAGGGGGAAAACGCCCGATTCGGACACTGGAAAGGAGGTTGTCACGCGAATTAACGGGAATTAAATAGAAAAGATACCCGAAAAATATCCCTGCACTGGTCAGGCCACGGCCCGGCGGGGCGCCCTAGGCTCCCTCCGGCTGGCCGGGCAAGGGCGGCTCCCCGGCCTTGGCTCCGTCCCCCTGTGGAGAGCCGGCCCGGGGGGGCTTGGGCCCGGCCCAGGCGAGGGTGCGGTGGGGGAAGGGGATCTCGATGCCCCGGGCGTCGAAGGCGTTCTTGATGCGGCGGTGGAACTCGCGCCGGACGGACCACTGCTTGATGGGCTGGGTCTTGAAGCGGCCCTTGATGACGACGGCGGAGTCGGCGAACTTGTCGAGCCCGGCGATCTCGACGGGCTCCAGGATCGTGCTGCTCCATTCGGGGTCCGTGCGCATCCCCTCGGCCACCTCGCGGATGAGGGCGATGACCTCGTCCACGTTCTCCCGGTAGGCCACCCCGACCTCGAAGACGGCTTGGCTGAACTCCTTGGTGAGGTTGGTCACCACGTCGATGGCCCCGTTCGGGATGACGTGGACGTTGCCGTCGTAGTCCCGCAGGCGGACCGAGCGCAAGTTGAAGCCCTCGACGAGGCCGCCGATGCCCTTCACCTGCACCACGTCCCCGACGGCGATGTTGTTCTCGAGCAGCATGAAGACGCCCGTGATCACGTCCTTGACCAGGGACTGGGCCCCGAAGCCCACGGCGAGGCCGAGAATCCCGGCGCCGGCCAGGATGGGGCTCACGTTCACCCCCAGGTGGGAGAGGATGCCGACGCCCGCGGCGGAGATGACGGCCCACCGGAAGATCGACAGCGCCAGGGGCAGGAGGGTGCGCTGCTGGGGGGTGGGGGCGCGGCGGTTGCCCTCCGGGTCCTTCCGCCGGAAGAGAAAATACTCCACGGCGGCGCGGGCGGCCTCGATGCAGGCCACGGCCACGGCAGCCGTCACGGCGATGCCCAGGAGGCTCCTCAGCAGGCCCAGGCCCGCCTCGGAGAGCAGGACGGCCAGGGCCGGCAGCCCCCAGGCGTCCAGCGCGAGGAGGGAGGCCGCGGCCCACACGAGGGCGGCGAGGGCGGTGACGGCGAAGGGCGCGTAGAGATGCACCTTCCGCTCGGCGCCGGGGGCCAGGGCCCTGAGGCGCCCGCTCCAGGCAAGGAGCCGCGCCGCGCCCCGGCGGATCAGGCGGACCAGGATGAGGGCCGCGGCCAGGATGAGAGCAGTGAGGGCGAGCGCCTTGGTGAGGAAGCGGAGAAGAGCGCGGAGATCCCCCCGCCAGAAGGGGGAGGAAGCCAGGCCGCCCCGGAGGGTTTCCCCCAGGGCGCGCATCATCTCGGCGAAGAAGCTGTTGAGGGCGGATGGCGCTCCGGCCGGAGAGGCGGAGGGGCCCTTCTGGGCCTCCAGGAGGAGCTTGAGCTGGCGGACGAGGGCCTCGCGCTCGGCGGGGCTCTCGATTCGCCGGATCAGGGCCTCGACCTCCTGCCGAGAGGGAGAGCCTTCCTTGGCCGGGGCGGGAGCCGCGGCCGCCATCAGGGGGAAGGCGAGCGCGAGCGCCGCGGCGCAGGCCGCCCGCCAAGGGGGCCGAATCGCCGGCATCGTCCGTGTCTCCTCTGGCGGCGGATGGGAGCGGGAAGGAGAGCCCTCGGGCGGGCCGTTTCGCGGCGCGGTTCACCGCATGGGGTGGGGACGGCCTGAGGCGGCGGGGCCCTTTCCGGAGGAGTGCTAGAACCCGAACGGTTTTCATTGTAAAGGCAGCCGCTTCGCGGGGCAAAGGGGGGACGGAGGGGGGCTGGAGAGGACAGGGGACCTCCGGGGATGCGGGGCGGGGGCGAGCGGGCGGGATGAAAAAAAGCCGGGGCGGGGTGGCCCCCGCCCCGGCTGGAGCGCTGCCGGCGGCTAGACGCCGAACTTCTTGCGGAACATCTCCTGGATCTCCTTCGACTTCGCCTTCACCTCGTCCGGGGTGGAGTCGATGAGCTTGAGGCCGTCGAGGGAGGGGAGCCCCGCGGGGTACTTGACCGACGGGTGGCCGACGTGGAGGCCCTGATCCACGAGCAGCTGCTGGGCCTCCTGGCTGAAGAGGAAGTCGGTGAACACCTGGGCGGCGTTCGGGTGGGGCGCCTTCTTGAGGACCGCGTGGGGCGAGGAGATGAGGGCCACGCCCTCCTTGGGGAGGACCATCTTGATGGGCTCGCCCTTCTTGATGTCGCCGAAGGTGTTGTAGGCGGCGGTGCCGGCCACGGCGTGGGCTTCGCCGCGGGCGACCAGCGGGATGACGGCCACGGCGGACTGGACGATCTTGGGCTTGAGGGCCGCCATCTTGTCGTAGTAGCCCCACCCGTGGAGCTTGAGGATGGAGAGCATCCCCACCGTGATCACCCCGCTGTAGGCCGGGTGGGCGTGGGCCAGCAGGCCGTTCCAGCGGGGCTTGAGGAGGTCGGTCCAGGTCTGGGGAGCGTCCTCGGGCTTGACGAGCTTGGTGTTGTAGGCGAGCACGTAGACGCTCGCCCGGAGGATGTTCCAGGCGCCGTCCGGGGTGAAGAAGGAGGGGTTGAACTTCTCGCTGCCCTGGAACTTGTAGGGGCGCAGGTGGTCCTTCTTCAGGTTGACGAAGTGGCCGATGTTCGAGGTGTGGAGGACGTCGGCCTTGAAGACGCCGCCCTTGGCCTCCTGGAGGTAGCGCTGGTAGAGCTTCCCCGAGCCGTCGCGGTGGAGGACGCAGGTGACCCCCAGCTTCTTGTCGTTGAACTGCTTGCAGACCTTCTGGGCGACGGAGAGGGAGAGCGAGGAGTACCACATCACCTCGCCTTCCTTCTTCGCGGCCTGCATGTCCGCGGCCTCCGGGACGGCGGGGGCGAGGAGCCCCCACGCGGCGACGGCGGCCAGCAAGCCTTGTGCGGCGCGTCCGAGCGTCATGACTTCTCCTCCCTGCGGGCGCCCCCGTCCGGGGCGGCAGTCGATCATAGGGGCCGGCGTTTCCCAGGCGTCTTGCGGAGGAGCGATTTTAGCACGAGATGGGGCGGAAATCCCGGTCTTTCTGCGGGTGTGGAAGGGGGCGGCCCGGACGGGGTTCCAGGCCCTACCTTCCCCGCCAGATGAGCACGCCGATCACGGCCAGGAGCACTCCCACCCCCAGCCAGAGGAGCTGGCCCTCGGCGCGCAGGAAGTGGTGCCACTCCTCGCGGGCCTCCTCGCTCATGGCCTCCTGCCGGGAGTCCCCGGCGGGGCCCTCCGCCCCGCCGGACCTCTCCTCTTCCCGCAGCCGGGCGCGGGCCTGGGCCGTCCAGTTGAGGAGGGCGAAATAGAGCAGGAAGAGGGCGAGGGCGCCGATGCCCGTCAGGCGGGCCGCGATGTGGCCCCCGAAGACCCAGCTCCCCAGGGCGACGCCCACGAGGGCGAGGAGGAAGAAGGGAGCGCAGCCGGTGATCATCCGCTAGGCGCTCCCCTCTCCGCGCGTTCGGCCGAGGCGGTTCTCCTCGCCGCGGAGGAGGCGGCGGATGTTGCCGGCGTGCCGCCGGACGATGAAGCCGGCGATGAGGGCGGCGGTGACGACCGCGGGGTCGGGGTAGCCCATCACCGCCCCCGCCAGGGGCAGCGCGCAGGCGGCCAGGATCGAGCCCAGCGAGACGTAGCGCGTCGCGGCCACCGTCCCCGCGAAGACCAGGGCGGCCCACCCCGCCGGGCCGGGCATCCAGTAGAGGAAGACCCCCAGGCCCGTGGCGACCCCCTTGCCGCCCTTGAAGCCGGTGAAGGGGGAGAACATGTGGCCGAAGACCGCGCCCAGGGCGGCGGCGGGCTGGTGGAAGGGGAGGAGCGGGCTCCCGGGGGCCAGGAGAGCGGGGATCCAGGCGATGGCGAGGGTCCCCTTGAGAAGGTCCCCGGCCAGGGTCAGGAGGCCGGGCAGCCAGCCGCTCGTGCGGATGACGTTGGTGGCGCCGATGTTCCCGCTCCCGGCGGCGCGCGGGTCGTCGAGGCCGAGGAGGCGGGTCACGAGGACCCCGGAGGGGATGGAGCCGAGGAGGGCGGCGGCCAGGAAGACGGCGAAGATGGAGAGGCTCACGTGAATTCCCGGAGGAGCTGGCGGAAGTAGTCCGCCCCCGAGACGACCGCCACGATCATCGCCGCCCAGATGAGGAGGGTGCCCGCCGGCGGCAGCAGCTCTAGGGTCAGGAAGAGGACGGCCGCGACCTGGAGGCACATCTTCCACTTCCCGAGCCGGTTCGCCGGGACCACCTTCCCGTGCTGAAGCGCCACCGCCCGCAGCGCCGTGACCAGGAACTCCCGCCCGAGGATGACCCCGACGATCCACGCGTCCACCTCGCCCAGGGCCACCAGGGGGAGGAGGGCGGCCACCATGAGCAGCTTGTCCGCCACGGGGTCGAGGATCTCCCCCACCGGCGTGACCTGGCACCGGGCCCTTGCCAGGCGGCCGTCCAGCCAGTCGGTGAAGGCGGCGGCGGCGAAGATGAGGGCGGCGATCGCCCGGGAGAGGTAGGAGCCTTGGAGCAGGAAGAGGACCACCAGGGGCAGCATGAGGATGCGGGTCAGGGTGAGGCGGTTCGCGAGGTTGAGGGAGCGCCAGCCTTCGCTGGTGAGGAAGCGCAGGGCGGCCCCGCGCCAGCGGGTGCGCCGGGAGGCGGGGGAGGCTCCCCCGAGGGTGGGGTTGCGGGATCCGGCCGGCGCCATGGCTACCTCAGGTAGTCGAGCAGGGTCTTGTTCTTCGCCCGCGCGCGGAAGCGGCGGATGATCTTCTTCTCGATCTGGCGGATGCGCTCGCGCGAGAGGCCGATCCGCTGGCCGATCTCCTCGAGGGTCATTGGGTCGCCGTCGAAGCCGAAGCGAAGGCGGATGATCTCGCGCTCGCGCGGATCGAGGCCCGCGAGGAGGTCCTCGATCTCCTCCTCGAGAGAGTGCTGCACCAGGTTCTCCTCGGCGGAGATGACGTCCTTCGCCTCGAGGAGGTCCAGGTAGCTCGTCTCCTCGCTCCCCGAGATGGGGGTGTCGAGGGAGAGGTAGTTGCGGTGGACGCGGAGGACGTTCTCGACGTCCTCCATCTTCATGCTGAGGCGCTCGGCGAGCTCCTCGGAGGAGGGCTCGCGGTCCATCTCCTGGCGTAGCCGCTGGTAGGCCTGCCCGATCTTGTGGATGAGGCCCGCCTGCTTGATCGGGAGGCGGACGGTTCCCGTGTGGTCGGCGATGGCGTGCATGATGGCCTGGCGGATCCACCAGACGGCATAGGTGATGAGCTTCACGCCGCGGTCGGGGTCGAAGCGGCGGATGGCGTGGATGAGGCCGATGTTGCCCTCGTTGATGAGGTCCTCGAGGGAGAGGCCGAAGCCCTTGTAGCGGTTCGCGACGCTCACGACGTAGCGCAGGTTGCAGCGCACGAGCCGGTTGAAGGCCTCCGTCTCCCCGGCCTTGGCCCGGACGGCCAGCTCGTGCTCCTGCTCGCGGGTGAGGATGGGGTACTGGCCGATCTCCCTGAGGTAGATGGCCAGGGTGTCTTCGCTGGGGGGGAGGGAGACGGTCTCCCGCTCCATCTCCTCGAGAAAAGGCTCGGCCCTGGGCGCCTCCTCGGCCGGCGCCTCTTCCTCGATCTCGGGCAGGGGGGGATCGGCGGCGCGGGCCCGCTTCCTCGGCCCCCTGCGCCGGGGCTTCGGAGAGCCGGAGGCGGCCTGCTTCTTGGCCATCAGACCACCCCCGCGGCCGTCCCCTTGCCGGGGGGGCGGAGGGAGGAACCCAGGGACCCGGGCCTCATCGCGTGCCCGAGAGGCTGACGAGGCGCTGGTGGGCGCGCTGGGAGAGAGGGTTCGCCGGATACTCCTTGATCAGGCTCCGGTAGGCCTCGCCCGCTTTCTGGTAGCTTTCCTCCAGCATGTAGCTCTCCGCCAGGAAGAACATGGCCTCGGCGCGGAGGCCGGGCTGGTCGGCGAACTCCTTGATGACTTCCTGGAAGCGGGGGATGGCGGAAACCCGCTTGCCCTTGGTGAGGTAGAAGCGCGCGATGTGGAGGTGGTGGCGGGCCAGCTGGTCCCGCAGGGATTGGATCCTCTCCTTGGCCTGGGCGGTGAACTCGGAGCGGGGGAAGCGCCGGACCAGCTCCTGGAAGCTCTTCAGCGCGTCGCGGGTGACGGCCTGCTCCTGGTCCGGGGCCAGGATGCGGTTGTAGTCCGACATGCCGAGATAGTAGTAAGCCTGCGGCGTCTGCCGGCTGACCGGGTAGAGCTGGACGTACTCGGCGTACTGCACCCGTGCCTCGATGTACTCCTCCCCCTGGTAGTAGGAGTTGGCCAGGTTCAGGAGGGCCTCCCGCCGGTGGTTGCTGTCTGGGTACTCGCGCAGCAGGCGCTGGAAAGCTTGGCGGGCGCTCTCGTAGCGCTCTGCGCGCAGATCCTCCTGGCCCAAGAGCATGAGCTCGCCGGGCGAGGCCTTGTCGGCGGGGCGGACGGCGCAGCCCCCGGTGGAGGCGAGAAGGGCGGCGGCGAGAAGGAGAGCGGCCGGGTGCCTTCGCATGCGCTTGGGCTCCATCAGGTGACAGTCATCAGCCAAATGAGAGGAGAAACAAGAGCGGCCTGTGGACGATGGCACCACGGCGATCTTAGGAGAGCAGGCCACAGGGTGTCAAGGAAGGCGTGATCGGGCGCCGCCTAGCGGCGGACGCGCAACCGGTCCCCCGGGAAGATGACGGCCGACGTGGACAGGCTGTTCCAGCGGATGAGATCCTCGGGCGAGACGCCGTAGAGGCGGGAGATGGTCCAGACGCTCTCGCCGGCCTCCACGACGTGGTGGGTTTCCCCCCGGGCGGCCGCCGCGTGCGTCTCCTCTCCGGGTTTCCCTTCTTCGCTGGGGAGGCGTACGAGGGCCCCGACGGGGAGGCGGCGGGGATCCAGGTGGAGGTTCAGCTCCAGGACCCGCGGGAGGGGGACGTTGAAGCGCTGGGCAATCGCCGAGAGGGTGTCGCCCGCGCGGATGCGGTACTGCCCGGGCGAGGGGGGCACGTCCCGGGGGGCCCTGGCCAGCTTCTGGAGGAAGAGGGCAGCCTTGCCGGCCGGGAGCTTCAGGGCGAAGCCGCCGCCCGGCGGGGAGACGCCCATCCGCAGCTCGGGGTTGAGGTCGGCGATCTCATCGATGGAGACGCCGGTGAGCTTCGAAACGGTTTTAAGCGACACCGGCCGGGGCAAGTTCGCCGCCTCGAAGCGGAGCATCGACTCGTACTCCAGCCCCGCGAAGCTGAACACCTCGGGGTTCTTCGCAATCATCATGCCCGCCAGGTACTTGCCCACGTAGTTCTTGGTCTCGACCGGCAGGTGGCGGGTCCGCGCCAGCTCCCAATAGGTCTTCCGGCCCGACGCCCGGATGGCCGACCGGATGCGGTTCTCCCCGGCGTTGTAGGCCGCGAGGGCGAGGTGCCAGTCGCCGAACTCCTGGTAGAGCTGGGCTAGGTATTGGGCGGCCGCCCGGGTGGCCTTCAGGGGTTCGCGCCGCTCGTCGAGGTAGGAATCCACCCGGAGGCCCACGCGCCGGGCGGTGCCTTCCATGAACTGCCACGGCCCCACGGCCCCGGCCCGGGAGCGGGCCCGCAGGCTGTATCCGCTCTCGATGAGGGGCACGTAGGCGAGGTCCTCGGGCAAGCCTTCCTCTTTCAGTATCTTGCGGAAAGCCGGGAGGAAGCGCGCGCTCCGGCGCAGCCACTCCCCGAAGCGGTCGCGGCCCGGGCCGGTGAAGTAGTCGATCCAGCGCTCGACGGTCCCGTTGCGGACGACGGGCACATCGAAGGCGAAGCCCAGCACCGCCTTCCCGGCCCCGGCCGCTGGGGGAGCGGGCGAGGGCGTGTCCTCGCCGCTCTCTCCCTCGGGCACTGGCAGGTTGAGGTCATGGGGCGGAGGCGCGGGCGGCTCCTGCCTCTGGCGCAGGAGGCCCAGCTCATTGAAGGTCGGGAGTGAGGCCGGGGAAGCGAACGAGGAAAGGGGAGGGGCGGGAAGGGTGGTTCCCTCGGCGGGCGGGGGGGCCACCCGGGCCTGGCTCGTCCCGCCGGGGGCATCCTCCCCTCCCACGAGGCCATGAGGAGCCGCCGCGCAGCCCGCCGCCAACACTCCGCAAATGAGCAGACTCGCCCGTCTTGTGCTCAGGTTCATCACCATCCGCCGCGACAAAGGCCAAGAGCCTTAAAATAAAACCGGGCGAAAAAAAGAGCGGGCGAATCCTAGCAATTTTTCCGGTGCGAGGCAATCCTCGAATAGGGGGGCATCTGGAAAAATTACGCCCGATGTTCGCTGGCCTTAAGCTCTTGGAAAAGCCAGAGCTGGGGCTCCACCCGGTGGACGGGGATCGGATAGCTCCCGGTGAAGCAGGCGGTGCAGAACTCGCCTCCCCGAGGGTGCACGCAGCGGAGCAGGCCCTCCAGCGAGAGGTAGGCCAGGCTGTCGGCGTTGAGGTGGAGGCGGGTCTCCTCCACCGATTTGGCGGAGGCGATGAGCTCCTTGCGGGTGGGCATGTCGATGCCGAAGAAGCAGGGATGGGTAATGGGCGGGGAACTGATCCGCATGTGCACCTCGGCGGCCCCGGCCTTGCGGATCATCTCGACGATCTTGCGGCTCGTCGTTCCCCGGACGATGGAGTCGTCCACCACGACCACCCGCTTGCCCTCGAGGTAGGCCCTCATCGGGTTGAGCTTCACCTTCACCCCGAAGTGCCGGATGGACTGCTGGGGCTCGATGAAGGTGCGCCCGACGTAGTGGTTCCGCACCAGGCCCCACTCCAGGGGGAGGCCGGACTCGGCCGAGAAGCCCAGGGCGGCGGCCAGCCCCGAGTCGGGAACGGGGATGACGATGTCGGCCTCCACCGGGTTCTCGCGGGCCAGCTCGACGCCCAGCTGGCGCCGGACGGTATATACGTTCTCGCCGAAGATGTAGCTGTCGGGCCGGGCGAAATAGATGAACTCGAAGATGCACTGGGTGGGCGTCGCCGGCGGGAAGGGGAAGAGGCTGTGCAGCCCCTCCTCGTCCACCACGATCATCTCCCCCGGAGCCACCTCGCGGACGAAGGTGGCCTCGATGAGGTCCAGGGCGCACGTCTCGCTCGCGAGCACCCAGATGGTGCCGCCGCCCGGCTCCCCCATCCGGCCCAGGACGAGGGGGCGGAAGCCGTAGGGGTCCCGCACCCCGATGAGCTTGTCGCGGGTCATCATGATCAGGGTGAAGGCGCCCTCCAGGCGGTTCAGGGCGTCCACGATGGCCCCCTCGGTCTCCTGCTCCAGCGAGCGGGCGACCAGGTGGAGGATGACCTCGCTGTCCGTCGTGCTGCGGAAGATGGAGCCCGTCGCCTCGAGCTCGCGGCGCAGGTCGCCCGCGTTGACGAGGTTGCCGTTGTGCCCGAGCGCCATGATCCCCCGCGAGTAGGTGACCATGAAGGGCTGCGCGTTGGTGATGTGGGACTGGCCCGCCGTGGAGTAGCGGTTGTGGCCGATGGCGAGGTGGCCCTTGAGCTTGTCGAGGCGCGCCTCGGTGAAGACGTCCGCCACGTGGCCCATGCCCACTTCGCTGTGGACGCGCTCGCCGTCCGAGGCCACGATGCCCGAGCTCTCCTGCCCG
The DNA here is from genome assembly GCA_001790955.1 of Candidatus Tectomicrobia bacterium RIFCSPLOWO2_12_FULL_69_37. GTDB lineage: Bacteria > UBA8248 > UBA8248 > UBA8248 > UBA8248 > 2-12-FULL-69-37. The sequence continues at coordinate 10,895 of MGDP01000132.1, forward strand.
CGGTGCTGGAGGGCGTAGAGGCCCAGGTAGGTGAGGTTGGCCGCCTCGGGATGGCCGTAGATCCCGAAGACGGCGCACTCCTCGTGGGGATGATCGTCGAAGGGCGTCATGTGCCGAAGACCTCATCCAGGGCGCCGCACCACGCGGCCTGAAGCGCGCTCAGCTCCACGTCCAGGAGCGGGAAGCCGTCCGGCGCGTCCACCCGCAGGGCGGAGCCCGCCGCCGCCCCGATCGCCGCGAGGCCCACGCCCGCCCGCTCCGCCGCCTCCCGCAGCCGCCCCTCCGACGCCGGAGGCACCGAGACCAGGATGCGCGAGGCGGACTCGCCGAAGAGCCTCCCATCCGCCCGCCCGGACCCTTCCGGCAGGCGCACTCGCGCCCCCAGCCGGGAGGCAGGAGACGCTAGGCAACTCTCCGCCAGGGCCATGCCGAGCCCTCCCTCCGAGAGGTCGTGCGCCGAGCGGATGAAGCCCCCCAGGATACCCTCCCGGCAGAGGGCCTGGACGGCCGCCTCCGCCACGAGGGAGATCGCCGGAGGCTGGCCACCCTCCTGGCCGCAACGCACCCACACGTACTCGTGCGCGCCGCCCGGGGGCAGGGGGGCTTCCCGGGCCGGATGGAGGAGGAAAAGGAGGTCTCCCTCCCGCTGGAGCCCGTGGCCCGCCCGGCGCCCGGCCTCCTCCAGAAGCCCCACCATCCCCACGACGGGGGTGGGGTAGATGTCCACCCCCTGGGTTTCATTATAGAAGCTTACGTTCCCGCTGACGACGGGCACGTTCAGCGCCCGGCAGGCCTCGGCCATGCCCTCGATGGCCGCCGCGAACTGGGCCATCACGGCGGGCCGCTCGGGGTTGCCGAAGTTGAGGCAGTTCGTCATGGCGAGGGGAAGGGCCCCCGTGCAGCTCAGGTTCCGGGCCGCCTCGGCCACGGCGAGCATTCCGCCCGCGTAGGGGTCGAGCATGCAGTAGCGGGCGTTGCCGTCCGTCGTGAGGGCGAGGGCCTTGGCCGTCCCCTTCAGGCGCAGGAGGGCGGCGTCCCCGCCCGGGGGCGTCAGGGTGTTCGTGCGCACCATGTGGTCGTACTGGCGCCAGATGGGCTTCTTGAGCCCCTGGTTAGGATGGGCGGCCAGGGCGAGGAGGGAGGGCCCCAGGTCCTTCTCCTCGGGCAAGGTCCCGATGGGGTCGGCCGAGGGCAGCCCCCGCTCGGGCCGCAGGGGCCGCTCGTAGAGGGGGGCATCGTCCGTGAGGGCGCGCACGGGCAGGTCGGCGACGATCCCGCCCTCGGACTCGACCCGCAGGCGGCCGTCCCCCGTCACCTCGCCCACCACGGCCATGGGGAGGTCCCAGCGCGCGAAGATCTCCCTCACCTCCCCTTCGCGCCCGCGCTGGGCCACGAGGAGCATCCGCTCCTGGCTCTCCGAGAGCATGAGCTCGTAGGGGGTCATCTCCTCCTCCCGGCGGGGGACGGCGTCGAGCCGGAGGATGAGACCCGTCCCCGCTCTTCCCGCCATCTCGGCGGAGGAGGAGGTGAGGCCCGCCGCCCCCATATCCTGGATGCCGATGACCGCGCCCTTCTTCATGAGCTCCAGGCAGGCCTCCAGCAGGAGCTTCTCGCGGAAGGGGTCCCCCACCTGGACGGTGGGGCGCTTCTCCAGCGCCTTCTCGTCGAAGCCGGCCGAGGCCATCGAGGCCCCGTGGATGCCGTCCCGCCCCGTGGCAGCCCCGACGTAGATGACGGGGTTGCCGAGCCCCGAGGCGGTGCCCCGGAAGATGGCGTCCGCCCGGAGCGTCCCCGCGCACATCACGTTCACGAGGATGTTCTCGTTGTAGCAAGGGTGGAAATAGGTCTCCCCCCCGACGGTCGGGACCCCGATGCAGTTGCCGTAGCCCGCGATGCCCGACACCACCCCGCCCGCCAGCCAGGGGGTGCGGTCGTGATCCACCGCGCCGAAGCGCAGGCTGTCGAGGAGGGCGATGGGCCGGGCGCCCATGGTGAAGACGTCCCGCAGGATGCCCCCCACCCCAGTCGCCGCCCCCTGGTAGGGCTCGATGAAGGAGGGGTGGTTGTGGCTCTCCATCTTGAAGGCGACGGCGAGGCCCCCGCCCAGGTCCACCACCCCCGCGTTCTCGCCCGGGCCCTGGAGGACGCGGGGGCCCTTGGTGGGGAACTTCTTCAGGTGGATGCGGCTGCTCTTGTAGGAGCAGTGCTCGTTCCACATGGCGGAGAAGACGCCCAGCTCGGTCAGGTTGGGGGCGCGGGCGGTTTCGAGTGTGGCGCGGGACTGGGCCGCCGTGCTCACGAGGCAGCCACCGCCAGGGCGGATTGGAAGAGGCGCAGGCCGTCCTCGCTCCCCATGTCGCGCTCGCTGGCGCGCTCGGGGTGGGGCATGAGGCCGAGGACGTTGCCCTCGCGGTTGCACACCCCCGCGATGTGGGCGGTCGAGCCGTTCAGGTTGGCGGCCCGGGTCGTCTGGCCCCCGGGGTCGCAGTAGCGGAAGACGATCTGGCCGTTCGCCTCGAGCTCGGCGAGGGCCTCCGGCTCGCAGAAGAAGTTCCCCTCGCCGTGGGCGATGGGCATCTTCAGCACCTGACCGGGCTCGATGCCCTGGGTGAAGGGGGTGCGGGAGCTCTCGCAGCGCAGCCAGACGTCGTCGCAGATGAAGCGCAGCGAGGCGTTCCGCCTGAGCGCGCCGGGCAGGAGGCCCGCCTCGGTCAGGATCTGGAAGCCGTTGCAGATGCCGAGGACGGGCCGCCCCTGGGCGGAGTGGCGGCGCACCGCCTCCATGACGGGGGAGAAGCGGGCGATGGCCCCGGCCCGGAGGTAGTCGCCGTAGCTGAAGCCGCCGGGGACGACGGCCACGTCGGCCCCGGCGAGGCTGCGCTCCTTGTGCCAGACGAAATGAACGCCGGCGCCGACGACGTGCTTGATCGCGTGGTAGCAGTCGTGGTCGCAGTTGGAGCCGGGGAAGACGATTACCGCAAAGCGCATCGGCCACCTACTTGGGGGCGGAAGGGCCGGGAGCGATCTCGATCCGGAAGTCCTCCAGCACGGGGTTGGCGAGGAGCTCGCGGCACATCTTCTCCACCGCGGCCCGCTGCTCCTCGGGGCGGCCGTTGGCCAGCTCGATCTCGATATACTTGCCGACGCGCACCCCCGCGACGCCCTGGAAGCCGAGCGAGGAGAGGGCGCCGCGCACCGCCTCGCCCTGGGGGTCGAGGACGCCGCGCTTGTAGGTCACGTAGACGACGGCCTTCGCCATCCAAGCCTCCTGGGGAGGGCGCGCCCGGGCCCTCAGCGGGTGACGAGGCGCTCCACCTCGGCGTAGGCCTCCTCGACCTGGCCGAGGTCCCGGCGGAAGCGGTCCTTGTCGAGCTTGCGGCCGGTGCCCTTCTCCCAGAGGCGGCAGCCGTCCGGGGTGATCTCGTCCCCGAGGAGGAGCCTCCCGCCCTGGGACGGGCAGCGGCCGAACTCGAGCTTGAAGTCCACGAGGTCCACGTTCCGCCCGCCGAAGAAGCTTTGCAGGATCTGGTTCACCTTGAGGGCGTAGGCGCGCATCTGAGCCAGCTCCTCGCGGGTGCCGAGGCCGAAGGCCGAGATGGTGTCCTCGTTGATCATGGGGTCGTCCAGGGCGTCGTTCTTGAGGTGGAGGTCGATGATGGGGTGGGGGAGCCGCCGGCCCTCGTCCACCCCCATGCGCTTGGCGAGGTTCCCCGCCACGACGTTCCGCAGCACCACCTCGACCTTGATGATGTCGAGCTTCTGGACGAGCATCTCGCGGTCCGAGAGGGTCTTGACGAAGTGGGTGGGGACGCCCTCCTTCTCCACCACCTGGAAGAGCTTGGAGGAGATGTGGTTGTTGAAGATGCCCTTGGACACGATGGTGCCGCGCTTCTTGGCGTTGAAGGCGGTGGCGTCGTCCTTGAAGTATTGGATGTAGTAGGCCGGGTCGTCCGTCGCGTACACGATCTTGGCCTTGCCCTCGTACAGTTGTCCTCTGCGCTCCATGAAGCGTCTCCCGTGGGCCTTCGGCGGGCCTTGGTGGTTCCCCCAGGGCGTCTCCGTCACGCGTCAGGCAGGAGGAAGGGAGGGGCCGAGGGTTCGGCCCCGCGAGGGCTTCATCCTACCACAAGGCGGGGCGGGGGGGGTCAGCCGCCTCCGGGCCCGAACACGCGCCGGAAAATGTCCTCTAGGTGACGGAAATGCTCTTCGAGGTCGAAGCAGCGGGCGAGCGCCTCCAGGCCCAGCACTCCCCCCACCTGGGGGTCGGCCAGTAGCCGGGCCTGAAAATCCCCCCCTTTGGCCCAGGTCTCCATGGCATGGCCCTGGATCCGGGCGTAGGCCTCCTCCCGGGTGAGCCCCCGGCGGATGAGGGCGAGCATGACGTGCTCGCCCAGGAGAAGCCCCCGCGAGCGCTCCAGGTTCTCCTTCATCCGCTCGGGGTAGACCACCCAGCGGTCCATCAGCTCCTCCAGCTTGGCGAGCATGTAGTCCACCAGGATGGTGCTGTCCGGCAGGATGACCCGCTCGACCGAGGAGTGGCTGATGTCCCGCTCGTGCCAGAGGGGGACGTTCTGAAGCGCCGCCGCCGCGTTTCCCTGCACCACCCGGGCCAGGCCGCAGAGCTGCTCGGAGACCACCGGGTTCCGCTTGTGGGGCATCGAGGAGCTGCCCTTCTGGCCCGGGCTGAAGTACTCCTCCGCTTCGCCCACCTCGGTCCGCTGGAGGTGGCGCACCTCGGTGGCCACCCGGGCGACGCTCGCCGCCACGAGGGCGAGGGCCGAGTGGTACTCGGCGTGGCGGTCGCGCTGGACGACCTGGCTGCTCGCGGGCTCGGCCGCGAGGCCCAGGCGCTTGAGGATGGCCTCCTCCACGTCCGGCGGGATGTGGGGGCAAGCCCCGACCGCCCCCGAGATCTTGCCCACTCGCACCGCCTCGCGCGCCCGGCGCATCCTCTCCTCGGCCCGGCCGAACTCGGCGTGCCAGACGGCGATCTTGAGGCCGAGCGTGGTGGGCTCGGCGTGCATCCCGTGGGTGCGCCCGGCCATGAGGGTTCGCTTGTGCTCCAGGGCCCGGCGCTTGAGGACGGCCCGGAGGCGCGCGATGTCCGCGAGGATGATGTCCGCCGCGCGGATGAGCTGGAGGGCCAGGGCCGTGTCGAGCGCGTCGCTGCTCGTGAGCCCAAGGTGGATGAAGCGGGAGGCGGGGCCCACGTTCTCGGCTACGTTGGTCAGGAAGGCGATGACGTCGTGCTTGATGGTCCGCTCGATCTCGCGCACCCGGGCGGGGTCGAAGGCGGCCTTGGCCTTGATCTCGTCCACCGCCTCCTTGGGGATCTCCCCGCGCGCGGCCAGCTCCTCGCAGACGGCGATCTCGACCTCCAGCATCCTCTGGAGGCGCTCGCGCTCCTCCCAGATCTTGGCCATCTCGGGCCGGGTGTAGCGGGGGATCACGGACGCTCCTCCCGGATGCCGCCCGGCCCGAACCGGGGGGTGGGCCGGTCCTGGCTCGCGGCGTAGGGGGCGAAGCCGCACCCGTTCAGGGCGGCGGCGGCCCGCTCGAGCACGATTCGCTCCTCGTTGTTCTCCTGGCTGATGTGGGCGCAGACCACCCATTCGAGGTCGTCCCCCGCCACCTCGGCGAGGAGGCCGGCCGCGTCCTCGTTCGAGAGGTGGCCGAGCTTCCCCCGGATGCGCTGCTTGAGGGGCCAGGGGTAGGGCCCGGAGAGGAGCATGTCGAGATCGTGGTTGAACTCCAGGATCAGGCCCTGCACCCCCTTCGCCCGCTCCCGCACGAGGCGGGTGACGAAGCCCATGTCGGTCGCGAGGGCCACCCGGTAGCCTTCGCGGCCTTGCATGAGGAGGCCGAAGGGGTCCGCCGCGTCGTGGGGGACGCTGAAGGGATCGAGCCGCACCCCCGCCACCTCGAAGGGCGCCCCGATCTCCACCTCGTGCCAGCGCCCGATGGGCCCCAGGAGCCCGGCCCCCGCCTCGCGCGTCGCCCGGTTGGTCCAGACGGGGAGGCCCCACTTGCGGGCGAGGGCCCCCGCGCCGCGCACGTGGTCGATGTGCTCGTGGGTGATCACGAGGCCCGCCAGCTCCCCCGGGGAGAGGCCGAAGCCGGCCATCCGCTCCCCGATCTGGCGGGCGCTGAGGCCGGCGTCGATGAGGAAGGCCCCCTCGCCCGAGCGCACGAGGACGGCGTTCCCCTGGCTGCCGCTCCCGAGAAGGGCGATCTCCACGCGCGGTTCCTCAGCCGTGGACGAGGGCCGGGCGCAGGCGCTCCCAATAGCGCGCCGCGCCTTCCTCGATGGGGGTGAAGGCTTTCCGGTAGCCCGCCGCGCGGAGCTTCTCCATCCGCGCCTCGGTGAAGTACTGGTAGCGCTCCCGGACCTGGGGCGGGGTGTCGATGTAATCGATCCGAGGTTCCGTCCCCACGGCGGCGAAGGCCGCGCGGGCCAGGTCGAGGAAGGTGCGCGCCCGGCCCGTCCCCAGGTTGTAGATGCCGTCGGGAAGGCCCTCCCGCCAGGCGTGGAGGAGCGCGTCCACGAGGTCGTCCACCAGGATGAAGTCGCGCTTCTGGTGGCCGTCCGCGACGCCCGCCTTGTGGGAGCGGAAAAGGCGCACCCGGCCGCGCTCCTGGATTTGAGCAAATGCTTGGCGGAGGACGCTCGACATCTTGGCCTTGTGGGTCTCGGCGAAGCCATAGACGTTGAAGAAGCGGAAGCCGGCCCAGCGGGGGGGCCTGGCCGCCTGGCCTTCCTCCAGCGCCCAGACGTCGAAGCGCAGCTTCGAGGCGCCGTAGGGGTTGAGGGGGGAGAAGGCCCCGGGCGGGGTGGCGTCGTCGTAGCCCTGGGCGCCGTCGCCGTAGACGGCGGCGCTGCTCGCGTAGAGGAGGGGGGCCCTGAGCCGGGCGGCGAGCCCCCACAGCGTCCGGGTGCAGGCCGTGTTCATCCGCTCCATGTAGGCCTCGTCGTAGTTCGTGGTGTCGGTGCAGGCCCCCATGTGGAAGATGGCCCCGACCGAGCCCGGGGCCCGGCCCGCGAGCCAGGCGGCGAGCCTCTCGCGGTCCACCACCTCCACGGGCGGGGAGGCCTTGTAGAGGGCCGCGATCTCGGGCCGCGCCTCGAAGTGCCCGGGGGCGTCGCAGGCGGCGACCTTCTCCCCCTCCCGCATCAGGCGCTCGGCCAAGCGAGCCCCGATGAAGCCGGCCGCGCCCGTCACGAGGAGGAGGGGGCCGCTCACGGCTTCTCCTTCGCGGGGGCGTAGCGCTCCACGATGGTCTCCACGATCTGGGTGGTCGAGAAGCCCTCGACGTAGGGGAGCACCTCTACCCGGCCCCCGTGGGACTCGACGGCGTCCTTCCCCACCACCTGATCGGGGCCGTAGTCCCCCCCCTTCACCAGGATGTCCGGCCGGACGGCCTCGATGAGCTTGAGGGGGGTGTCCTCCCCGAAGAAGACCACGAAGTCCACGCAGGCCAGCGCCCCCAGGAGTTCGGCCCGCTGGCGCCCGCCGATGAGGGGGCGGCCCGGGCCCTTGAGGCGGCGGACGGAGTCGTCGTCGTTCAGCCCGATCACCAGAAGATCCCCCAGCCGCCTCGCCTGCTGGAGGTACTGGATGTGGCCCACGTGGATGAGGTCGAAGCAGCCGTTCGTGAACACGACCTTCCGCCCCTGGGCGCGCTCGCGGTGGAGGCGGCGCAGGAGGTCGGCCGGGGAGAGCACCTTCTCCCCGGCCCCCTCGCGCCGGCCCTCCTGGGCGGCCTCCAGCTCGGCCGGGGTGACGACGGCGGTGCCCACCTTCCCGACGGCGATGCCGGCCCCCAGGTTGGCGAGGCGGGCGGCCTCGGCGGGCGGAAGGCCCCCGAAGAGGGCGAGCCCGAAGAGGGCGGCGGCGGTGTCCCCCGCGCCCGTCACATCGTACACCTCGAGGGCGCGGGCGGGCTCGTGGGAGAGACGGCCCTTGGGGCCGAAGAGGGTCATGCCGCCCGCCCCCCGCGTCACCAGGATGAGCTCGGCCCGGGTCTCCTCGATGAGCTTCCGGGCGGCCTTTTCCAGGTTCTCCTCGGAGTCCACCGGGAGGCCGGAGGCCAGGGCCACCTCGGCCAGGTTGGGGGTCAAGGCCCGGGCGCCCCGGTACTTGGCGTAGTCGCGCCCCTTGGGGTCCACCACGGCGGAGAGCTTGAGGCCCCTGGCCTGGGCGAGGAGGGTCTGGGTGAGGCGGGGGCTGAGGACTCCCTTGAGGTAGTCCGAGCAGATGACGCCCTCGACCCCTTCGAGCGCCCCGGAGAGGGCGGCGAGGAGGGCCTCCTCGGCGGCGGGGGGCGGGAAGGCGTCCGCCTCCTTGTCCACCCGCAAGACGTGCTGGCTGCGGGCCAGGAGGCGGGTCTTCGAGATGGTGGGCCGTCCCCCGAGCCGCTGGACGAAGCGGGTGTCGACCCCCGCCTCCCCGGCCAGGGCCAGGAAGCGCTCCCCCTCGGCGTCCTCCCCCACGATGCCCAGCAGGCGCACCTCGCAGCCCAGGGCCGCGAGGTTGTGGGCCACGTTCGCGGCGCCGCCCAGGGCCTCGTTTTCGGCCCGCCAGCGGAGCACCTGGACGGGCGCCTCGGGCGAGATGCGGTCCACATCCCCCCAGACGTAGCGGTCGAGCATGAGGTCTCCCGCCACGAGGACGCGGGAGGGCCTCCCGCCGAAGAGCCGGGCGCTCACTTCGCGCCCCCTTCCGGGAAGGCGGCGTCCAGACGGTGGCAGAGGTAGTGGAGGGCCGCCTCGTGAGCCTCCTGGATGAAATCGGTGTCCTCCGAGGGGACAGCGGCGGCGATCTCGGCGGCCTTGGCGGCGGGCCCGCCCTCCCTGCCGGTCAGGACGGCGGTCCTCACGCCCGTCCTCCGCGCGCCCTCCAGGGCCGCCAGGACGTTGGGGGACTTGCCGCTCGTGGTGAGGCCGAGCGCCAGGTCGCCGGGCCGGGCGAGGGCCTCCAGCTGGCGGGCGAAGACCTTTTCGTAACCGAAGTCGTTGGCGATGGCGGTCAGGGCGGCGGTCTCCGCCGTGAGGGAGAGGGCGGGGAGGGGGCGGCGGCTCTTGAGGAAGCGCCCGGTCAGCTCCCCGGCGAAGTGCTGGGCGAGGGAGGCGCTGCCGCCGTTGCCGAAGACGAGGATCTTCCCCCCGCCGCGCAGGCAGGCAAGGGCCGCCGAGGCCAAGGCATCGACCTGGCGGGGGTACTCGCCCGCCGACGCGGCCTCGAAGCGGCGGGCGCGGTCGGCCAGGAATTCCCGTGCGGAGAGATCCACCGCGTTCCTCGCGCTTTCTCGCTTGGGGCGGGCGAATGCGTTCGCAAGGATGAAGGCGGGCGATCCGACCGGGCCAATCTAGCCGATCCGCCCCCGGCATTTCAAGGAGGCCATCCCCCCTCGGCGAAGCTGAAGAAGGCCCCACGGCCCAGGATGACGTGGTCGAGGAGGGGGACGCCCACCAGCTGGCCGCTCTGGCGCAGGCGGGTGGTCAGGGCACGGTCCTCGGGGGAGGGGGCGGGGTCACCGCTTGGGTGGTTGTGGGCGCAGACGACGGCGGCGGCCCGCTCCCGGAGGGCGGCGCTGAAGACCTCGCGGGGGTCCACGGCGGTCCCGGCCAGCGTGCCCCTGGAAATGGTCAGCTCGCGGTTCAGGCGATGCTTGGTGTCGAGGAGGAGAAGCCTGAACTCCTCGTGGGGGAGGCTCGACATGGCGGGGGCGAGGTGGCGGAAGACGTCCCCCCCGCCGTGGAAGGCGGGGCGGACCGCCCCGTCCTGGCCCCCAAGGCGGCGGGAGAGCTCGATGCCGGCCTTGATCTGGGCGGCCTTGGCCGGGCCCACGCCCTTCGCCTCGCAGAGCTCGGCCACCGAGGCGGCGGCGAGGCCGTCCAGGCCGCCGAAGCGGGAGATCAGGGCGAGGGCGAGGTCCAGGGCGGACTGCGAGGCGTCGCCGGTCCTGAGGAGGATGGCCAGGAGCTGGGCGTCGCTGAGGGTGCCGGGGCCCTTCTCGATCAGGCGCTCGCGGGGGCGTTCGGCGCTCGGCCAGTTCTTGATCGGGCGCCGGCCCTCCGTCACCTGACGGGCACCTCGCCGAAGATGCGCCGGCGGAAATCCTCGGCGGTGAGGCGGATGCCCTCGTCGAAGGGCACCTTGGGCTCCCAGCCCAGGAGGGTGCGCGCCCGGGTGATGTCGGGCTTGCGCACCAGGGGGTCGTCCACGGGGAGGGGCTTGTGGACGATGGGGGACTTGGAGCCGGTCAGCTCCTTGATGCGCTGGGCGAGCTCGAGGATGGTCATCTCGTGGGGGTTCCCGAGGTTCACGGGCTCGTGGAAGTCGCTCTCCATCAGGCGGATGAGGCCCTCGACGAGGTCCGAGACGTAGCAGAAGCTCCGGGTCTGGGAGCCGTCCCCGAAGACGGTCAAGGGCTCCCCGCGCAGGGCCTGGGCGAGGAAGGCGGGCACGGCGCGGCCGTCGGCGATGCGCATCCGGGGGCCGTAGGTGTTGAAGATGCGAACGATGTGCACGCTCACGCCGTGGGCGCGGTGGTAGGCCATGGTGATGGCCTCGGCGAAGCGCTTGGCCTCGTCGTACACCCCCCGGGGGCCGATGGGATTGACGTTCCCCCAGTAGTCCTCCTTCTGGGGGTGGACCTTGGGATCGCCGTAGACCTCGGAAGTCGATGCGAGGAGGAAGCGGGCCTTCTTGGCAAGGGCCAGGCCCAGGGCGTTGTGGGTGCCCAGGGAGCCCACCTTAAGGGTCTGGATGGGGTACTGGAGATAGTCCACCGGGCTGGCCGGGCTGGCCATGTGGAAGATGGCGTCCACGGGCCCCTCGATCGTCACGTGCTCGCTGATGTTGTGCTTGTGGAGGGAGAAGCGGCCCTGGCCCCTCTCGAGCAGGGCCTCGATGTGGGCGGGGTTGCCGGTGATGTAGTTGTCCACGCAGACGACCTCGTGGCCCAAGCCGATGAGGCGGTCCGAGAGGTGGGAGCCGATGAAGCCCGCCCCGCCGGTGACGACGGCGCGCACCTTATGTCTCCCTGGGGCCGACCGAGGGCCGCCCGATGCTGTGGTACTCGATGCCGGCGGCGGCGACCTGCGCGGGGGTGTAGATGTTGCGCCCGTCGAAGATGATGGGCTGGCTCATGGCGTCGCGCAGCCGGGCGAGGTTCAGCTGGATGAACTCGCGCCACTCCGTGACGATGACGGCGGCGTCCGCCCCCTGGGCGGCCTCGTAGGCGTTCCGGCAGTACTCGACGTTCTCCTCGCCGATGAGGGGTCGGGCCTTCTCCGTGGCCACCGGGTCGTAGGTGCGCAGGGAGGCGCCTGCTTGCCGCAGGCGGGAGCAGATCTCGACACTCTTGGCCTCGCGCATGTCGTCGGTGTCGGGCTTGAAGGCGAGGCCGAGGATGGCGATGCGCCTGCCGGCGAGAGGGGCGGGCGCCCCGGTCCCCAGGCGCTCCACGATGCGCTGGGCGAAGCGGGGCACGCGGGAGTCGTTCTCCGCCGCGACGCTCTTGAGGATCTCGAAGGGGGTCCCGAACTCCCGGGAGGTGTACATGAGGGAGTCCACGTCCTTGGGAAAGCACGAGCCCCCGTAGCCCAGGCCCGCCTCGAGGAAGGCGGGCCCGATCCGCGCGTCAGCCCCGATGCCCTTGGTCACGGCCTTCACGTCCGCCCCTGCCCGCTCGCACAGGTTGGCGACCGAGTTGATGAAGCTGATCTTGGTGGCGAGGAAGGCGTTGGAGGCGTACTTGATGATCTCGGCGCTGTGCATGTCGGTGATGAGGATGGGGCGCTCGATCGGCCGGTAGAGCTCCGAGAGACGCGCCGCCGCCGCCTCCGAAGAAGTGCCGATCACGATTCGGTCGGGCTGGAGGGTGTCGCGGATGGCCTGTCCCTCGCGGAGGAACTCGGGGTTGCTCACGACCTCGAAGGGGGTGCCGTCGTGGCGGTGCGCCTCGATGATCTTGCGGACGAAGTCCCCCGTGCCGACCGGCACGGTGCTCTTGGTCACGATGATCTTGGGGCCGTTCAGGGCGCCCGCGATGTCCTGGGCGGCGGCCTCGACGTAGGAGAGGTCGGTCCGGCCGTCTTCCTTGGGGGGCGTCCCGACGCAGATGAAGACGATCTCGCTCCTGCGGACGGCGAAGGCGGTCGAGGTGGTGAACTCGAGCCGGCCTTCCCGGCGGTTGTGGGCGATCATCTCGGGGAGGCGGGGCTCGTAGATGGGGCACTCGCCCCCCTGGAGCATCCGCACCCGGCTCTCGTCGATGTCCACGCAGATGACGTCGTTGCCCATGTCGGAGAAGACGGCTCCGGTGACGAGGCCTACGTAGCCGGAGCCGATCACGCTGATATTCATGCCCGTGAAATCCCTTTCCGCCAGAGGATGAGCCCAGGGGGATTTTCCCCCAAAAAGCGAAGGCAATATCGCAAGGCGTTCGCCCTTGTCAAGAAGCCTCCTCAGGGCTCCGGGAGGGGGGACGGGAAGCGCAGGGGGGCGAGCCCCCCCGAGCCTCCCAGGAACCGGCCTTCCTCCGCCACCGTCCGGCCGTGGCGGAAGGTCGGGGTCTTGGCGCCTTCGATGAGTCCCAGGAGGCTGAAGGTGACGAAAACCTCGCTCTTGTCCTGGGTGTCGGTCAGGGTCAGGGCGACGCCCCAGCAGCAGCCCTGGTAGCGCAGAATGATGCTCTGCTCGAGCGTGGCGCGCTCGACCTTGTTGAGGCGCGTGAGATACTCCACGAAAATGCGCGGGGTGATGGCCACGCCGCCCGAAAAGTTGATGAAGCTCTCACCCGCGCTGGCGGGGAAAGAGTTGCGCTGCCGCTTCCAAGCGCGGTCGACGTTGAGGAACCAATTCCGCCCCCCGTCGAGCAGGAAGCCCGTGGTGTGCTGGGTGATCTCCCTTTCGTAGCGGCTATACTGGGCCTGGTGGATGAGCCGCACTTGGCGGGTGGGCCGCGCCTCCACGTCGATGATGAAGTTGCCAAAGGGCCGCCGTTCGGAGGACTCGGTGTCCTGGGTCCGCCGCGCCTCGGCGATATCATAAGTCTGGCCGATCCCCACCCGGGCGATCTGGCGGGTCTCGAAGCCGCCATCTTCATTTTCTATCCGGGTGAGGAACCGGTTGACGACCGCATAGGTGACCTTGTTCTCGTCCTGGAGTGAGTCGACCGCGTCAAGCGGGATGATGAGGCGCCGGTCCTGGGAGTCCATGGCCGGACTGTAGTTGTAGACCGTTTCGAGACCGATGATGTGCTTGAGGTCGCGCATCGGGCCTATCTGCCCTTCGAAGACGCGGCTGAACCGAGGCCCGAGCACGCTAAGTGCTGCGAACCACATCTCGCGGGAGAGCCCCTCCTCCTTGCGCTGCCCGGGTGTGGGGTTCGCGCTCACGGTCTCGTCGGCGCTGCGGACAGTCCAGTATGTCTCCCGAAAACCGACCTCGGGGGTGACACCGAGCCAAGGCACAGTCTGCAGCGGGAGCGACAGGCGCGGCTCCAAGTGCGCTCTCTGCAGCTCGAGAGTGTTGCGGTCGAGATCACGGCGGAAGGCGGTGTAGGAGCTTCGGACGGCCTTGTAGAAGTCGGAAGTTCCGATACGGGACGAAAGGATGTCGAATTTCACCTCCGGCAGCTTCTGGAACAGCTGCCCATCGGTTTCGTTGAGGCCTTCACGGCGCTCCATGCCCACTTGGAGTTGAGCCTCCGGCGAGGCGAAGTTCTTGATGTATTGAATGCGCGTGTCGGTGGCCTGGCGGGTCCGCTCGAGGAGATCGGTTTCGAGGGAGCGGTCGATGATATCCCGCTTGGCCAGATCGATGAAGGCGGTGAAGGAGGAGTCGCTCGCGGGGAAGTTGCTGATGTGATCCGCCTTGAGGTCCCAGAAGTCGGTCTTTTCGAGCTTGTCCCCGAGGAAGCGGCCCTGGATGCGCCCCCGGGTGTTGTCGCTCAGGATGTACCGGTACTCGCCCTTGTAGCGGAACCCCCGCTTGCTCAGGTAGTCGAAGCCGAGGGTGGCGTCGGACCACTCGTTGATGGCCCAGAAGAATTCGGGGGAGAACTGGAATCCGTTTCGGTTGCCAGCGCCGAACTGGGGTATCAGGAAGCCGGTCGCCCGCCGGGTCTTCACGGGGACGACGGCGAAGGGAAGGACGGCCGCCGGCACGCCGGCCACCTCCACCGCGGCCCCCTCGATGATGCCGTAGCCTTCGATCTGGAAGGTGGAGCGCTTGAAGCGGAAGCCCCAGTCCGGGCGGTCGCCCTCGCAGCTGGTGAAGGTGCCGTCGACGATCTCGTAATGGTCCTGCGCGAGGCGCCGCACGAGCTCGCCCGTGATGTAGTAAGTGCCGCCGAGGTATCCGCGGGCGTCGTAGATGAGCACGCGCTCGCTGTCGAGGTTGAACTCGATCCGGGTACCGATGATCCGGTCGTTCCCCGCCTGGAAGATGATGTTGCCGGTGGCCACCCCGTCGCGGGTGGAGGACTGGACCTCGACGTAATCCGCCTGGATGCGCTTGTCCAGGTAGCGGATGTCGGCGAAGCCGCGGCCGACGACCCGCTGGCGTTCCCGGTCCTCGACGAGCTGGTCGGCCGAGACGGCGGCCGCGGCGCTCGGGTCGCGCAGGAAGCGAAGTCCCCGCTCGGCCGGGGAGGAGCTCTCCCGGCCGGGGGCGGGGGCGGCGGGGCGGGGCGGGGCGGCGGGCGCAGAGGGCGGAGTGAATTGCGCGGCCGCGGAGCCGGCCCACAGGGCGGCGAGGAGCGGGGCCAGCGCGGCCAGGCGCGCGCGGCGCGCGGGCGGGCGGTTTTCCCTCATCTTGGACGCTCGGTCAGGCAACGTTCCGATCCCGGTCCGGGGGGCGGGCCTTCGTGCTTGCGCGCCGGCGGTGCGAATTGGTGGAGCGCCCGCATTATGCGTCCGGACCGCGGGGACCGCAACGCTAGGGGGCGGGGGGGGAGGCTTCTTCGCCCTGGGGGGGGCGCTCCCTCAGCCGCCGCACGCGGAGGAGGAGCTGGAGGGGCCCCGAGGCCGCGTATCCGCACATGACGGCGAAGGCCACCACCTGGGGCGCGGCGGCCGCCACGAACAGGGCCAGAACCGCGCCCACGAGAGCCCGGAAGGGGCGTTTCAGGGGGACGCTCAGGTTCTTGAAGCTGCGGTAGCGGATGGTGCTCACCATGAGGAAGGCGAGGAGGTAGGCGACCACCGCGATGAGGGCGTGGGGGAAGAACGCATGGAGGCGGAAGTCCTCGGCGAGATAAACCGTCGATGCCAGCACGCCCGCCGCCGCCGGGATGGGCAGCCCCCGGAAGTCGCTCGCGCCCTCACCGCTCTGGGCAAGCACGTTGAAGCGCGCGAGCCGCAGCGCCCCGCAGGCGACGAAGACGAAGGCCGCCAGCCACCCGAAGCGGCCGAAGGGGGCCAGCGCCCAGTTGTAGACGAGGACGGCCGGCGCCAGGCCGAAGGCGGTGAGGTCGCACAGCGAGTCGTACTGGAGGCCGAAGGGGCTCGCGCTCTTGGTGAGGCGGGCGACCGTGCCGTCCATCCCGTCGAGCACGATGGCGGCGAGGATGGCCAGGGAGGCCTGCCAGTACTGCTCGTGGATGGACGCGATGATGGCGTAGAAGCCGATGAAGAGGCTCCCCGTCGTCAGGAGGTTCGGCAGGAGGAAGATGCCCCGCTTGAAGGAGCCTCTGCCCCGGCGCCTCCTGGAGCGGCGGAACCGCCCCCGGAACCTATTTCGGAAGGGCTCGTGCAACGACGGTCTCTCCTCCACGCACTTTCTCCCCGGCGCGGACGCATGGCTCGTAGCCGGAGGGCAGGTGCAGGTCCGTCCGCGAGCCGAACTGGATGAGCCCGATGCGGTCGCCCGCCCGGAGCTCATCCCCCGCCTTGCACCAGCACACGATCCGGCGGGCGAGGACGCCGGCGATCTGCACCACCCGGAAATTCTCCCCCGAGAGGGCCCGGATGTCGAGCGCGTTCTTTTCATTCAGGTCGGAGGCCGCGTCCTTGTAAGCGGCCAGGAAGCGCCCCTTGGTGTACTCGGTGCGGGTAATCCGGCCCGAGACGGGGGCGCGGTTGATGTGGACGTCCAGGGGCGAGAGGAAGATGCGGATGGCGCTCCCGCCCTCCCTCGCCGGGCCAGCGGCGACCACCCGCCCGTCCGCCGGGGCCAGGACGGCGCCCGGCTCCTGGGGGGGGGTGCGATCCGGGTCGCGGAAGAAGCCGGCGATCATGAGGGTGAGGAGGCCGAAGACGGCCGACCAGGCCCAGCCCTCCCAGTAGGCGCTCAGGAGGGTGAGGAGGAGGAAGGCGAGGAGGAGGCCCCAGCCCTCGCGGGCCACAGGGGGGCGTCGGGATGGGCGGGCCACGGCGGTCAGCTCTTGACGCTCTTGAGCGTCCGTGGGCCGCGGCTGAGGGCGGCCTTGCCCGTCCGGGCAATCTCCTTGACGCCGAAGGGGGCGAGGAGCTCGAGGAAGGCCGCGATCTTCCCGTCGTCGCCGGTGATCTCGATGGTGAGGGTCTCGGCCGAGAGGTCCACGATGCGCGCCCGGAAGACCTCGACGATCTGGAGGATCTCGGCCCGCTCCCTGCGGGGGGCCGACACCTTGACCAGCATCATCTCGCGCTGGACGGTTTCCTCCTTCACCATGTCCATCACCTTGATGGTGTCGATGAGCTTGCTGAGCTGCTTGCGGATCTGCTCGAGGACTCGCTCGTCCCCCCGCGTCACGAGGGTGATGCGCGAGACGGTCGGGTCCTGGGTAACGCCCACCGAGAGGCTGTCGATGTTGTAGCCCCGGGCGCTGAAGAGGCTCGCCACCTTGGCCAGGACGCCGAACTTGTTCTCGACGAGGACGGCGATGGTATGGCTCGGGCCGCCGTTCTTCTCTTCGGGGCTCATCAGGCCAGGGGCTCCCAGTCGGAGGGCATGCCGGTGTAGGGGAGGGCGATCATGCCCGTCCGGGCCACCTGGGCGATGCCGTAGCGCTCGAAACTCTTGAGCAGGGTGCGGATCTTCTGGTCGTTGCCGCTCGCCTCGAGGGTGACGGACTCGTCCGAGATGCTGACGACGTTGGCCCCGAAGGCGGTCGCGAGCTGGAAGACCTCGCCCCGCTTCTCGGGGCCGGCCAGGATCGTGGCGAGCAGGAGCTCCCGCGTGACCGAGCGGTTGTAGGGCACCTGCTGGACGTCCCGCACGTCGTAGAGCTTGCGCAGCTGCTTAGCGATCTGCTCGAGCTCGTGCGGCTCGCCGAAGGCCACGATGGAGATGCGGGTGACCTCGCTGTCCTCGGTGGGGCCGGCCGCGATGCTCTCGATGTTGTAGCCCCGGCGCGTGAACAGCCCCGCCACGTGGGAGAGGACGCCCGGGTGGTTGTTGACGAGGATGGAGTAGATCTGCCTCATCAGGCGTCCTCCGGGGAGGGCGGGGCGAGCTGCATCTCGTCGTTGCCGGCGCCCGCGGGGACCATGGGCCAGACGTTCTCCTCGGGGTTCACGTGGAAGTCCATCACCACGGGGCCGTCGTGCTCGGCCGCCTGCTCGAGCACGCTCCGCACCTGGTCCACGTCCCGCACCGAGAAGCCCTTGACCCCGTAGCCCTCGGCGATCTTGGCGAAGTCGGGGTTCGTCGGGTAGTGCGAGTGGGAGTAGCGCTTGCCGAAGAAGAGCTCCTGCCACTGTCGCACCATGCCGAGGAAGGCGTTGTTCAGGATGGCCACCCGGATGGGCACGTTGTACATGGAGGCGGTGGCGAGCTCGACCAGGGTCATGGCGAAGCTGCCGTCCCCGTCGATGAGCCAGACCTCCTTGTCCGGCCGGCCGAACTTGGCCCCGATCGAGGCGGGGAGGCCGTAGCCCATGGTGCCGAGGCCGCCCGAGCTGATGAAGGCCCGCGGCTCGTTGAAGCGCAGGAACTGGGCCGCCCACATCTGGTGCTGGCCCACGCCGGTGGCGTAGATGCCCTCGCCCCCGGTGATCTCCTGGATCTGCTCGATGACGTACTGGGGCTTGATGCTCCCGTCCCAGCCGTACTGGAGGGGGTAGTCGCGCTTCCATGCCTCCACCTGGTCGAGCCAGGCGCGCCGCTCGGTGGGCTTCACCTGCCGGTTGAGGGTGTGCAGCACCTCCCGCACGTTCCCGAGGACGGGGATGTGGGTCTTCACCCGCTTGCCGATCTCGGCGTCGTCGATGTCCACGTGGGCGATGACGGCCTTGGGGCAGAAGCTCGAAACCTTGCCCGTGACGCGGTCGTCGAAGCGGGCGCCGAGGCTGATGAGCAGGTCGCACTCGCAGAGGGCGAAGTTGGCGTAGGCCGTCCCGTGCATGCCGGGCATGCCGAGGAAGAGGGGGTCCGTCCCCGGGAAGCCGCCCATCCCGAGCAGGGTGTTGATGACCGGGATCTTGGCGTGCCGGGCGAACCGGGCGAGCTCGGCCGCGGCCCCCGCCTTGATGATGCCCGCCCCGGCCAGGATGACGGGCCGCTCGGCCTGCTCCAGGGCTTCCATGAGCTTCTCGATGGCCTTCGCGTCCGCCTCGGGCATCTGCCGCACGGCGGGGAGGGCGCCCTTGGCCGGGGCCTGGGGGTTGTAGTCGGTGCGCGCGGTCTGGATGTCCTTGGGGATGTCCACGAGGACGGGCCCGGGCCGGCCGGTGGTGGCCACGCGGATGGCCTCGCGGATGACCCCCTGGATCTGGCGCGCGTCCTTGACGAGCCAGTTGTACTTCGTCACCGGGATGGAGCAGCCGTAGATGTCGGCCTCCTGGAAGGCGTCCGTCCCGATCATCGGGGTGGCGACCTGGCCGGTGACGGCGATGAGGGGGACGGAGTCCATCTGGGCCGTGAGGAGGCCGGTGATGAGGTTCGTCGCCCCGGGGCCCGAGGTGGCGACGACGACGGCCACCTTGCCGCTGACGCGGGCGTAGCCGTCGGCCATGTGGGCCGCCCCCTGCTCGTGCCGGGTGAGGATGTGCTTGAAGTTCGCCTTCAGCAGGTCGTCGTAGAACGGCATGATCGCCCCGCCGGGGATGCCGAAGGCGATCTCGACCCCGCCCGCCTTGAGCTCCTCGATGGCGATCTGGGCGCCGGTCATCTCCATGGCCGTCTCTCCTAGTTGTCCGGCAAGGCGCTGAGCTTGCCGCTGAGGGCGCGCTTGCGGTCGTCGCGGACGATCATGTCCTTGGTCGCCGCGCCGGCGGGCACCATCGGGAAGACGAGCTCGTCCGGGTCCACCACCACGTCGAGGATGAAGGGCCCGGGGGTCTCGATCATCTTCCGGATGGCGGGGCGCAGCTCCACGTAGTCGGGCGAGACCTCGAGGCCCACCTCGCTGAAGCGGCGGTCCATGAAGAGATCCTGCCACTGGCGGACCATGCCCAGGGAGTAGTTGTTCAGGAGGAAGACCTTGACCGGAACGCCGTACTGCATCGCCGTGGCCAGCTCCTGCATGACCATCTGGAAGCTCCCGTCCCCGGCGATGTCGATGGCCAGCTTCTCGGGCCGCGCGAGGGCGGCCCCGATGGCGGCCGGGAAGCCGAAGCCCATGGTGCCGAGCCCCCCCGAGGAGATGAACTGGCGGGGGAAGGTGAAGTTATAGTACTGGGCCGCCCACATCTGGTGCTGGCCCACCTCGGTGGTGATGATAGCCCGATCGCCCGCCTCCTGGCTCAGGGTGAGGATGGCCTCCTGGGGCTTGATGGGCGAGCTCTGGGAGTCGAAGAGGAGGGGGAAGTCCGCCTTCAGCTTCTCCACCCGCTTGCGCCAGAGGGGGCGCTTCTGGGCCTTGACGAGCTTGTTGAGCTCGTGGAGCACGAGGCGCGCGTCGCCCACCACGGGGATGTCGGCCTGCTTGTTCTTGCCGATGGCCGTGGGGTCGATGTCGATGTGGACGACCTTGGCCCGGGTGGCGAACTCCGAGACCTTGCCCGTCACCCGGTCGTCGAAGCGGGCCCCGACGGCGAGGAGAAGGTCGCACTCGCAGACGGCGTAGTTGGCGTAGGCCGTTCCGTGCATCCCCAGCATGCCGAGGGAGAGCTCGTGCGCGCTCGGGAAGGAGCCCGCCCCCAGCAAGGTGAAGGTGACGGGAATGTCGGCCGTCTCGGCGAGCTTGAGGAGCTCGGCGTGGGCCTCGGCGTGGATGGCCCCGCCGCCCACGTAGAGGATGGGCTGCTTCGCCTCGGCGATGGCCGCCGCCACGCGCTCGATCTGGCGCGGGTGGCCCCGGGTGGTGGGCTTGTAGCCCCGGATATCCGGCTCCTCGGGAACCTCGAAGGCTGCCTCGCCCAGGATGACGTCCTTGGGGAGGTCCACGAGGACGGGTCCGGGCCGCCCTGTGCGGGCGATGTAGAAGGCCTCCTGGAGGACCCGGGGGAGGTCGTCGGTCTTCTTCACGAGGTAGCTGTGCTTGGTGACGGTGCGGGTCATCCCCACGATGTCGGCTTCCTGGAAGGCGTCGTTGCCCACCATGGCGGTCGAAACCTGACCCGTCAGGCAGACGATGGGGATGGAGTCCATGTAGGCGTCGGTGATGCCGGTGATGAGGTTGGTGGCCCCCGGCCCCGAGGTGACGAGGCAGACCCCCACGGTGCCGCTGGCGCGGGCGTAGCCCTCGGCCATGTGGGCGGCGCACTGCTCGTGGCGGGTGAGGATGTGCCGGATCTGGGAGCGCTTGAGGAAGAGATCCAGCAGAGTGAGGAGGATGGCCCCCGGATGGCCGAAGATGTATTTCACCCCCTCGCGCTCGAGGCTGCGGTAGATGATCTCGGCGCCGGAGATCTTGGACGACTTGATGGGGATGGGGCGCTTCGCTCTGGTGCTCAAGGCCGTTTCCTCCACGTCCGGGCCCGGGGGACCCTGGGGACGTCGGGGTGAATCCGCTGTGGAACCGTTCCGGTGCGCTAGGGGATGATCAGGGGACGGAGCGCAGCCACACTCCATCCCCTCCCTACGATCGACCCCCAAACCCTCGAAACGGCCTTCGGATCCATGTGGCCTTGATCCTTCCGGAAAGAGAAAACCCGCCGCAAGAGGGTGTCGCGCACGCCCCCCCCAGGGCGGCCTTCACAGGCATAAAATCCTACATCTCAGGGGGATGGCGGTCAAGGCCCCCCTCCCTGCGTGAACTTTTCGGACCGCTGGGCCAGGACTTTAGGCCTTGGCCAAGTGTTGCATCCGATCCTTGAGGGCCAGCTTCTGCTTCTTGAGCGCCTTGATCGCAAGTTCTTCCTCGGGGGTGGGGAATCGGACGCTCTCCAGGCGGCTGAGCTTCTCGTCCAATTCGTGGTGCTCGGCCTTGAGGCGGCTGATTTCGTCGATAGCCCCTGGCATCTGGCCGGACTGCATGCTGCACCCTCCCATGAAAGGAAGACCGTCATGGCGGCGGGCTGGGAATAGCCGCCGCAATTAAACAGGGGAGATTTCGTCACTCCTGGTCTGAAACTAAGTCAAAGATGGGCCGTGGTCAACACCCGGGGGAGCCCCCCACTGGGTCATGGCCCGGGGCTCCCGCCCGTAGCGGGGCTCGAGGCCGGGCGGGGCAGGAGGCTCCCGGCGCATGAGGGCCTCCCGGGCCAGGCGGGCAACGGCCGGAGCCGCTGTCGAGAGCGCTACGTGCGAAACCCCCACCCAGGCGGCCCAGGCGGGAGGGAGCGCCGCGTCCGAGCCGACGGCCAGGGTCCGCCCTCGGGGAAGGGCGATGCGCGAGGGCTCCGCCACTCCATCCTCGCCCTCCCGGCGGGGGAGGCCCCCGGGCGCTTGAGGGGCCTCGAAACGCGCCCAGAAGAGCTCCCCTTGGCGGGCGTCCCGGAAAGGGAGAATCCACTCGGGCGGCTCTCCCTTCGGGCGGAGGCGCCAGGCCAACAGCGCGAGGGCCTCCAGGGAGGAGACGCTGTAGAGCGGGATTCCCAGGGCGAGGGAGAGGCCCTTGGCGGTGGAGAGGCCGATCCGCAACCCCGTGAAGGTGCCCGGGCCGGTGGCCGCGCCCACGGCGGCGAGGTCCTCCCGCCGGACGCCCGCCTCGCGGAGCAGGAGGTCCAGCGCGGGCATGAGGGCGCGCGAGCTGCGGGCGCCCGCATCGAGCGCCCGCCCGGCGAGGGTCTCGCCCTCCCGCTCGAGGAGGGCCAGCCCGCCGGCCGCCCCGGACGTGTCGATCCCCAGGATCCAGGCGCGGCCGCCGGAGGGCATGGGCTCAGCGGGCTCCGGGCTGCTGGGAGAGGTAGAAGGCCAGCCGCTCGAGCTCGCTCCCGAGCTCCACGGTCTGCACCTTGATGTGGGGGGGGGCGGTGATCTGGGTGGGTGCGAAGTTGAGGATGCCCTTCACTCCCGCCTCGACGAGCCGGTTCGCCACCGTCTGGGCGCTCTCGCTCGGCACGGCCACGATGCCGATGCGGATGTCCATCGCGCGGATCACCTTCGCGAGCTCCTCCATCGGCCGCACGGGCGGCCAGCCGGGTTTGAGGGGGGCGACCTGATCCGGGAACTTGTCGAAGACCGCGTCGATGGTGAAGCCGTGGGCGAGGAACCCCCGGTAGGAGAGCAGCGCCAGCCCCAGGTTGCCCGCCCCCACGAGGGCCACCTTCCAGACCCGGGTGACACCCAGGATGGTCCGGAGGTTCGCCTTGAGGTCGCGGACCTCGTAACCCTTGCCCCGGACCCCGAACTCGCCGAAGTAGGCGAGGTCCTTCCGGATCTTGGCCGGGTTCAGCCCGCAGCGGCGCGCCAGCTCGGCCGAGGAGACGACGCGGCTCCCTTCCTCTTCCAGGCGGTTGAGCACCCGTGCGTAGGTGGAGAGGCGGCCGACCGTGACGGCGGGGATCCTCGCCTTCGGGTCTCGCAGGCGCCGGAGAATCTCCATAAGCTCGGGGAAGGGGAATCCCCTCCGCCGCGTGGCCGCCGGAGGGGCGCCGAAGTCCTCGGCGACCTGGGCCTCGCTCAGGCCCGCGCGGCGCGCAAGCTCCGCCACGGGGACGTGGGAGGGCCTTTCTTTTTCGAGGGTCCGGGCGGCGGCGGCGTAGAGGGCGAGGCGCTCGTGGAGGTCGGGGGGAGGCTTCCGGCCGGAGCGGGGGCTCGCGGAGGGAGCGGGCGTTCCTTGCCCCGAGGGAGCCGGGCGCGCCGCTTTCCGCTTGCCAGCCATGGGGGTAGCCGCCGGCGGGAGGCGGGTGGAGGCGGTGGCCGCCTCCCCCCGCTCCTCAGAAACCGCCTATCCGAGGATGATGATGAGGCAGATGACGAAGGTGTAGATGACCAGCGACTCGATGAGGGCGAGGCCGATGATCATCGAGACGCGCAGATCGCCGCCCGCGCCGGGGTTGCGGGCCGTTCCCTCGAGGGCGGCCGCGATGGTGCGCCCCTGGGAGACGGCGCCCGCGGCCGCCGCGATGGCCAGGGCGAAGGAGGAGGAGATGATCCTCCACTTGAGGACCTCGCCGCTGGCGCCTCCGGGGGCGGCGGCCGCTGCGGCCGCGAGGGCGTCGGTGGCCAGGGCCGCCAGGGCGGTGAGGGCGAGACCGAGAGTCGTCAGCCGTTTCATTCGCTTCTTCTCCTTGTTCAGGTTTTCGGCCGGGCGCCGATTCTAATGGGCGTGAGCGGCCTCGTGCCCATGCTCGTCGTGTTCGTGGCCTTCCAGCGAACCGGCGATGTATATCATGGTCAGGAGGACGAAAACAAAGGCCTGGATGAAGCTTCCGAAGATCGCGAACATCTGCATGGCCCAGGGGAGGGGGAGGTATACCTGCAGGCAAAGCAGCATGAGGACGGCGAGGACGAGGTCCTCCCCCGTGATGTTGCCGAAGAGGCGCAGCGTCAGGGAGAGGGGCCGGGCGAAATGGGAGATGAGCTCGATCGGCACCATCAGGGGGGCCAGCCAGATGATGGGGCCCGTGAAGTGCTTGAGGTAGCCCCAGCCGCTCTGCTTGAAGCCGACGTAGTGGGTGGCCAGGAAGACGGTGAGGGCGCAGCCGATGTTGGTGTTGATGTTGCTCGTGGGCGACATGAAGCCGGGCAGGATGCCCATCACGTTGCTCAAGAAGAGATAGACACCCAGGGTGAAGACGAGGGGGAAGTAGGGCCTCCCCGCGGGCCCGAGCGTGCCTTCCATGAAGGAGGCGACGGCCTCGAAGAGGGTCTCGAAGACGTTCTGCCCGCCGTAGGGGATGGTCTGGAGCGCCCGGGTGACAAGCAGCGAGGCGGCAATGAGGAACGCCATCACCACCCAGGTGTAGAGGACGTTCGGGTACTCGCCGAAGCCCGGGATGAAGCCGAGGTAGAGATAGGGGTGGAATTTTTCCATTCGCTAGATCCCCGCCGAGGCCGCCTTCCCGCTCCGGCGCAGGGCGGCGGCGGCCCCGTGGAGCGAGATGGCCATGAGGGGGACCGACAGCCCCGCAGCCACGCCCACCACGGACGCCTTCAGCCAGACGACAGCCGCCGCGACAGCGGCCAGCAGGCCGATGAAGCGGGCGCCGTAGAGCGCGTGGTGCCACCAGCGGGGGCGGCCAGCCCCTCTTTGGAACATCCGGGCGACGTAGAGGTCCAGGCAGCGGAAGTTCCCCAGGGCGAGCGCGCCTCCGAGGCCCAGGCCCCAGGCCTGGCCGGCGGGGAGCAGCCCCGCCGCCGCCAGCGTCAGCGCCCCCAGGAGGATCCAGCCGAGCCTTTCAATGCGCTTGAGCGTCCGCTGGGGCTCCGGGCCCGGGGAGAAGCGATGCCGTTCCACTCAGCGCGCGCTCCTGAGAATTTCCATGAATGCGGCGGCGAACCCGAGGGCCATGCCCGCCACCATCGCCCAGGGGTAGGAGCCGAGAAGCTTGTCCGCCCCGTAGCCCAACGCCCCCCCCACCAGGGGGGCGGTCACGAAGTTCCACCCCAGCGAGGCGGCCCGCAGCTGGCGAAGACGCTCGGCAACCTTCCCGCCCGGGGGGGCGCCGGAGCCCTTGGGAGTGGGGGCTGGGTCGTCCGGGGGGATGCGAGAGGTCACGGAGAAGCCTCCACTCGCTCCGCCAGGCCATCGTTACGGGGGCGCAACCTACCAACCCCTTCCCAGAGTGTCAAGGCGAAAGCGGCAGGAGGGGAAAACCCTTTGCGGAACGGCGGAGTCGCGGGCCCGGCGGCGTCGGGAGAGGGGGGTCGGCGCCGCCTTCCGCTGGGTGGCTGGGGGGCGGCGGCCCCGGCACTCCCCGAGGTGCCTTGAGGCCGATGGCATCTTGCCGCCGAAAAATAGATGCTTCCTTGACGATCCTGCCGAGGATTAAGCCGGCTTCATGGCGCACGGCATTGGCTCGAAGTTTGCTTTTTCTAGATGCAGCCGATCGGGGCGAGCGGATATCGATTCGAGGAAAATTTGCATAAATAATTGATAAATTGTGCGATTAAAATTTTAATCAAAAGAAAACATCGGCTGAATGAAAAATCGTTGAAGCCATTTTTTTGACATCCTATGGGCGAAAACGTGCTATATTCGGAATACCAGGAGGTTGGCTGTATTGTTGTTAATATTATAATTTGGAGGTCGACCGGTCGATGGGCGTCAAGCGGGCGATCGTCTGCGCATTTTCTCCGGCCTTCGCTCAGGCTCTGGAAGGCGCGCTCCAAGAACGGGGCTGCGAGCTGGAACGGGTGGATCGCCTGGATCCGGCCTGGGCCGGCTTACGGGGGGCGGACGCCGTGATCTGCGCCCTCCCGGACGGGTCTGAGGCGGGCTTCCGCTCCTTCCTGGAGAGCGTCCATGTGATGCGCATCGTGCGCGAGGGGCTGCCCATCTTCTGCACCTGCGATGGGGTCGACGTGGGACGCATCGTCCAGGCGGTCAAGGCCGGGGTGAGCGACTTCGCGGTGTGGAGCGGCGCCTCGGATCCGCCCCCCCCAAAGCTCCTCGGCTGGCTGGAGGATTTCGCCCCCCGCAAGGAGGCCGGGGGCGGACCCGAGGAGGACAGGTTCCACGGCATCCTCGGGAGAAGTTCCACCATCCGCAAGGTGTTTGACCTCATCTCCAAGGTGGGCGCCACCACCAGCACCATCCTCATCACGGGCGAGAGCGGCACCGGCAAGGAGCTCGTCTGCCGGGCCATCCACCGGACCAGCCGGCGCGCGGCGGGCCCCCTCATCCCCGTCAACTGCGGGGCCATCCCCGAGGAGCTCCTCGAGAGCGAGCTCTTCGGCCACGAGAAGGGGGCCTTCACCGGCGCCACCACCTCCCGCGAGGGCCGCTTCCAGATGGCCGACGGGGGCACCATCTTCCTCGACGAAGTGAGCGAGATGAGCCCCAAACTCCAGGTGAAGCTCCTGCGCGTCCTCCAGGAGAGCGAGTTCGAGCGCGTGGGGGGGAACAAGACCATCCGCGTGGACTCCCGCATCGTCGCGGCCACCAACCGGGACCTCGAGAAGAACGTCGCCGAGGGGAAGTTCCGCGAGGACCTCTACTACCGCCTCAACGTCATCCCCGTCCACCTGCCTCCACTCCGGGAGCGCAAGGAGGACGTGCCCCTCCTCGTACATTCCTTCATCCGCCGCTTTCAGGAGAAGGACCTCACCCCGCTGCGGACCGTCCACGCCGACGCCATGACCGCCCTTGCGGCCTACCCCTGGCCGGGCAACGTGAGGGAGCTCGAGAACCTCGTCGAGCGCATGGCCATCTTGGGCGAGCGGCCCGAGCTCCGCCTGGAGGACCTGCCCGAGCGCTTCCGGTCCTCCGCGGCGGCCGGGGCCGGGGAGAAGGACCTCTCCTCGCTGGACATCCCCGAGGAGGGCATCGACCTCCGGGAGTTCATGGACCGCATCGAGAACCAATTGATCGAGCGCGCCCTGGAGATGAGCGGAGGGGTGAAGAACCGCGCCGCCCAGCTCCTGGGCTTGAACCGGACCACCTTGGTCGAGAAGCTGAAGAAGAAGAACCTGGAGGGCGCCAAGCTCGTTTAGGCGCCGCGGGCGGGAGGCTGTCATGAACATGCGCCGGAGGAAAAAGAGCAGCGTTCGCGCGGGATGCGCCGCGCTGCTCGTGGCGGGCGCGCTGGCCGCGCTCTCCGCCTGGGCGGCTCCCGCCCCGCCCGCTGCCCCTGCCGCGGCAGGTTCCGGCGAGCCTCCGATCGAGCAGCAGCTCGAGAGCGACCCGACCCTTCTCTTCCGCTTCGCCATCCGCGAGTTCCAGCGCGGCCTCTACCTCCGGGCAATCCCCCTCCTGGCCCGCTTCGTCGAGAAGTTCCCGCAGCACTCCGAGCACCAGCGCGCCATCTACATGCTGGCCGACTCCCATTTCTTCGTCGCGAGCACGGGGGTTCCCGCCGAGTACGTGAAGGCGGTCCAGGTCTATGAAGAGGCCCTCAAGAAATACCCGGACGCGCCCCAGATGCCGCTGGCCTACTTCCGCGTGGGGCAGTCTTACCAGGCCCAGCAGAAGCCCGCCGAGGCCCAGGTCGCCTTCCGCACCCTGATCCAGAAGGTGCCCAACAGCTCCCTCGCCCCGCGCGCCCAAGTGGAGATCGCCAAGCGGTTCATGGAGCTGGGCGACCCGCGGAACGCCATCGTGGAGTTCGAGAAAATCCTCCGGAACTACCCGAACTCCCCCGCCGAGCAGGAGGCCCACTTCGGGGTGGCGGACGCGATGGTCAGCCAGGGGCTCTACAGCCAGGCCCTCGTGCGCTACGAGGTCGGCAACCGGCGGTGGCCCACCTTCCTCAAGGTGAACCCCGGCTCGCTCTACAACTACGCCGAGACCTTATTCCAGGCGCGGCGCTACCCCCAGGCCGCGCAGGCCTATCTCCAGATGGTCAACATCGATCCCTCGGCCGAGTTCGCCCACCGGGCGCTCGCCCGGCTGGGCGATCTCTACCTCCAGGACAAGAGGCGGGACGAAGCCCTCAAGGTCTATACGCGCGTCATCCGGCGCTACCCGCTCTCGGAGGGCTCGATGGTCTCCCTCATCCGGCTGGGCGATCTGGTTTCGGAGGGGGAGTTCAAGCTGGAGGGTGAGCACATCTTCCCGATGGCCTACGTCCGGGACCCCCTGGCCACCTACCGGAGGGTGATCGAGCTGGCCCCCACCAACCAGCTTGCCGAGGTGGCCTACCTCCGGATCGCCGGCTACCTCAAGAAAAGAGGGGAGTTCCAGAAGGCTCTTGAAACCCTGCAGGAGTTTTACAAGAAGTACCCCGCTTCCCAGCTCACCCAGAACGCCCAGTTCCTCCAGGCCGAGACTTACATGGAACAGGTGTCGTTTTATTTCGAGCGGGGCTATTTCCTCCGGGCGATCCAAACCTACACCCACTTCCGGGCCTCCGTGCCGGAGCAAGTGATCCGCCAGGCCCGCCCCCACAAGGCCATGGTGGTGGTGGGGGAGAGCTACATGCGCCTCGGCCTCTACAGCCAGGCCAGCCAGATGTTCGAGACGGTCCTGGCCGACCCCGAGGCGGTGGTGACGATCGGGGATCAGACCCTCTTCCGCCTCGCTCACGCCCACCTCCTATCGGGCGACAAGGGGCGGGCGAAGGAAGTGGCCGGGCGCTTCCTGGCCACTTTCCCCCGCAGCCCGCTGCGGGGCTCGGTGCAGGCGCTCCTGGGGGAAATCGCATTCGGCAATCGCGACCTCCGAACCGCCGCCTCCCTCCTCATCCAGGCCCTGAACGGCGAGCTGGACGACGAGTTGCGGGCCCGCTCCTTGTTCTACCTGGCCGAGGCGAATTTCCAAGAGGGGCTATACCCCCAGGCGGCGGACGCCATGCGCAAGGCCATCAGCCTTCACTCGCGCGTCCCGGGCGAGGTGAAACCCTTCTCCCTGGAGATGGCCCACTTCCGCCTGGGCGACATCCTCTACGAGGGGCGTGGCTGGCTGAGCGCGATGGTGGCCTATCAGAACGCGGCCGGGCTGTTCCCCCAGAGCCGCCTCGTCGGGTGGGCCCAGCACCGGATCGCCCGGATCCAGGATCAGCTGAATCTGGCCGGGCGGGGGGACTCGCGGCCCCGGCCCGCCTCGGGGCAGGGGCGGGAGGAGGATCCCTTCTGGCGGGATGTAAACCGCATCCGCTCGGAGAGCCGAGTGTGGGACGACAAGAACCTCTCCAAGCTGGAGCAGCTCCTGAAGGGAAGGTCCCGGAACTAGTCCGCACGGAAACGCTGGAGAAGGGGGTCGCTTGGCTGAGGTTTTCCTCTTGGGCCGGGAGAAAGCGTTCCCGAGCAGCCTGGACGCGGCCGTCCGCGAGGGAGGGCACCAACTCCTCCGGCTCCAAGCCTCCGCCCAGCTCC
The DNA here is from genome assembly GCA_001790955.1 of Candidatus Tectomicrobia bacterium RIFCSPLOWO2_12_FULL_69_37. Lineage (GTDB taxonomy): Bacteria > UBA8248 > UBA8248 > UBA8248 > UBA8248 > 2-12-FULL-69-37. Next base: position 40,132 of record MGDP01000132.1, read on the forward strand.
TGACGCGGCTGGGGGAGGGAGGGGAGGACTCCCTCATCCTCGTCGAGGCGGGTGGAAGCCAGATCGACGCTGTGGACGTGCTGCGCAAGGCCGTCTCCCGCCAGCCCCAGGCCCGGGTGGTGCTGGTTTCGGAGGAGCCCTCTCTCGCCGTGGCCGTCGAGGCCATGCGGGAGGGGGCCTGGGACGTCCTCCAGGGGCCGCTGGACCCCGGGCGCCTCGCCCTTCTGCTGGGAAAGCCCCCGGCGCAGCGGAGGGCCGCCAAGGCCGAGGAGGACGGCCGGCTCCCCCTTATCACCGCCGATCCCAGGTTCCTCCAGGTGCTCGGCATCGCCGACCTGGCGGCGGCGGGCAAGGTCTCGGTCCTCATCCAGGGGGAGAGCGGGACGGGCAAGGAGATGCTGGCCCGCTACATCCACCAGAAGAGCCCCCGGCGGGAGAAGCCCTTCGTCGCCGTCAACTGCGCCGCCCTGCCCGAAAGCCTCCTCGAGAGCGAGCTTTTCGGCCACGAGAAAGGGGCCTTCACGGGGGCGATCACCCGGAAGCTGGGGCGCTTCGAGCTGGCCAACGGGGGGACGCTCCTCCTCGACGAAGTTTCGGAGATGGATGTCCACCTCCAGGCCAAGCTCTTACGGGTGCTCCAGGAGCAGACGGTGGACCGGCTCGGGGGGCAGAGCCCCGTCCCGGTAGACGTCCGGATCGTGGCCACCACCAACCGGGTCCTCAAGCCCTTCATCGAAGAGGGGAGATTCCGGGAGGATCTCTTCTACCGCCTAAACGTTATCCCCCTCCACATCCCCCCCCTCCGGGAGCGGCTGTCGGACATCCCCCCCCTGATCGAGCATTTTGTAAGAAAGCATAACCTTCGTAATAATAAAGTCATATCAAAAATTTCCAAGGATGTTTATGAAGTTTTGAGGGGGCTTCCCTGGAAGGGTAACGTCCGGGAACTGGAGAACGCCATCGAGCGCGCCGTGGTTCTCGCCCCGGGGGCGGAGTTGCGCGTGGAACATCTTTTGCTCGATGAATCGCCTCCTGCGGCCGCCACGGCTGCACGGGTAGGAAGCCCTGGGCAGGCCTCCCTGGTGGGGCTTACGGTCGAGGAGGTGGAGCGCCGCCTGATCCTCTCCACCTTGGAGAACGTGAGCGACAACCGCACTCGGGCGGCCGAGATGCTGGGCATCAGCATCCGTACCCTGCGGAACAAGCTGAAAGAGTATGAAACCCGCACCCGGGAGTAGGGGACGAGTCAACTTCCTGACGGATATCCCTTTCAGACGGATGGGTTCCTTGACCTTCCATGGTTCAGACATCAGTTAAGATATATTTTATATCTAATTGAAATATCTCATGTTAATTGTTAGATTTCACTCGGCATTCCATTGGCACCGGTTTTGCTTTTTGGCCCTTCGTCCTAAGCCCCCTCCCTGGGGAGCGGGCCGCTTGACGGAGGAGCGCCATGTCAGGGCCACGCCTGTTCAGCGACACCATGTACGCCTTCGAGCGCTCGCTCGATTTCCGCTCGATGCGCCACAACATCGTCACCACGAACATCGCCAACGCCGACACCCCCGGCTTCAAGTCCAAGGACATCCGCTTCGAGAGCCTCCTCCAGCGGGCCTTGGATAAGGACCGGGGCATCGCCCTCGCCCGGACCCACGTCAACCACATCGAAGGGGGGAGCCGGGTGGACATCCTCACCACGGCCGAACCCGACATCGTCAAGACGGAGTCCCCCATCGCCTCGTTCGACGGGAACACGGTCTCGGTCGACACCGAGATGCACAAGCTCACCGAGAACAGCCTGCTCTATCAGTCGGAGACGGATGTCCTGGCCCGCCTGTTCTCCGGCCTGCGATACGCCGTGACCGAGGGAGGAAGCATCTGATGGATCTCTTCCAAGCGATGCAGATCAGCGCCTCCGGGCTGACGGCCCAGCGGATCCGGATGAACATCCTGGCGTCGAACCTGGCCAACGCCAACACCACCAAGACGCCCGAAGGGGGGCCCTTCCGCCGCAAGGACGTCTACTTCCAGACCATCGGCCTCTCGGAGCTCTCGGCCCGCTCTTACCCGCGGGAGGCCGGCCGCTTCGAGGACGAACTCGACCGGCAGCTCCAGGGGGTCCAGGTGAGCCAAGTCGTCCGCGACGCCCGCGCCCCCCGGCTGGTCTACGACCCCAACCACCCCGACGCCAACAAAGACGGCTACATCGCCCTGCCGAACATCACCGTCATCTCCGAGATGGTCAGCATGATGAACTCCCAGCGCTCGTTCGAGGCGGGCGTCACCGCCATCAACGCGGGCAAGTCCATGGTGAACAAAGCCTTGACCATCGGGAGATAACCCCTAAGCAGAGGAGGAGAGGGACGTGGCGCGCATCGATCTCATACCGGTTCCGCAGCCTCCCGTGGCCGGGAGCGCCTCGCTCAGCCTTCCCGGCGCCCCGAGCGCCGCGCCAGGCGCCCTGAGGGGGAGCGAAAGTTTCGGGGACATGCTCTCGAACCTCCTCTCCACCACCAACGATCTTCAAATCCGGGCGAGCGAGCAGAGCCAGGCGCTCCTCTCCGGCGAGAGCAAGAACATCCACGAGACCATGATCGCCCTGGAGAAGGCCAACGTCTCGTTCCGCTTCCTCAACCAGGTGCGGAACAAGGCCCTGGAGGCCTACCGCGAAGTCCAGCGGATGCAGATGTAGCGGAGCGCGGACGCCCGCGACGAGGAGACAGCGATGGGACCGATTCTAGCCCGCTTGGCCGGCCAGTTCCGCGGCCTCATCTCGGACATGCCCGCCTCCCGGCGGACGGCCGTCCTCATCTTCCTGGGGCTGATCATCTCCTCGATGACCGCCCTCATGATGTGGGCCCGCCAGCCCGAGTACCAGGTGCTCTACTCGGGCCTCTCCCAGGCAGACTCGGTCACCATCGTGTCGCGGTTGCGCGACAAGCGGGTGCCCTTCCGCCTCGAGGCCGGGGGAGCGGCCGTCCTGGTCCCGGGCGAGCAGGTGCACGAGGCGCGCCTCGCCCTGGCGGAGGAGGGGATTCCCTCGGGCGGCGGGATCGGCTTTGAGATCTTCGACCGCTCCTCCCTCGGGGTGACCGACTTCGTCCAGCGGGTCAACTTCCAGCGCGCCCTCCAGGGCGAGCTGGCGCGCACCATCAGCCAGATCCGGGGGGTGGAGTCGGCCCGGGTCCACGTCGTGATGCCCGATCGCTCTTTGTTCGCCGAGCAGCAGCGCAAGCCCAGCGCCTCGGTCATCGTCAAGCTGGCCGGAGGGACGGTATTGCCCCCCAACCAGGTGAAGGCTATAGTTCATCTGGTGGCCAGCGCCATCGAGGGGTTGGAGTCGAAGAGCGTGACGGTGGTGGACGCCCGGGGCAACATCCTGGCCGGCGGGCGGCCCGAGGCGGATGAGCAGTTCCTCACCGCCTCCCAGATGGAGTTCAAGACCCAGCTCGAGCGCCGGCTGGAGGACCGCGTCGAGTCGATGCTGGCCAAGGTGGTCGGCGCCGGCCGGGCGGTCGCCCGTGTGGATGTGGACCTGAACATGCGGCGGGTGGAGCGGACGCGCGAGCTCTACGACCCCGAGAAGCAGGTCGTGCGCAGCGAGCGCCGGACCAAGGAGAGCTCCGAGAGCGGGCAGGCGGGCGCGGGCGGCGTGCCCGGCGTCCAGTCCAACGTCTCCGCCAGCGAGCAGTCCTCCCCCACCGCCCAGGCCCAGGGCGGCCGCGCCACCCAGAAAAGCAACCGGGTCATCGAGACCGTCAACTTCGAGATCGACAAGACGATCGAACGGATCGTGGAACCCACGGGCGACCTCCGCCGCGTCTCGGTCGCCGTCATGGTGGACGGCATCTACACCGCGCCCGCCGCCGGCGGGACGCCCCAGTTCCAGCCCCGCAGCCAGACCGAGATCACGAATTTCACCCAGCTCGTGAGCGCGGCCATCGGCTTCAACCAGCAGCGCGGCGACACCATCCGGGTCATGTCCGTGCCCTTCCAGGCGGTCGTGCCGGAGGGCGCGGACCTGGGCGCCGCGGCCCAGCAGGAGTTCATCCTGACGCTGGTGAAGTATGTCCTGGGCGTGGTCGCCCTGGCGTTGATCTTCCTCTTCGTGATCCGGCCCCTGCTCGCCTGGGTCGCCGCGATCGAGTTCAGGGCGCGCCCCGCGCGCGAGGGCCTGGCGGTCGGGCCCGAGGGCTTGGCCCTGCCCGGCGGGATGATGGCGGCCCTGCAGGCTCCCATGGCGGAGCCCGAGAAGACGGCGCAGCAGCTCGAGATCGAGGCGGCGCGCAAGATCTACGAGGAGGTCTACTCCTTCGTGGAGGAGAACCCCGAGAAGACGGCGGACGTCCTGAGGGGCTGGATCAAGGAGCGGCCGTAGCGGCGCGGCCGCCCGGCGTCGCGGGCGGCCCCGGACAACGACGGGAGAGAGGGTCTCATGGTCAGGGCAGCCGCGGTAGACAAGCTGAACGGGTCGGAGAAGGCGGCCATCCTCCTGCTCAACATCGGCGAGGAGCTCGCGGCCAAGGTCCTCCAGAAGATGGCGGAGGACGAGATCCAGCACGTGGGCAACTACATGGCCAGCATCGGGGTGGTCGCGCCCGAGGCCGCCAAGAAGGTGAACCAGGAGTTCCTCGTCCGGCTCGCCGGCGGCTCCAGCCGGGGCTTCAACGTGGGGAACGTTGCGAGCGTCCGCAAGCTCCTCGAGGCCGCCCTGGGCGCCGAGCAGGCCGAGAGCATGATCTCCAACCTCTCCGTGCCCACCGAGGAGGCGGGCATCGAGACCCTGCGCATCCTCGACGCCAAGACCATCGCCAACTTCCTCAAGAACGAGCACCCCCAGACCATCGCGCTCATCCTCGCCCACCTGGAACCGGAGAAGTCGAGCGACGTGCTCAGCTACCTCTCCGAGACGATCCGGGGCGAGGTGGCCTACCGCATGGCCACGCTGGACCGCATCCCCCCCGGCGTCATCAACGACCTCGACACCATCCTGGGCAA
>MGDP01000133.1 GCA_001790955.1 Candidatus Tectomicrobia bacterium RIFCSPLOWO2_12_FULL_69_37
CATCACCACGATCCCGGCGGCGCGGTTGGCGATCTCGGCCGCCTCGCCCATCGAGGCCCCCGCCGCGAGGGAGAGGGTGAAGGCCGCGATGACGGTGTCCCCCGCCCCGGTGACGTCGGCCACCTCGTCCGTCCCGTAGATGGGGATGTCCCTGCGGGCCGCCCCGCGCTCGAAGAGGCTCATCCCCTGGGAGCCGCGGGTGATGAGGACGCCCCGCGCCCCCGTGCGATCGAGCAGGGCGGCCCCCGCCTCGTCGAGCCTTCCCCCCTCGGGCCAGAAGCCGAGCAGGCCCTGGACCTCCTCCTCGTTGGGGGTGATGGCCGTCACCTCGCGGAAGCTGTCCCCGGCGTAGCGGCTGTCCACCGTCACGATGATCTTCCGGGCCGCGCCCTGGACCGCCTCGCGCACGGCGGGGGTCACCACCCCCAGGCCGTAGTCCGAGACGATGAGGGCGTCCGCCCCGCCGCCCGCCAGCCTCCCGATGGCGGAGACGACCTTCTCCTCCAGCCCGGCCTGGAGCGGGACGCGCTTCTCGTGGTCCACCCGGATGACCTGCTGGCGCGCGGTGTTCCGGCCCCCCGCCAGGATGCGCATCTTGGTGGGAGTGACGCGCTGGGAGTCGGCGAGGAGGAGGGAGGCGTCGATGCGGCGGCGCTTGAGCGTCTCGCACAGGGCCCGCCCGGCCTCGCCCTCCCCGAGGGCGCCCACGGCGGCGACCTTCCCGCCGAGCGAGGCCGCGTTCATGGCGGCGTTGCCGCCCCCGCCGGGGATGACCTCCCGCCGCTGGAAGTCCAGCACCAGCACCGGGGCCTCGCGGCTGATGCGGGAGGTCTCGCCGTAGATGAACTCGTCCGCGATGTAGTCCCCCACCACCGCGACGCGGGTCGAGGGGAATTTGGCGACGTACTTCGCCAGCCCGCCGCTCATGCGCGCTCCTTCGCCGCGTCCGCGAGGAGGGTCTCGACCGCGTGGTGGGCGTCCTCGGCCACCCCGTCGGGCGGGCGGGGCCAGCCCTTCCCCCGCAGCTCCCGCTCCCCCCGCCCGTAGCCCGTGAGCAGCAGGATGGCGCGGCACCCCGCCGCCCAGCCCGCCTGGAGGTCGGAGTACTTGTCCCCCAGCATGAAGGAGCGGGCGAGGTCCACTCCGTGCTCCTCGGCCGCCTTGAGCAGCATCCCGGGGTGGGGCTTCCGCATGGGGCAGTCCTTCCTGTAGGCGGGCTCGTCCGCGTCGGGGAGGTGGGGGCAGTAGTAGACGGCGTCCAGCCTCGCCCCCTTCTTCGCCAGCTCCTCCTGGAGCCTCTCGTGCACCTTCCCGATCATCCATTCGGGAAAATACTTGCGCGCCACCCCGGCCTGGTTGGTGGCCAGGATGGCCAGCCAGCCCGCCTCGTTGACCATCCGCACCGCCGCCGCCGCGCGCGGGAGGAGCCGCAGCTGATCGAGGTGGGTCAGGTAGCCCACGTCCACGTTCAGCGTGCCGTCCCGATCGAAGAAGACCGCCGGCCTCCCGCTCACCGATTCTCCTCTCCCCGGACCGGCCCGCTCCGCGCCGACAGGAGCGACACGACCTCCGCCGCCACCTCGTCCGCCCCGATGTCATTCATGCAGCGGTGGTGCCCCAGCGGGCAGGTGCGCTCGAAGCAGGGGCTGCACTCGAGCTCCCGCCGGATCACCCGGTGCGGCGCGCCCCGCGGGGCCGTCCGCCGGGGGTCGGTGGGCCCGAAGAGCGCGACCGTGGGCGTCCCCACCAGCGCGGCCACGTGAAGGGGCCCGGTGTCGCCCGCGACCAAGGCGTCCAGCCGCCCCAGCAGGGCGGGAAGAATCCGGAGGTTGTCCCGCCCGGCGAGGCTGGCGGCCGCCCCCTCGGCCTCCCGGCACACCTTCGCGGCCATCTCCGACTCGCCCGCGCCCCCGAGGACGACCACCCGCGCCCCGGCCTCCCGGGCCAGCCGCCGGGCGAGCCGGGCGAACTCCCCGGCCGGCCAGGTCTTGGACTCCCCGAAAAAGGCGCCGGGGTGGAGGCCCACCAGGGGGCGCGCGTCCGCGCCGCCTACCTCGGCCAGGAGGTCCTCCGCCGCGCGTGCGTCCTCCTCCTGTACCGGGAGCCGGACCTCGCGGACCGAGGGGCGGACCCCCGCGCCCTCCAGTATCCCCAGATAATAATCCACCAGATGGGGGGGCGGGGACTCGGGCGGAGGAGCCACGGCGCGGGTGAGCAGCCACCCGCGCCCGTCCGTGGCGTAGCCGATCAGGCGCCGCCCCCCAATCCACCGCCCCAGAAGGGCCGAGCGGAAGCTGTTCGCGAGCAGCCACACCGCCTCGGCGCTCCCTCCCCCCAGCCGGCGGCGGAGAGACCAAGCGCCCGCCCAACGGCTTCCCTCTCCCCCCACGCGGTGCACCGCGTCCAGCCAAGGGAACCTTTCCAGGAGCCCCGCCGTCCAGGGGGTGGCCACCGCCTCGATGCGCGCCTCGGGGAAAGCCGCCCGCAGGGAGGCGAGGAAGGGAGCCGCCATGGCCGTGTCACCGATCCAGCTGGGAGCGAGGACGGCGTGAAGGCCTTTATTCTCCCAAGCGTCGGAAGCCATCGGCTTCTCCAGGGCGGGCCGGCGCTGGCGGGGGGAAAGGCTCGCGCCGCCCCGGAACGCGCTCACAGGGCACGCTATCAATCGGCCAGGAGGCCGTCAATCAGTGGGTTGCGGGGGCCGGCTTTGCATCCCGGGGGCGGCTCATATAGGGTGAGGGTGGCGCTTCGGGGGCCTGCGGATTGGGGGTTCGCTTGAAGAAACTGCACCGCTACATCTTCGGCGAGGTGTTCACGTACTTCCTCCTCTGCCTGTTTCTCCTTACCTTCGTCCTGCTCCTGAACCGGATGTTCCAGCTGACCGAGCTGGTGGTGGGCAAGGGCGTCCCCTTCGGCCTGGTCGCCCGGCTCTTCCTCACCCTGATGCCCGTCCTCCTGCTGGCGGCGCTGCCGGCGGCGGCCCTCATCGCCTGCATCCTGGCCTTCAGCCGCCTCTCGAACGACAGCGAGTCCATCGCCATGACGGCGACCGGGATGAGCCTCTACTCCCAGCTCGTGCCGGTGGGCATCCTGGGCTCCATGGCCGCGGCGGCGAGCGCCTTCCTCATGCTCTACGGGCTCTCCTGGAGCCAGCGGGCGACCGAGGCCATCACCGCCGAGATCTTCCAGACCCGGGCCGCCGCCTTCGAGATCCGCGAGCAGGTGTTCAACGACTCCTTCGACGGCATCGTCCTCTACGTCCGCAAGATCTCCGGCCGCGACCGCCGGATGCAGGGCATCCTCATCTCCGACTCCCGGGAGTCCGAGAGCACCCAGGTGATCTTCGCCGAGCAGGGCATGCTGGTGAACGACTCCGTCAGGCGGAGGCTCGTGCTGCATCTCACCCAGGGCACCCTCCACAAGTTCGGCGCGGAGCCGGACAAGAAGCCCGGGCAGGCCCTCCCGCCCAATCCGCCCGCGGCGCCCTCCGCGCACGACACCCCCTACCAGGTCCTGCGCTTCTCCACCTACGACCTCAACATGGACCTCACCCAGACCATCCAGGAGACCCGCGCCTTCCGGACCAACCTCCGCGCCCAGCCCATCGCCGAGCTCCGGAAGCAGCTCGACACCGCGAAGCCCGGCACGAACAAGTACAACGCCGTTCTGGTCGAGCTGCACAAGAAGTTCGCGACCCCCCTCGCCTGCCTGATCCTCGCCTTCCTGGGGGCGCCCCTGGGGGTGCAGAACCGCCGGAGCGGCCGCCACGGCGGCTTCGCCCTAAGCCTTGCCGTGCTCCTGATGTACTACCTCCTGGCCACCTTCTCGGAGGGCATGGGCGAGAGCGGCGTCATCCCGCCCGCCCTGGCCGCCTGGGGGCCCAACGCCCTCCTCCTGGCCCTGGCGGCCTGGGCCGCCCGGCGGGTGGTCCGGCGGGGGTCGGTGGACCTCTTCGGCCTCCTCGACCGCGCCCTGGAGAAGGTCCCCCTGCCCCGCTGGCTCCAGCCGAGGGCGGCATGAGCATCCTCCGGCGCTACGTCCTGCTCCAGTTCCTCCGGGTGGCCGGGCTCTGCCAGGCCGGGGCCATCATCATCTTCCTGATCGCTGACTTCATCGAGCACATCGACGACCTCCTGGAGAAGAAAGCCGCCTTCGTGGACGGCTTTCTCTACTTCGCCCTCAAGGTCCCCCAGATGGTGTTCCTCTCCATTCCGGTCACGGTGCTGCTGGCCTCCATCCTCTGCCTCGTCCTCCTCACGCGGGGGAACGAGGTGGTGGCCATGCGCGCCTGCGGGGCGAGCATCTACCAGGTGGCCGCCCCGCTCCTCGCCGCCAGCTTCGCAATCAGCCTCGTGGCCTTCCTGCTGAACGAGCGCGTCGTTCCCTACGCGAACCGGCAGGGCTACTACGTCTGGCGGGTCCGCATCAAGAAGATCCCGGTCGAGAACTTCACCCACAAGGACAAGCTCTGGTACCGCTCGGGGGACAACACCTTCTGGAACATCGCCTACTTCGACCCCAGCCTCGACGTCATGACCAAGGTGACGCTCTTCCGCCTCGACAGGCGCGACCGCATCACCCAGCGGGTAGACGCCGAGCGGGTCGAGTGGGACGACGCCGAGGGCCAGTGGCGCTTCCGCGACGGCGTCGTGTTCTATTTCGAGGGGGACGGCGAGATCCGCCAGGATCCGTTCCTCTCGGCCTACCTCCCGCTCCGAGACCGGCCCGAGGACTTCAAGAAGACGGGCAAGAAGCCGGAGGAGATGAGCTGGCGCGAGCTCCGCCGCTACATCCGCTCCATCCGGAAAAGCGGGGTGGACCCCACCCGCTACGTCGTGGACATGTGGGCGAAGCTCTCGCTCCCCTTCGTGAGCTTCGTCCTCGCCCTGGTGGGAGTCCCCTTCTCCCTCCGATCCAGCCGCAGCTCCGGGGTGGCGCTGGGGGTGGCCGTCGCGGTCCTGATCGGAGCGGGCTACCTGGTGATCTTCTACGTGGGCCTCTCGCTGGGCCACGCCGGCCGGCTGCCGCCCCTGGCGGCCGCCTGGGGGCCGAACGCTCTCTTCCTGGCGGGAGGCACCTACCTCCTCTCCCACCTGCGGAGCTAAGGTAACGCCCTCCCCCCCGAGGCCGCCTCCCGGACGAGGCGGGCCAGGGCGTCCGCGCCCCCAATCTCGAAACCCACCCGCAGCGCGCGCAGGGGAGCGCCCCGGACCAAGGGGGCGAGCTTCACCGCGTCCTTCTCGGTCGTGAGGAGGAAATCCGCCCCCGTGCGGCGGAGGCTCTCGGTGAGGCGCGCCGCGTCCGCCGCCCCATAGGCCGCGTGGTCGGGGTAGGCGTGGTGCTCCGCCACCTCCGCCCCCAGCCCCGCGAGGATGGCCATGAAGCCCTCCGGCCGGGCGATCCCGCTCACGGCGACCGCGCGCCGCCCCCGCAGCGCTCCCAGCCCCTCCGCCGGCCTTCCCTCTCCATCCAGCAGCTCCTCGGGGACCATCCGCGCAGTGAATAGAGGAACGCCGCGAGCGATGGCGGCCACTTGGCTCCGCGTCTCCGGCGCGACATTCCCGGTCAAAAGGACGGCGCCCGCCCGCCGCAGCGCCGAGAGCGGCTCCCGGAGCGCCCCCGCCGGGAAGACCCGCCCGTTCCCCCAGGGCCGCTCCCCCCGCACGAGCACCAGGTCCCAGTCCCGCCGCAGGGCGAGGTGCTGGAAGCCGTCGTCCAGGACGATCACGTCCGCCCCGAACTCCCGCGCGGCCCGCTCCGCCGCGTCGGCCCGGACGGCGCCCGTCAGGACGGGCACCCGGGGAAAGCGCCGCGCCAGCATGGCGGCCTCATCCCCCGCCGGGGGGGAAGGAAGCGCCGTCCCCTTCCCGTCCCCCACCACCGTCACCCCGGGCGAGCCGCCCCGGTAGCCCCGGCTCACGAGGGCGGGGCGCCGCCCCGCCTCCAAGAGGCGGGAGACGAGCCATGCCGCCGCCGGAGTCTTCCCCGTCCCACCCAGGGTGAGGTTCCCGACCGAGAGCACCGGCACGGGCACGCCCCGCGAGGCGAGGACGCCCCCTTCGTAGAGACGCCGGCGCAGGGCCATCCCCGCCCGGTAGAGGCCGCCCGCGGGCGCGAGCCACCAGGCGAAGGCCCGGGCCCAGACCGGGGCCCCCTCCTCCCCCTCCAGCGCCATGACGAGCGGGTCCCGGCTCACCGCCGATCCTCCGCCGCATCGAGCAGGCCGAGCAGAAAATCCGCCGTGCGCGCCGCCGCCCCCTGGTTGGCCTCCACCACCCGCCGGGCGGCCCCCCCCGCCCGCCAGAGGGCGGCGCGGTCCGAGAGCCAGCCGTCGAAGGCCATCTCCAGGGCGTAGGGCCCCTCCGCCTGGATCGCCCCGCCCTCGCGCACGAGGGCCTCGGCCACCTCGGCGAAGTTCCCCATGTGGGGCCCGAAGACCACCGGCACCCCCCACCGCGCGGCCTCGATGGGATTCTGCCCCCCGTGGGGGATGAGGCTCCCGCCGATGAAGGCGAGGGAAGCCCCCTCGTAGGCCCCGGCCAGCCTGCCCATCGCGTCGAGCAGCACCACCCGCCCCGGCGCGGGCCGATCCTCCGGCCAGGCGCTCCAGCGGACGGGCTCGAGCCCCTCCGCCCGCAGCGCGGCCTCGGCCTCGTCCGCGCGCTGAAGATGTCGCGGGGCGAGCAGGAGCCCCAGGCGGGGATGCCTCCCCCGCAGCGCGCGCACCGCGCGGGCCACGGCGGCCTCCTCGCCGGGGTGGGTGCTCCCCGCCACGATGACGGGCTCGCCGGCCCCGAAGCCGTAGGCGGCCACGCCCTCCCCCTTCTCCGTGGGCAGGGGAGCGTCGTACTTGAGGTTCCCCGTCACGAGCGCGCGCTTCGCCCCCAGGGCCTGGAAGCGCTTCGCGTCCTCTTCCTCCCGGGCGGCCACCCCGCTCAGCTCCTCCACCGGCGAGCCGAGGAATCGGGCGATCCGCCGGTGCCCCCGGAAGGAGCGCTCGGAGAGGCGGCCGTTCACCACCGCCACGGGGAGCCCCGCCCCGGAGGCCAGCCGGATGAGGTTCGGCCAGAGCTCGGTCTCGACGAGGGCCAGGGCCGAAGGCCTAACCCGGGCGAGCGTCCGCCGCACGGCGAAGGGGAAGTCGAAGGGAAGGTAGAAGAAGACTTCCGCCCCCGGGACCCGCGCGGCGGCCTCCCGCCCCGTGTCCGTCACCGTGGAGAGGACGATCCGAAGCCCGGGCCGCTTCCCCCGCAGCGCAGCGGCGAGGGTGGCCGCCACCCCCATCTCCCCCATCGAGACGGCGTGGATCCACAGGCGGCCCTCCTTCTCCGCCGGAGGGAGCTCGGGCGCGCCCCCGAAGCGCTCCGCCATCCCCGCGAAGCCCATGCGGCGCTTGCGCACCCGGAGGGCGTACCAGGCGGCCAGCGCGGGGGAGAGGAGGAAGAGGCCGGCGGTGTAGAGGGCGTAGGCGGCGGGCTTCATCGCGGCGCCTCCATCCGGAGGTGGGCCCAGGCGCGCGCGTCCGCCTCCCTGAGCCTGCGCTCGAGATCCGCCCGGCTGGCCTCGATCGCCTCCTCCCCTCTCTCCGGGGGAACCCGGAGGGGTTCCCCGTAGCTCAGGGCGAAGCGGGCGAAGGGAAGGGGGAGGAGGGTGCCGTCCCAGGTGGGAAGGCGGGCAAAGCGCGAGACCGCGAAGCCGAGCGGGACGATGGGGCGGCCCGTCATGGCCCCGAGCATGACGACCCCGGGCTTCAAGCGCCCGGCGGGGCCCTTTGGGCCGTCGGGCGTGACGACGATGTGGAAGCCCTCCTCGACCGCCCGCGCCAGCCCCCGCAGGGCGGCCGCCCCCCCCTTGCTCCGCCCGTCGAGGGCGCTGGACGAGCCCCGCACCGCGCGGCTGCCCAGGCTCACCACGATGCGGGCGAGCAGTTCCCCGTCCCGGCTCCGGCTCACGAGGCAGGCCCGGCGCAGGCGCGCCGGATAGAACACGTGCGGCATGGCGAGGTTCCGGTGCCAGAGCGCCCCGATGTAGGCGCCTCCCGGCGAGGCCACCGCATGGGCGTGGAAGTCCGGATCGAGGACCTCTCCGCGCGCCGTCGCGCGGACGAGCCTCAGATAGCCCGCGATGGAGGAGCCTGCCAAGCGGACGAAGAAGGGCGCCCGCGGGTTCAGGCCCGACTCGTCGAACGGAGGAGCTCCCGTTTCCCTCGCCGCGCTCACCGCCCGCTCCCCAAAAGCCCCAAAATCCTCTCCGCCGCCCGCTCGTAGGGGTCCGGCCCCTCCAGGGAGCGGCGGACGGCCTCGAGCGCCTCGCGCTGCCGCCCGTGCGCCCCGGGCTCCTCCAGGATGCGGGCGAGGGCCTCCGCGATCGGGCCCGGGCGCACCCGCCCCTGATGGAGCTCGGGGGCGATCTCCCGTCCCGCGAGGAGATTGACCAGGCTCAGGTAGTCCACCCGGACCAAGAAGTACTTGGCCACCAGGTGGGTGAAGGGATCGGAGGCGTAGACTACCGCCATGGGAGTCCCGAGCAGGCCGGTTTCGAGGGAGGCCGTGCCGCTCGCCACCGCGGCCGCGTCCGCCGCGCGCACCACCTCGGCCATCCGCCCACGGACGACGCGGAGGGAGACCCCCTCGTCCCGCACCCGCTCGGCGACCGCCCCAGGCCGCAGCGCCTCCGCCTCGGAGACGAGGAAGACGGCGTCCGGCCATTTCGCGCGCAAGAGCCTGGCCGCCCCCGTCATGGGCGCCAGGTGGCGGTCCACCTCCTTGGGCCGGCTGCCCGGCAGGAAGGCCACCACCCGCGCCCCGTCCGCGATCCCGAGCGCCCGCCGGGCTTCCTCGCGCCCCGGCGCTTCCCGCAAGGCGTGGGCGACCGGGTTGCCGATGAACTCGGCGCTCCCCCCCTCCCTCCGGAAGAAGGCGGGCTCGAAGGGGTAGATGGTCAGGACGAGGTCGAACGCCCGGGCGATGGTGCGGGCCCGGCCGGGCCACCAGGCCCACACCTGGGGGGGGATGAAGTAGACGAGGCGCGGCCGCTCGGGGAGCTTCCGGAGGGCGCTGGCCAGCCGGAGGTTGAAGCCGGGGTAGTCCACCAGGATGACCGCCCGGGGCTTCTCGTGCCGGGCGCGCTCGAGCAAATCGCGCCGCAGGCGCCGCAGCCGTGGGATGACGCGGGGGACGTCCCCGAAGCCGGTGACGGCCAGGGCGTCGATCCCGTGGAGGATCTCGCAGCCGGCCCCGCGCATCATGGCGCCGCCTACCCCCGCGGCGCGCAGGCCCGGCTCCCTTCCCTTCAGGGCGGCCAGGAGGCTGCCCGCGTGGGCGTCCCCCGAGGGCTCCCCCGCCACGAGCCAGATCGGAGGGGCCCCGGCGCTCATCGCTCCCCTTCGCCGGACCACCCGACCAGGGCGACGCCCGCCGCGTCGGCCTCCCGCACGAGGCGGTCCCGCTCGAGGAGGAAGGTGCGCCCGGCCTCCACGAGGAGCGCCGCCGCGCCGCCCTCGCGGATGGCGTCGAGGGTGCCGGGGCCCACCACGGGGACGTCGTAGCGGAAGTCCTGCTTGGGGCGGGCCGCCTTGCAGACGAGGGCGCCCCTCCCGGCGAGCCGGCAGCCCCGGCGGATGGCCTCGTCCGTCCCCTCGACGGCCTCGACCGCCGCCACCGCCCCCTTCCGCACCACCACCGTCTGGCCGATGTCCAGCCGGGCGGCCTCGCGGGCCATGCGGATGGCATAGCCGGCGTCCCGGCGCTGGGCCTCCTTGAGCTTGCGCCGCCCGATCTGGCCCTCCGGGGCGAGCAGGTGGCCCAGGAACTCGGTCTGGGGAAGCACCCGCAGGCCGTTCTCCTCGGCGTAGCGGATGACGGCGTCCATGATGGTGGCGTCGGCCATGTTCCCGGCCCGGCGGATAAAGCGCAGGGCGTCCAGGTCGAAACGGAGGGTCTGGAAGAGGAGCCGCTTCTCGACCTTGCCGGCGAAGCCGATGCGCCGCACGCCCTCGGCGTGGAAGAAGCGGATGATCTTCTTGGGCTGGCTGGGGGGGAGGTGGGCGATGGCGCTGGCCCCCCCCTCGAGCTCCCGGCGGACGGGATCGGAGAGGGCCGCCACGGCGACCTCGCAGCCCTGCCCCCGCGCCGAGGAGAGGAATTCCCCCGCCAGGGCTCCTGAGCCGGCGACCAGTCCGATCCGCTCCGGGGATTGGGCCATGCCGAAACGATCAGAGGCGGGCGGGCGCGGGCAGATTCAGCATCCGGACGACGCGGAGGGCCACCTCGAGAGACTTGAGCTCGCGGTCGGGGTCGGCCACCACGGCGCCCGATCGCACCGCGCCAAGGAAATGCCGGAGCTCGATCTTCAGGGGGTTGTCCTTGTGGACGAAGAGCCGTTCCACCTGGGACTGCTCGCGGTACTTGAGCTCCTCGCGCGAGAGGGAGTGCTCGCTCGATGCCTGGCGGTGGATGCGGAGCTCCTGGTCGGCGTAGTCGAGGGTGATGTAGGCGTCCGGCTGGGTGACGGCGAGGGTGCGGATCTTGTTCTGGGTCACCCGGCTGGCAATGAGGTTGGCGATGCACCCCCCGGCGAAGCGGAGCTGGACGCTCGCCACGTCGTCCCGGTCGCTCAGGATGGAGGCGCCCGTCGCCGAAAGGTGGACGATTTCCTCGTCCACCAGGCGCATGACGATGTCCAGGTCGTGGATCATCAGGTCGAGCACCACCCCGTCCTCCCGGACGCGGGGGGAAAAGGGCCCCAGGCGCTGGCACTCGATGAGGATGGGGTCGCGGACGATGCGGCCCAGCTCCTGGACGGCCCCGTTGTAGCGCTCGACGTGCCCCACGTGGAGGACGAGGCGCTTCTGGATCGCCAGATTGAAGAGAGAGCGCGCGTCGTCGATCGCCGGGCAGATGGGCTTCTCGACCAGGACGTGGATGCCGTTCTCCAGGAGGAACCGCGCGACCGCGTGGTGCTGCATGGTGGGGACGGCCACGATGGCGGCGTCCACCTCGCCGACGAGCTTGGCCGCGTCCGAGCAGGCCGCCGCGCCGTAACGGCCGGCCACCTCCTCCGCGCGACGGCGGTTCAGGTCCGCCACGGCCGTCAGGCGGACGTCCATCAGCTCGGCGAGGGCGGCCACGTGGTAGCTGCCCATGTGGCCCGCCCCGACGACTCCCACGCGCAGCGCATCCATCCGCTCAGGCCCTTCTCCGGCGCGCAATCACACGGCCCCGTGGTAGAGGCCCCGCTCCGAGGAGCGGATGAATTCTACCACGGTTTGGATCTCGCGTCCCGCGGGCAGCTCCGCCTCGATGCGGGCGGCGGCCTCGGCCGCGGTCTTGGCCTCCTGGAAGAGGATGCGGTAGGCCCGCTTCAAGTGGGCCCGCACCTCGGCGGAGACCCTCCGCCGGCGCAGCCCCACCACGTTGAGGCCGCGCACCCGCGGGGGGTCTCCCTCGACCGTGGTGTAAGGGGGCACGTCCTTCCGCACGCCGCAGGGCCCTCCAATCATGACCCCCGGCCCAATCTGCACGAACTGATGCACAGCCACCAAGCCCGAGAAGACGCCGTCGTCACCGACCTTCACATGGCCGCCGATGGCAACGCCGTTGGCGAAGATGACGCGGTCCCCGAGCTGGCAGTCGTGGGCCACGTGCGACCCCACCATGAGGTAGCAGCCGGCGCCCACCCGGGTCGTCTTCCCCGCGTACATGGAGCGGTGGACGGTGACCGCCTCGCGGAGCACCGTGCCGGCGCCGACCTCGGTCGCCCCCCCCGGCCCCGTCAGCGGGGTCACCTGGCCCTCGGTGCCGATCACCACGCCCGGGAACAGCCGGCAGCCGGGCCCGAGGACGGCCGGGCCCTCGAGGACGGCGTGGGCGCCCACCTCGCACTCCTCTCCCAGCCGGACGCCCGCGCCCACGACGGCGCCGGGGCCGATGCGGACTCCCGGGGCGAGGTCGGCGCCAGGATCGACGTGCGCGGAGGGGTGGATGAGGCTCACGGCGCGGCGAGGCGGGGCACGGTCACGGCGGTCAGGACGGCGTCGGCGGCCGTCTCCCCCTCGATGAGCGCGGCCCCCTCCATCTTCCAGAAATTGCCGCGGCTCTGGATCAGCTTGACCTCGAGCCGGATCTGGTCGCCCGGCAGGACGGCGCGGCGGAAGCGGGCGCGCTCGACCCCTCCGAAGAAGAAATCCATCCCTACCTCGACCTTGCCGAGGGCGAAGAGGCAGAGGAGGCCCGTCTGGGCCAATGCCTCGATGATGAGGACGCCGGGCATGATGGGGCGGCCCGGGAAGTGCCCGGCGAAGAAGGGCTCGTTGTGGGACACGTTCTTCTGGGCCACGATGGAGACGGCTTGGGGGTCGAGCTCCAGCACGCGGTCCACCATGAGCATGGGGAAGCGGTGAGGCAGGAGGCGGAGGATCTCGTCGGGCCCCATCATGGCTTGCCCAACTCCCGGAGCATCTCCTCCAGGCGGCCGATCCGCCGGAGCACCTCGGGCAGGCGCCGGTAGGCCGCGAGCCGGCGGCGCGCCTCGCCGGCCTCGGCGGCCGGGGCGTCGAGATAGGTCTTCCCGCCCTCGAGGCTCTTCGTCACGCCGGTCTGGGCGGCGAGGCGGGCGTCGTCCCCGATGCTCACGTGATCGGCGATCCCCGCCTGGCCGCCCATCATGACCCGCCGCCCGATGCGGACGCTGCCGGAGATGCCCACCTGGCTCGCGAAGGCGCAGTCCTCCCCCACGGTCACGTTGTGGCCCACCTGGACGAGGTTGTCGATCTTCGTTCCCCGGCCGATGCGGGTCTCGCCCAGCGCCGCGCGGTCGATGGCGGCGTTGGCCCCGATCTCCACGTCGTCCTCGATGACAACGGTCCCCCGCTGGGGGAACTTGAACAGGCGGCCGTCCTCGCCGGGCACGTAGCCGAAGCCGTCCGCGCCGATGACGGTCCCCGCGTGGATGACGACCCGATCCCCGAGGCGCACGCCGGAGTAGAGGACGCAGTTGGGGTGGAGCACGCAGTCGGCTCCGAGCGCGGCCCCCTCCCCGATCCGGGCGCCCGCGCCCACCTGGCAGCGGTCCCCGACCTCGGCGCCGGCCGAGATGGACGCCAGGGCGCCCACGCAGACGCCCTCGCCCAGGCGGGCGCCGGGGTCGATGGAGGCGGAGGGATGGATGCCCGAGAGCCGGGGCGGGGCGGGGCGCAGGAGCTCGATCGCCCGGGCGAAGGCCAGCCTGGGGTGAGCGCAGCGGATGCCTGGCCGTCCCGGGTCCGCGCCGGGGGGGACGATCAGGGCCCCCGCCGCCGTGGGGGCGCCGAGCCTCTCGGGCGTGTCGGCGCAACTGAGCGCCTGCGGGCCGGCGGCGGCGTATTCGGCCACGTCGCGCACGTCGAAGGCGCCGTCACCCACCACCTCGCCACCGACGATACGCGCGATCTCCGAAAGCCGCATCGCTATTTCTTCTTTTTCCTGTCGTAGAGCTGGAGGACTTTCTCGGTGATGTTGCTCGACGGGGTGGCGAAGAGGACTCCGCTCGCCGTGCTGTCCAGGATCAGGTCGAACTTGTCGTCGCGCCCGAGCTGGTGAACGATGTCGCGCAGCTCCTTGACGATCTGGGTGACCGCCTGGCGCTGGCGCTCGGTGAGGTCCCGCTGGCTTTCCTCCAGGAGGCGCTTCATCTCGTCCTGCTCGCGGGCGAGGTCCCGCTGGCGCCGGCGGAGGTCCGTGGTCTTCCGGGTGCGCTCCTCCTCGCGCCAGATGGCGCCCTTCTGCTCGATCTCGAGCTGGAGGTTCTGGGCCTCCTTGGCGAACTTGTCCAGCTCCTCTTTCTTGCCCCGGAGGAGCCCCTGCAGGCGGACCTTTTCCTTTTCCAGGTTCTGGGTGGCTTCCTTGCCGGCGACGGACTGGGTGAGGACCTGCTGGACGTTCACGACCCCGATCCGGGCGGCCAGCGCCCCGCCGGGGTCCCACGCGAGCAGGAACGCCCCCAACGCGCACCATCCTCCCGCACCAACAAAGAACCGTCGCACAGCGATCATCCTCCCGGGGAAGGCAGCGAGAACCGGCATTAGAAGGCCGCGCCCACGCCGAAATGCAGCTCGCGCGGGCGCTCGCCCGACTGCTTGTCGAGCTTGTAGCCGACGTCGATGCGGATGGGGCCGATGGGCGTGACAAAGCGCAGCCCGACGCCCGCGCCGTAGCGCAGATCTCCGACGTCGAAGGCGTCGTGGCTCTCCCAGACGTTGCCCGCGTCGAGGAAGGCGGCAAGCTGTGTCGGCCCGATGAAGGGATGGGTCAGCTCGAACGAGAAAAGGGCGGAAGCCAGGCCGCCGATGACCTCGCCGCCCGTGTCGCGGGGGCCGATGTCCCGGGCGCGGAAGCCCCGCAGCTGATGGTACCCGGTCACGTACAGGCGGCGGAAGGCCGGGACCTCGTCGCCGCCGATCCCCTCCTCGTACCGGAGGTTGACCCGGTAGGAGGCGATTAGGTCCTTCAGGAAGCGGACACGCACCCGGTCGCCGATGCTGTGGTACTGGCGGAAATCCGCTTCCAGGTAATACATGTCGACGTTCCCCCCGAGGAAGGTGCCGACCAGGGAAGGAGAAAACGAGAACAAGGTCCCCCCGGTGGGGAAGAAGCGCTGGTTGCGGCTGTCGTAGACGACGGAGGGGGTGACGATGCTCTCGACGATGTCATCGCCGGCCTGTTCCTGGATGAAGATGGGAGCCAAATCCGTCACCCGGGAGATGCGGGAGATGGCCAGCTCGTAGGTCAGGAACACGCGGAGGAAATCCTGTATCTCCTTCCCGATCCGGATCCGGCCGCCCTCCCGGCGGTTGTCGAAGGTGTCGAATTCCTCCGTGCCGAAGAAGGCGTCCCCGCCGAGGGAGAAGCCCAGGTCCCGGAAATCGGGCTCCAGGAAGGAGGCGATGAGGTCACGGCGCAGGCCGGAGATGCGGCCCGAGAGGCTCGCGGCCCAGCCCCGGCCGAAGAGGTTGTCCTCGCGGATCTGGGCGGTCAGGAGGCCGGCCTCGTAGCTGTTGTACCCCAGCCCCAGGGCGATGGCGCCGGTGGGCCTCTCCTTGACCTCGATCTCGATGTCCAGGATCTCGTCGACGCCGGGGCGCCGCTTCTCCTGGATCTTGATCTCCTCGAAGTAGCCGGTGCGCTGCAGCCGGGTGCGCGTCCTGGCCAGCCCCGTGGCGTCGTAGAGCGAGCCCTCGGTGACGCGGATCTCGCGGCGGATGACGTTCTCCCGGGTCCGGGTGTTCCCCTTGAGCTCGATCCGGCCGATGTAGACACGCTGGCCCTTGCTGATGTCCAGCACCAGGTCGGCGGTCTTCTGCGGCTCGTTTATCTTGGTGGCGGGGCGCACGTCGGCGAAGGCATAGCCGCGCTCGGCGAAAGCCCTGGAGATGCGCTGGACGTCCCGCAGCAGGAGGGTCCGGTTGAAGACGTCGCCCGGGTAGAGCTCCATCGTGCCGCGGAGCTCCTCGGGGGGCACGACGTCCTCCCCTCCCCGCAGCTCGACCTTGCCCACCTTGTAGACGAACCCCTCGCTGATGGGGATGGTGATGTTGAGCCAGCCGCGCGCCCGGTCCTCACGGATGACGGGCTGGCCGACCTGGACATTCAGGAACCCCCGGCTCTCGTAGAGGACCCGGATGCGCACCAGGTCCTTCTGCAGCTCGTCCTCCTTGAAGATGCCCGAGCCGGTGATGAAGGAGAATACCCCCCATTCGCTCGTCTCCATCGAAGAGAGCACGTCCTTGCGCGAGACGCTCTGGTTGCCCCGGAAGGTGACGGTCTCGATGCGGACGCTCTCGCCCTCGTCGATCAGGAAGGTGAGGGCCACCGTGTTCGCCGCCCCGTCCTTCAGGATGGCCTCCACGCGGGCGAAGTAGTAGCCCTGCTCCTGGTAGAGCTTGTGGAGGTTCCGCACCGACTCCTTGATGGTCGCCTCGTTGACGATGGTCTGGGACTTGACCGTGATCCGCTCGCGGGCCTTCTCGGATTCGACGTTGACGTTCCCCTGGATGTTCACCGAGGAGATGGTGGGCTTCTCCACCACGTGGAAGACCACCCGGAGGCCGCCCTCGAAGGGTTCGACGTCCACGCGCACGTCCCGGAAGAAGCCGAGCCCGTAGATCGTCCGCACGTCCTCGCGGACACGCTGCACGAGCTCGGTGTTCGTGTAGGCCTTCCCCTCGCCGAGCTTGAGGTAGAACATCACCGTCGAGCGGTCCACCCGGCGGTTCCCGCGGATTTCGATCGACTTCACCGTGATGGCGGGAGTGGGCGCCTGGGCGCGCGCGGCAAGGGTGACAAGAAGGGAGAGGACCAGGGCGGTGGCGGCGCAGACCACCACCTTCGCCGCGCCGCGCATCAAGGCACCCCCTGCGGATTAGCGAACGGACCCGTCACATCCTGCGGCCGCGCTCATGCGTCCTGGACGCTGAGGACCTGGGAGTCTTCCTTGGCCTCGAACACCAGCTCGTCCCCGGCGAGCTTCACGAGGATCACGCCACCCTCGTGGAACTTGCCGTGGAGGACCTCCTCGCTGAGCACGTCCTCGATGTGCCGCTGGATGGTGCGCCGCAGCGGCCGCGCCCCGTAGGCGGGGTCGTAGCCCTGCTTGGCCACCCAGCCGCGCGCCTCGGGCGAGAGCTCAAGGGTGAGGCCCTTCTGGGCGAGCGTCTTGTTGAGCTTGCCGATCTCGATGTCCACGATCTTCTGGATGTCCTCGCCCGAGAGCGGACGGAAGATCACGACCTCGTCGATCCGGTTGAGGAACTCGGGGTTGAAGGTCCGCTTGAGCTCGTCGCGGATGCTGTCCTTCATCTTGTCGAACTTGTTGACGTCGTCCGCCTTCTGGAAGCCCAGCGTGGAACCCTTCTCGATGGATCGGGCGGCCAGGTTCGAGGTCATGATGACGACGGTGTTCTTGAAGTCCACGTGGCGCCCGTAGCTGTCCGTCAGCAGGCCGTCGTCCATCACCTGGAGGAGGATGTGGTAGACGTCCGGGTGCGCCTTCTCGATCTCGTCCAGCAGCACGACCGAATAGGGCTTGCGGCGGACGCGCTCGGTCAGCTGGCCGCCCTCCTCGTAGCCCACGTAGCCCGGAGGCGCCCCCGTGAGGCGCGAGACGTTGAAGCGCTCCATGTACTCGCTCATGTCGATGCGGATGAGGGCGCTCGAGTCGCCGAACATGAACTCGGCGAGGACGCGCGCCATCTCCGTCTTCCCGACGCCCGTGGGCCCGAGGAAGAGGAAGCTGCCGATGGGCCGGCGGGGGCTCTTGAGCCCCGCCCGCGCGCGGCGAACGGCCTTGGTGAGGAGCCGGGTGGCCTCCTCCTGGCCCACGATGCGCGAGTTGAGATCCTCCTCCATCCGGAGGAGGCGGGCGTTCTCGATCTCCTCGATGCGCTGGAGGGGGATGCCCGTCATCCGGCTGACGACGTAGGCCACGTCCTCCTCGGTCACGTTGGGCTCCTCGTCGGTCTGCCCGGCCTCCCACTCGGCCTTCATCTCGTCGAGCTTGCCGCGGTCCTGCTCCTCCTGGTCGCGCAGCTCGACGGCGCGCTCGAAGTCCTGCTTCTCGATCATGTCCTTCTTGAGGCGGACGGTCTCCTCGATCTGGCGCTGGAGGTCGCGGATGTTCCGCGGGAAGGTCTCCTTCTCCAGGCGCACCTTGCTGCAGGCCTCGTCGATGACGTCGATGGCCTTGTCCGGCAGGAAGCGGTCGGACACGTACTGCGAGGAAAGCCGCACGGCGGCCACGATGGCTTCCTCCACGATGCGGGCCCTGTGGTGCCGCTCGTACTTGTCCTTGAGCCCCTTGAGGATGCTGATGGCGTCCTCGATGGAGGGGGGGTCGACCATCACCGTCTGGAAGCGGCGCTCGAGGGCGCCGTTCTTCTCGATGTAGCGGCGGTACTCGTCCAGCGTGGTCGCCCCGATGCACTGAATCTCGCCCCGGCTCAGGGCGGGCTTGAGCATGTTGGAGGCGTCGATGGAGCCCTCGGCCGCGCCCGCGCCCACGAGGGTGTGCAGCTCGTCGATGAAGATGATCACGTCCTGGCTCTGGGTGATCTCCTTCATGATGGCCTTCAGGCGCGCCTCGAACTGGCCGCGGTACTTGGTGCCCGCCACGAGGGCGCCGAGATCGAGCTGGACGACCCGCTTGTTGTAGAGGATCTGCGGGACCTCCTTGGAGATGATCATCTGGGCCAGGCCCTCGACGATGGCGGTCTTGCCCACGCCGGGCTCGCCGATGAGGACGGGGTTGTTCTTCGTCCGCCGGGCCAGGATCTGGACGACCCGCTCGATCTCCTTCTCGCGCCCGATGACGGGGTCGAGCTTGCTCTCCTCGGCCAGCTCGGTGAGGTCGCGGCCGAACTCGTCGAGGGCGGGCGTCTTGCTCTTCTCGCGCGTGCGGGTGGCCACCGGCTCGCGCAGGAGGTTGATGGTTTGCTCGCGCGTCTGCTGGAGCTTGATGCCGAAGCTGGCGAGGATCTTGGCGGCGAGGCCGTCCTTCTCGCGCACGATGCCCAGCAGCAGGTGCTCGGTGCCGATGTAGTTGTGGCCCATGAGGCGGGCCTCCTCGACCGCGTACTCGAGCACCTTCTTCGCCTTGGGCGTGAAGGGGATGTCGCCCTCCACCGGGCCGCTCAGGCTCTTGGGAAGGTTGCGCTCCAGCTCCAGGCGCAGCTGCTTGGGGTCCACCCCGAGCTTCTGGAGGACCGCGATGGCGATGCCGCCGCCGTCCTTGAGCACCCCGAGGAGGATGTGCTCGGTCCCCAGGTACTCGTGGCGGTAGTGCTCCGCCTCTTCCCTCGCCAGGATGATGACCTTTCGCGCGCGCTCGGTGAACCGCTTGAACATTCAAAACCTCCTTGCACGGCCGATTACCGCGCGGCGGCTATCCGTCCGTCCGCCATGACCACCACCCGATCCATGCGCTCCGCGAGAGAGCTGTTGTGCGTGGCCACCAGGAACGTCTGCCGGCTCGCCCGGTTGAAGCCCCGGAGGAGTCCGAAAATCGCCTCCGCCGTCGTGGAGTCCAGGTTGCCGGTCGGCTCGTCGGCCAGGACCAGCGCCGGCCGGTTCACCAGGGCCCGGGCCAGGGCCACCCGCTGCTGCTCGCCGCCCGAGAGCTCGGCCGGGCGGTGCTTCCAGCGCCGTCCCAGCCCGACGGTTTCCATCAGCTCCCGGGCCCTGCCCTCTGCCTCCGGCCGGGGCACCCCTCCCAGCAGCCCCGGTATCATAACATTTTCCAGGGCAGAAAACTCAGGCAGAAGATGATGAAACTGAAAGACGAACCCGAGCGACCGGTTCCGGAACCGGGCCAATTCGGAGTCGGAACGCTCAAACAGCCGCCCGCCCTGAAAGAATACCTCCCCCGCAGTGGGCCGGTCCAATGCCCCCAGGAGATGGAGGAGGGTGCTTTTCCCCACCCCCGAGGCCCCCATCAGGGCCACCATCTCCCCGGGCTGGATCTCCAGGTCCACCCCCCTCAGGGCGTGCACCTCGCCCCCGCCTAAACGGTAGATTTTACTGAGATTACGGGCGGAAACCAGCGCGCCCGCCTCATCCCGCCCCCCCCCTCGCGCCGGCTCAGCCATAGCGGAGCATTTCCACCGGGTCGACGCGCGAGGCCCTCCACGCCGGGTAGAGCGTGGCCCCCAGGCAGACCAGCACGGCCATGAGGGCGGTCAGGGAGACGTCCTGGGCGGTCATGTGAATGGGCAGGCGATCGATATGGTAGATGCTGGGGGGGAGGATGTCCAGGCCGAAGACCTTTTCGAGGAAATCCTCCACGTAGTGGAGGTTCCACCCCAGCACCAGCCCCCCCAGCGTGCCCACGAGCGCGCCGCCCACCCCGATGAAGGCGCCCTGCAAGAAGAAGATCCGCAGGATGCCCCCCCGCGTCGCCCCCATGGACTTGAGGATGGCGATCTCCCGCCCCTTCTCCATCACCACCATGACGAGCGAGCCCACGATGTTGAAGGCCGCCACCACGATCACCAAGAGCAGCAGGATCGTCATCGTGGTCTTCTCGGTCTTGAGGGCGGAGAAGAGGTTCCGGTTCATCTGCTGCCAGGAGCGCGCCCAGTAGCGGGAGGTGAGCTCCCGCTGGAGCTCGCGGGCGATGCGCTCGGCCTGGAAGATGTCCCCCACCCGGGCGTGGACCCCGGTCACCCCGCTCCCCAGGTTGAAGAAGTTCTGGGCCTCGCGCAGGGTGATGAAGGCCAGCCCCGCGTCGTACTGGTAGAAGCCGCTGCGGAACACCCCCGCCACCTTGAACGCCTTCGAGCGCGGCAGCACCCCCATCGGCGTGACCACCCCGGCCGGGCTCACGACGCTCACCTCGTCCCCCGTCCCCACCTGGAGGCTCGCCGCCAGCTCGCTCCCGAGCAGCACCTGGGGCGTGGTGCTCGCCGGGGCGCCGCCCTGGGCGAGGCGGCCGATCGCGGCCGGCTCCACGTAGCCGCGGATGTCCGTCACCGCCGTCTCGAGGGCGGGGTCGATCCCCCGCACCACGCTCCCCACCACCCGCCCGCGCGAGGAGAGGAGCGCCTGGCCGAAGACGAAGGGGCTCGCCGCCGCCACCCCGCGGTGCCCCTTCACCCGGGCGAGCACGCTGCGCCAGGCCTCCATTCCCGCCGCGCCCGGCTCGACCACCACGACGTGGCTCTGGGTGCCCAGGATGCGGCTGCGCAGCTCCCGCTCGAAGCCCGTCATCACCCCCACCACCACGATGAGGGTGGCCACCCCCAGGGCGATGCCCAGCACCGAGATCCAGGTAGTCAGGGAGACGAAGGCGGGCTTGCGCCGCGAGCGGAGGTGGCGCATGCCGATGTAGAGCTCGGTGCGGAAGGGCACGGCCTACTCCTGGAGGCGGCGGAGGAGGGGGAAGAGGATCACGTCGCGGATGGAGGCCGAGCCGGTGAAGAGCATGGCCAGCCGGTCGATGCCGATGCCCTCCCCCGCCGCGGGGGGGAGCCCGTACTCCAGCGCCCGCAGGTAGTCGTGGTCCACCACGTGGGCCTCCAGGTCCCCGGCCGCCCTGGCGGCGGCCTGGCGCTCGAAGCGCTCCCGCTGGTCGTCCGGGTCGTTCAGCTCGGTGTAGGCGTTGGCGATCTCGCGGCCTCCCACGAAGAGCTCGAAGCGCTCGACCGTCTCCGGGTCGTCCTCCCGGCACTTGGCGAGGGGGGAGAGCTCCCGCGGGAAGTCGTAGACGAAGGTGGGCCGCTTGAGCTTGGGCTCCACCGTCTCCTCGAAGAGGAACTGGAGGAGCTGGCTGTGGCTCATCCCCTCCGCGAGGGGGTAGCCCGAGGCGGCGGCCACCCGCCTGGCGTGGGCGAAGGCCTGCTCCCGCCCGTCGAGCACCTCGCGGGGCGCTCCGCCCAGATCGGCGATGGCCTCCCGCCACTTGAGGCGCGGCCAGGGGGGGGCAAGGGAGATCTCCTCCTCCCCGCAGCGCACGGCGTCGCCCTGGAGGAGCTCCTTCGCCAGGAAGCCCATCATCGCCTCGGTCAGGTCCATCAGGTCGTTGTAGTCGGCGTAGGCCATGTAGAACTCGAGCATGGTGAACTCGGGGTTGTGCTGGGTCGAGACGCCCTCGTTCCGGAAGCTGCGGTTGATCTCGTACACCCGGTCCATCCCCCCCACCACGAGGCGCTTGAGGTAGAGCTCGGGCGCCACCCGCAGGTAGAGCGGCATGTCGAGGGTGTTGTGGTAGGTCTCGAAGGGCCGGGCCGCCGCCCCGCCCGCGATGGACTGCATCATCGGGGTCTCCACCTCGAGGAAGCCCCGCTCGTCCAGGAAGCGGCGGATGAGCTGCACCAGTCGCGTGCGGGTGCGGAAGATCTCCGCCACCTCGGGGTTGGCGATGAGGTCCACGTAGCGCTGGCGGTAGCGCGTCTCGACGTTCTGGAGGCCGTGCCACTTCTCGGGCAGGGGCCGGAGGTTCTTGGCCAGCAGCGAAAAACCCCTCACCCAGACCGAGAGCTCCCCAGTCTTCGTGCGGAACACCCCCCCCTCGGCCCCGACGATGTCGCCGATGTCGAGCTCCTTGGCGCGGGCGAAGGCCGCCTCCCCCAGGTCGTTCTGGCGGAGGAAGAGCTGGATGCGCCCCGAGCCGTCGCGCAGGTCCATGAAGACGACCTTGCCCTGGAGGCGCTTGCCCATGAGCCGGCCCGCGACGGCGAAGCGCCCCTCCTTCGCGGGCGCGAGCGCCTCCCCGGCGAGCGGCCCGTAGGCCGCCACGATCTCCCCGATGCGGTGGGTGGTGCGGAAGCGGTTGGGGAAGGGGTTCTCCCCCGCCGCCCGGAGGGCCTCCAGCTTGCGGCGGCGCTGGGCGATGAGGACGTTCTCCTCCGCCGCGCCCTCCGGCTGGGGACCCTTGGGCTCCTGATCGGACGGTGACGCGCTCATCTCAAGAAGCGTCCCTCTGCATGGATGGAAAGGCCCGGGCGGGGCGGCCGGAGGCGGGTGCGCCGCCCTACTTGCGCGCCTCCGCCCGGGCCTCGATGAGGGAGAGCAGGTAGGCGTCGATGAACGGGTCGAGCGCCCCGTCGAGGACGGCGTCCACGTTGGAGGTCTCCACGTCCGTCCGGTGGTCCTTCACCAGGCGGTAGGGGTGGAGGACGTAGGAGCGGATCTGGCTCCCGAAGGCGATGGTCTTCTTCAGCGCGTGCTGCGCCTCCTTCTCCTCCTCCCGCTTGCGCCGCTCGAGCTCGTAGAGCTGGGCGCGGAGGAGCTTCATGGCGGTGGCGCGGTTCTTGTGCTGGCTCCGCTCGTTCTGGCAGGTGACGACGATCCCCGTCGGGTTGTGGGTGATCCGCACGGCGGAGTCGGTCGTGTTCACGTGCTGGCCGCCGGCGCCCGAGCTGCGGTAGACGTCCACCCGCAGGTCGCTCTCGTTGATCTCGATCTCCACGTCGTCGTCCACCTCGGGGGTGACGTCCACCGAGGCGAAGGAGGTGTGGCGGCGGGCGCTCGCGTCGAAGGGGGAGATGCGCACCAGGCGGTGCACCCCCACCTCGGCCCGGAGGTAGCCGTAGGCGTACTCGCCCTGGACGATGAAGATGGCGTTCTTGACGCCCGCCTCCTCGCCCGGGAGGATCGAGATGAGCCGCGCCGCGTACCCCCGCCCCTCGGCCCAGCGCATGTACATGCGCAGGAGCATCTCGGCCCAGTCCTGGCTCTCGACGCCCCCCGCCCCCGCGTTCACCGAGACGATGGCGTTCTTCGCGTCCTCCTCGGAGTCCATCACGAGGCGGAACTCGAGGCGGCCGGTCTCGGCCTCTACCTGGCCGAGCG
Organism: Candidatus Tectomicrobia bacterium RIFCSPLOWO2_12_FULL_69_37; assembly: GCA_001790955.1. Taxonomy (GTDB): domain Bacteria; phylum UBA8248; class UBA8248; order UBA8248; family UBA8248; genus 2-12-FULL-69-37. Next base: position 23,319 of record MGDP01000133.1, read on the forward strand.
CCTTGTCCACCTCCTCCACGAGGGAGGGGTCGGGCGCTTCTTCCATCTGGAGGAGCTGGAGGAGCTCGGCCTGATCCTTCACCGTCTTGTGGAGGCCGTTCCAGGCTTCGATGGTCCGCAGCAGGGAGGAGCGGCGCCTCAGGGTGTTTTGGGCCGCCTCGGGGTCGCTCCAGAAGCCCGCCTCGCCGGCGAGGCGGTCCAGCCTGGCGCACTCCGCCTCGAGGCGATCGAGGTCAAAGACGCCCCCGGAGCGTCTGGAGCCGGCCGCACAGCTTTTGGCTCTTCTTGCACAGCTCTTCCATCGTTTCCTCCTCGGCCCCCGGCGGGCGCCGGGGACGGATCAATGATACCACACCCGGCGCCGGACCCGGGCGGCTCTCGCCACCGCGGCCATGACGGCGGCGGCCGCGCAGGCGAGGGCGAAGGCGTCCCCCCAGCGGGCGTAGACGGTGGGCGGCGTCTTGCGCGGGGCGATGAGGCCGGTCCGCTTCCAGGGGACGAAGAGCGGGCTGCGGTCGCTGATCCGCCCCCGGGCGTCGACGAGGGCGCTGATGCCGGTGTTGGCCGCCCGCACGACGGGCACGCGCAGCTCCACCGCCCGCAGGGCCACCATCGAGAGGTGCTGCTCCGAGGCCGCCGAGCGGCCGAACCAGGCGTCGTTCGTGATGTTGACGAGGAACTGCGCCTCCCGGAACCGGCGCACCACGTGGGGGAAGATCACCTCGAAGCAGATGAGGGCGCCGAAGCGGCCCCCCGGGGTGTCGAACACCACGGGCGCCTCCCCCTCGGAGAAAGTGCCGATGACGGGCACGAGCTTCTGCACGAAGAAGAGCAGGCGGGCGAGCGGCACGTACTCACCGAAGGGCACGAGGTGCATCTTGTCGTAGCGTCCCAGCTCCCGCCCCACGGGGCTGATCAGGTAGGCCGAGTTGCGCAGGCGGGGCCCCTCCCCGCCGCGGTCGACCCCGAGCGAGCCGAAGAGGAGGTAGGCCCCGGCGCCCTGGGCGGTGTCGCGCATCCGCTGCCGCCAGCGGGGCTGCTCGGCGTAGATGAAGGGGGCGGCCGCCTCGGGCCAGACGATGAGGGGAGGCACGGCCTGCGGCTTTCCCTTGAGCTCGCGCGCCACCGCGCCCGTCAGCTGGCCCAGCTCGGCCATGATGGCCTCCTGCCAGGCGGGGGACCATTTGACGGCCTGCTCGGTGTTCCCCTGGACGATCCCCACCGGCAGCGAGGGCTCGCCCGCATCGCGGGGAACCTCGTGCAGGCGCAGGTAGCCGTAGCCCAGCACGAGCACGGCGGCGAGCGCCGTCCCCCCCACCACGGCGAAGGGGGCGCGGTGGGGATTCCGGAAGAAGTGCCACACCGCGGCGTTCACCAGCACGATGAAGAAGGAGACGCCGTAGACCCCCGTCAGGTCCGCGATCTGGATGACCGGGAGCGCCTCGTACTGGCTGTAGCCCAGGAGGGCCCACGGGAAGCCCGAGAGGAAGTGGGCCCGCAGGAGCTCGAGCGCCACCCAGAGCGGCGGGGCGAGGAGGAACACGGAGAGCTCCCCGCCCGGGCACAGGCGGACGAGGCCGAAGGCGAAGACCGCCGCGTAGAGGGCCAGGTACACCACCAGCAGCAGGGTGATCAGCCAGGCAAGGGCGGGGGGGAGCCCTCCGTACTTGACCATCGTCAGCTTCACCCACCAGACGATGACCCCGTAGGCCACGAGCCCCGTCAGGAAGCCCAGGGCGAAGCCCTCGTGGGGCCGCTTCCCGTGGAGGGACCACAGGAGGGGCACCAGGGCCACCCAGGCCAAGGCGTCGAACCGGAAGGGCGGGAAGAGGGAGGCCAGCAGCAGCCCCGACAGCACCGCGTAGGAGACGTCGCGCGCCGTCACGGGGCGTCCGCTCCGGGCGGCCCTCCCCCCAGCTTCTCGCGCAGGGCGGCGACGACGGAGGGGGTGATGCCCTCCACCTGGAGGAGCTGGGCGTCGGCGGCGTCCAGCACCCCCCGGAGGCTCCCGAAGGCGCGCAGCAGCGCCCGCCGGCGCTTGGGCCCGAGGCCGGGCACGTCGTCGAGGCCGCTGCGCAGCTCCCCCTGGGAGCGCCGGGCGCGGTGGTAGGTCAGGGCGAAGCGGTGCACCTCGTCCCGGATGCGCTGGAGGAGGAGCTTGCCCGGGCTCCCCTCCTCCATCCGCACGGGCTCGGGCCGGCCGGGGAGGTAGAAGACGTCCTGGTCCCCGGGGTTATCCGCCGTCCGCCCCTTCGAGATGGCGCAGAGCCCCACGTCGGCGGACCCCGCCTCCTCCAGCGCGGCGGCGGCGGCCGAGAGCTGGCCCTTCCCCCCGTCGATCAGGATGAGATCGGGCATCTCGCCTCCCTCGTTCACCAGGCGCTCCACGCGGCGCAGCACGACCTCGCGCATGGAGGCGAAGTCGTCCGCCTCGCCCGCGACCGAGCGCACCCGGTAGCGGCGGTAGCCGTTCTTGAGCGGCCTTCCGTCGCGGAAGGCGACGCTCGCGCCCACGATGTGGCTCCCGTGCAGGTTCGAGATGTCGAACGCCTCGATGAGGGCGGGCGGCGCTTCGAGCCCCAGGGCCTCCTGGACGGCGCCGAGGCCCGCCTGCTCCTTCCGCGCCTCGGCCAGCTGGCCCTCGACCGCCTGGGCGGCATTCTCGCAGGCCATCTCGACGAGGCGGCGCTTGCCCCCGCGCCGGGGAAAGAGCACCTCCACCTTACGCTCCTTGCGCCCGCCGAGCCAGCGGGCGATCACCTCCGCGTCCGGCGGGGCGGCGGGCAGGAGCACCTCGGCGGGAAGGAAGGCCTGGGAAGCGTAATACTGCTTCACGAAGCCGGAGACGGCCTCCCCGTCCGGGAGCTCCTGCGGAGCCAGGAGGGAGAACACCTGGTCCCCCAGGAGCCTCCCCCCCCGGACGAAGAACATGCGGAAGAAGGCCCGCCCCCCCTCGCGGTGGAGGCCGAGGATGTCCTGGTCCCCGCCCTGGACGGCGATCACGCGCTGCTGCTGCTGCTCGGCCACCTCCTCGATGTCGAGGATGCGGTCCCGGAGCTTGGCCGCCGCCTCGAAGCGCAGGGCCTCGGCCTCCGCCTCCATCTCGGCGCGCAGCCGCTCGACGAGGCCGCCCGTCTTCCCACGGAGGAAGTCCAGGGCGTCCTTCACCCCGGCGCGGTAGTCCTCCCGGCTCTGGAGGCCGTCGCAGGGCCCCAGGCACTGGCCCATCTGGAAGTAGATGCAGCGCTTGGAGGTCTTGTCCTCGATCCCCCCGGTGCAGGCGCGGATGTGGAAGGCCTTCTGGAGGAAGCGGATGGTGCGCCGGAGGCTCCCCGGCGAGGGGAAGGGCCCCAGGTAGTCGGCGCCGTCCCCGGCCGAGCGGCGGACGACGCTCAGCCGAGGGTAGTCCTCCTGGGTGCTCAGCTTGAGGTAGGGGAAGTGCTTGTCGTCGCGCAGGAGCACGTTGTGCTTGGGCTTGTGGCGCTTGACGTAGTTGCTCTCGAGGATGAGCGCCTCCACCTCGTTCGAGGTGACGACGTGCTCGACGGAGGCGATGTCCTCGACCATCCGGGCGATCCAGGCGCCGCGGTCCAGGCGCTTGGCGAAGTAGCTGCGCACCCGGCTCCGCAGGCGCATGGCCTTGCCGACGTAGAGGACCTCCCCCGCCGCGCCCTTGAAGACGTAGATGCCCGGCTTCTCGGGGAGGAGGCGGACGGCCTCGCGCAGGGCGTCCCGGCCGCCCGCGTTCCCCGGGTCCGCCACGCCGCGCCCCTAGACCTTCACGCCGAGCTGGCGGCGCTCGATGGCGAGGATGCGATCGCGCAGTACGGCCGCCCGCTCGAACTCGAGGCGCTGGGCGGCCTCCTTCATCTGGGCGCGCAGCTCCCCGAGGGCGGGGGCGTCCTCGGCGGCCATCTCCCCGTAGGCGGCTTCCTCCTCGGCCACGGCGCCCGCCTCCGCCTCCCCGGGCTCCCAGGCGCTCTCCAAGAGGCCGTCCATCCGCCGCTGGATGGAGCGCGGGGTGATGCCGTTCGCCGCGTTGTAGGCCATCTGGATGCCGCGGCGGCGCTCCATCTCCCCGATGGCCCGCCCCATGCTCTCCGTCATGCGGGCGGCGTACATGATCACCCGCCCGTTCACGTGGCGCGCCGCCCGCCCCGAGGTCTGGATGAGGGAGGTCTCGGAACGCAGGAAGCCCTCCTTGTCCGCGTCGAAGACGGCGACGAGGGCCACCTCGGGGAGGTCGAGCCCCTCGCGCAGGAGGTTGATGCCGATGAGGACGTCGAAGGCCCCCGAGCGCAGGTCGCGGATGATGCGCACCCTCTCCAGGGCGTCGATGTCGCTGTGGAGGTAGCGGACGCGGACCCCCAGGTCCTCGTAGTACTCGGTCAGGTCCTCCGAGAAGCGCTTGGTGAGGGTGGTGACGAGCACCCGCTCGCCCTTCGCGGCGCATTTGCGCACCTCGGCCAGGAGGTCGTCCACCTGGCCGGCGACGGGCCGCACTTCGACCGGGGGGTCCACCAGCCCGGTGGGGCGGAGAATCTGCTCGGCCACCACCCCCTCGCTCCGCTCCAGCTCGTAGGGGCTCGGGGTGGCCGAGACGTAGAGCACGTCCCGGAGCTGGCCCTCGAACTCCTCGAACTTGAGGGGCCGGTTGTCGAGGGCCGAGGGGAGCCGGAAGCCGTACGCCACCAGGGTCTCCTTCCGGGAGCGGTCCCCGCGGTACATCCCCCGCAACTGGGGCACGCTCTGGTGGCTCTCGTCGATGATGACGAGGTGGTCCGGCGGGAAGTAGGAGAACAGCGTGGCCGGGGGCTCGCCGGGGAGGCGGCCGTCCAGGTGGCGGCTGTAGTTCTCGACCCCGTGGCAGTAGCCCACCTCGCGG
>MGDP01000134.1 GCA_001790955.1 Candidatus Tectomicrobia bacterium RIFCSPLOWO2_12_FULL_69_37
TCGGCATCAGACTTCCTCCAGCCTGCGAGAGAAAATCCCGGCGCGCGCCGGGCATGGAGCGGAATTCCCTATGGTTATAGGTACCCTGCATATCAATTTCAATTGAGACAGAAAATCACTTTAGCCTAAACAAAACTTTTTCCCCAAAAATTCCCTCGCAAATCGTTGACTTCGAAGGCCATTCGCGGTTAAGACCAATAGGCGGGCAGGACGCCCGCGCACGCCTTTTCCCCAATCCTTTGGGATGCCGCTTCGCCGGGATCTTGCCATGAACCGAGAGACGACTCTCCAGCCCCAGGCGAGTGAAACCCCAGAGGAAGCCGTGCGCCTTCGCGCCCGGGAGGGAGTGCGGGTCACCTGGGCGGCGGTCGCCGTGAACCTCCTCCTCACGCTCATGAAGGGAGCGGCCGGCTGGCACGGGGGGAGCCAGGCCCTCCTCGCTGACGCCCTGAATTCCCTCGCCGACGTGGGGACGGACGCCGCCATTCTCATCGCGCTGTGCTTCGCCGCCCGCCCGCCCGATCGGGACCATCCCTACGGCCACGGAAGGGTGGAATCAGCCGCGGCCTTCGGCATGGGACTCCTGGTCGCCGTGGGCGGCGCCGCGCTCTTCTTCCGCGCCGCGGGGGACTTATGGACGCCCCGGCCCTACCAGCCGAGCCCGGCCGTGCTGCCCGTCATCCTCGCCGCCATCGCTCTCAAGGAAGGCCTCTACCGGGCCACGGTGCGGGTCGCCCGGCGGACGGGCAACCAGGCTCTCCTGGCCAACGCCTGGAACCACAGGCTGGACGTCTTCTCCTCGGCCACCGTTCTGGCGGGCGTGGCGCTCGCCCTGATGGGGCAATGGCGCGCGGACGCCCTGGCCGCCGCAGCGGTGGCGGGCCTGGCCGTCTGGGTCGGAGGGCGGATCGTCCGGAACGCCCTGGACGACCTGATGGACGCCGCCCCTCCCGATGAAGTGGTCGGCCGCATCCGTTCGGCCATCGAGGGAGTGGAGGGGGTGCACGACGTCCACGCCCTGCGCGTCCACCGCGCCGGGCACCACCTTTTCGTGGACGTCCATGTCGAGGTGGCTTCGGAGATCAGCGTGGCGGACGGCCACTCCATCGCCCACCAGGGCCAGGACTCCGTGCTCTCGCAGGTGGAGGAGGTCTCGGAGGTCCACGTCCACATCGAGCCCCACCGCAGCTCCAACCCTTGACACCGCCCGGCCGCCCCTCTAGCATGACCTCCGCTCCATTCCAGGAGGCGGCGATGGGCGAGCGAGTCCCCTGCGAGTACAGCCAGGCCACTCCCTGCGGCCGGTGCAAGGCCGCGCCGGGCGGCTGCGCCGAGTACGCCGAGCTCACCCCCGAGGACGCCGCCCGCTACCTCCCCCGGGAGGGACAGAATAACCTGATCGTGCCCAAGAGCTGCCCCATCCCGCCGCTGACCAGCGTCATCCACTACGGCCCCGACTACTACGTCATCAAGAAGGGGCGGATCCTCCGCGAGGGCTTCTCCCGCACCCTTCCGCAGTACAGCAACTAGGCCGCCCGGGACGCGCCGCGGCGGCTCTGCGGCGCCCTCCCTTTTTGCGCTACAATGATCCTGGCGGGCCCACGGGACCCCGCCTGGCCCGAAGGGAGAGCGGCCGGATGCGCGCGCGAAAATTCGCCTGGAGCCAGATGCCCGCCGAGCGGGTGACCGATCTCTTCTCCCGGAAGATGATCGTGGGCGCGAACGAGATGCTCTGCTGGCTGGAGCTCAGGCCCGGCTGCAAGGTGCCCCGTCACAGCCACGTCCACGAGCAGATCTCCTACTGCATCCAGGGCCGGCTGCGCTTCGACATCGACGGCGAGGTGGTGGAGATCGGGCCGGGGGAGTCGCTGCTCATCCCCCCCAACGTGCCCCACGCGGTCGAGGTCGTAGGGAGCGAGACCGTAATCGACTACGACATCTTCAGCCCCATCCGCCGGGACTGGCTGGAAGGGACGGACGACTACCTGAGATCGTGAGCTTACCCCGCCGCCGCACGCCAGACGAGGCCATCATGAAGAGCAAAACCGGGTGGAACCGTGCCCATGCGGGCGGACGCGGGAGCGTCCTCCTCCTTCTCCTGACGGCGGCCCTATGGGGCTGCGGCGCCGAGCGGATCCAGCACTCCGTCTCCCTGCACTACGAGGGCGCGGACGCCCCCCGCCTGTTCGAGCCCCCGCAGGCGCCCACCATCGTCGTCGCGGCCTTCCAAGATCGCCGGACCGGCAAGGAGAACCTCGGCATCTATCAATGGCAGAACCTGACGGTGGAGATGATCCCCAAGGGGGGCACGGCCTCCGCCGGGGTGACGGAGATGGCCCGGGCGTTCGTCGAGCGGATGGGCTTGAGGCCCGCCCCGGGCGTCTGGGACGGGGAGGTCACCTCCCTCCCGGGCGTCGAGGGGGACTACGCCCTCTACGGGGAGATCCTCGCCCTCAACTTCACCGGCGAGGGCAGCCTCCCCGACGCGAAGAACCGCGGGACGGTGGCGATCGAAGTCCGCCTGGGCAGCCGCGCGAGCCGCACGGTGGTGCGCCGCAGCGTCGAGGTGGCGCCGGAGGAATTCCAGTTCATCCTCTTCGACAACCGCTACGAGCACATCGGCCGGATGGAGCAGATCATCCGCCGCTCGGTGAGCCGGGCCATCCGCGACGGGCTGACGGACCTCGTCCGCCGGGCGAACGCGGGCACCCCCGGCCAGACGCAGCAGGAGCCCTCCGGCGGCGAACCCAGCCCCTTCGAGCGTTTTCAGCGGCGGTAGTCCGGGACGGCGGCGGAGAGTCTACTTCCCCTGGCGGTTCGGCTGGGCGTTCCGCCCCCCTTCCTGCTGGAGGAAGCGGAGGAGGTTGCTGTCCGAGGGCAGCAGGATGGTGGTCTTGTCCTTGAAGGACTTCTGGTAGACCTCGAGGCTCTTGAGGAAGGCGTAGAACTCGGCGTCCTGGGCGAAGGCCCGGGCGGTGATGTCGATGCTCCGGGCGTCGCCCTCGCCCATGATCCCCTGTTCCTTCTCGTAGGCCCCGGCGAGGAGGATGTCCCGCTCCCGGTCGGTCCCGGCGCGGATCTTCTGGGCCTCCTCCCGCCCCTCGGAGCGGTACTGGGTGGCGATTCGCTCGCGCTCGGCCTGCATGCGGCCATAGATGGCCTTGAGGTTCTCGGCCGGCAGGTCGGCCCGCTTGAGGCGGACGTCCACGATCTGGATGCCGTACTCTCTCGCCTTGCGGTCACTCTCCGTAGTGACCAACTCCATCAAATGGGCGCGCTCCTTGGCCACGGTATCGATGAGATCCTTCCGCCCGAGCTCACGGCGCAGCTCGCTGTAGATGATGTCGTCCAGCCGGGCCTGGGCTCCCATCTCGTCGCGCACCGTCCGCAGGAACTGGAGGGGATCGATGATGCGCCAGCGCGAGAAGTTGTCCACCACCAGGGTTTTCTTGTCCTGGGTGATGATCTCGGTAGAGCTGGAATCGTACTCGAGCAGGCGCCGGTCGAAGTAAGTGAGCTGCTCGATGAAGGGAACCCGGTAGCTGAGCCCCGCCTCGCGGAGGACGCGCACGGGCTTGCCGAGGCGGGTGACCACCACCTGCTGGTCCTCCCGCACGGTGAAGAACACCATGTTCGCGCCGATGATGGCCAGGATCAGGATGCCCAGCAAGGCCGCCAGCCACTTGGGGATCGGGACGCCGTTCACGGCTTCAGCTCCTTCGCGCCGTCCCTCAAGGGAAGGATGGGGAGCACGCCCGAGCCCTGCTTGTCGAGGATCACTTTCTCCACCGAGGGCATGATCTCCTTGATCATCTCCAGGTGGAGCCGGGTTCGCGTGATGTCGGGCGCCTTCCTGTATTCCGTCAGGGTGGCGAGGAAGCGGCCGGCGTCGCCGCGCGCCTGGCGGACCTTGGTCTCGCGGTAGGCAGTGGCCCGCTCAACGATCTCAGCGACTCTGCCGCGCGCCTCCGGGATGACCTTGTTCCGGTAGCCCTGCGACTCGTTGATGAGCCGGTTCTTATCCTCGCGGGCGCTCGCCACGTCCTTGAACGCCTGGCTTACCTCCTTGGGAGGGTTGACGTCCTGGAGCTGGACGGCCACGATGGTCAGGCCGCTCCTGTAGCGGTCTAGGATAGCTTGGAGAGTCTCCATCGTCTCCTGCTGGATGACGCCCTTCCCAGTCGTCAGGGCCTCGTCGATCGGCTTCCTGCCGACCACCTGGCGGATGGCCGCCTCGGCCGCGAGGCGCACCGTCCTGTCGGGATTCCGCACATTGAAGAGGTAGTGCACCGGATCGACGATGCGGTACTGGACGATCACGTTCACGTCCACCATGTTCTCGTCCCCGGTGAGCATGCGCGACTCCTCGGGGTGGTCCTGGTAGCGCGCCGGGGGGCCGGGGTCGATGGTCCGGAAGCCGACCTCGAGCCGCTTCACCTCGGTGACCTTGGGCTTGTAGACGGTCTCGACCGGATAGGGAATGTGGTAGTTCAGGCCGGGGCTGGCCACCCGGTCGAGGCGGCCGAAGCGGAGGACGATGCCCTGCTCGTCCGGGCCCACGGTGAAGGTCCCGGAAAGGAGCCACAGGACGGCCACCGCCGCCAGCAGGAGCGCCCAGGGCAGGCGGATATTCCGGAAGCTGGGCATCTGGAACTGGGGAAGCCGGATCTGGGGAGGGATCCCGCCCCCCTGGCGGCGGGCCTTGAATTCATCCCAATCCATGGGCATGGGCGGACTCCGCACGGCATAATGAAAAGTCAATCCTACAGCCTCCCACCGTAAGTGGGATGCCGGGGGAAGTCAACCGGCGCGGATCGGCCGCAGGGAAACGCGGCGCAGGGCGCGGAGAATCTCCCCCCGCCGGGGGAGCCCCTCCTGGGCGCCCGCCTTCCCCACCGAAAGAGAGGCCGCCGCCACCGCGAAGCGCGCCGCATCGGCCAACCCGGCTCCCTCGGCCAGGCGCAGCGCCAGCGCCCCGCAAAAAGCGTCCCCCGCTCCTGTCGTGTCCACCACCCGGACCCCCGCCGGGGGCTCCGCCCAGCCGCTCTCCGCCCCGCTGGAATAGATCGCGCCGCGCTCCCCCGCCGTGACCACCACCGCGCGCGGCCCCCGCTCCCGGAGCCGCCGGGCGGCCCGGTGAAGCTCCCCCGGCCGGAGGGCGGCCTTGCGCCCCAGGAGGGCGGCCGCCTCGCTCTCGTTCGGGACGAGGACATCCGTCAGGGCCAGCAGCTCCTCCGGCGCCGGGGAAGGCACGGGCGCGGGGTTCAGGATGGTGATCGCCCCCCGGCGCTTCGCCCGCCGGAAGGCCTCGCGCACGGTGGCGAGGGGCACTTCAAGCTGGGCGAGAACGGCCCGGCCGAAGTCGAGGAGCGGCAGCCGCCCCCGCGGCCTCGCGGGGGTGAGGAGGGCGTTCGCCCCGGGCGCGACGGCGATCTGGTTCCCGCCCCGGGCATTCACCACGATGAGGGCGGTGCCGGTGGGGCCCTCCGCGGCGAGCAGCCCCTTCCGCTCGATTCCCTCGGCGGCCAGGCGCTTGCGGCAGGCGGCTCCGGCGGGATCGCTCCCGGTGAAACACACGAAGCGCACCCTGCCCCCCGCACGCGCGGCGGCCAGCGCCTGATTGGCGCCCTTCCCCCCCCAGAACTCCCGCCGGGCGCCCCCCAGCACCGTCTCGCCCGGGCCCGGCAGCCGCTCCACGGGCACCACGATGTCGAGGTTCGCGCTCCCCACCACGAGGACGCTCCGCCTAGGACCAGCCACGGTAGGACCTCATCCGCTCCAGGAAGAAGCGGAGGAAGCTCCGCTCGTCCAAGTCCAGGGCCACTTCGATCCGGCCCTTGGGCGCCTCGGCGCGAAGATCCACCACCGTCATGCCCCGGGCGGGGCCCCGGCCGCACTCCACTGTCACCGGAAGGCGCTCGCAGCGGAGGAAGCCTGGCCGGATGGCCGCCGCCAGCGCCAGCGGGTCATGGAGGAAGACGCCGTCCATCCCGCGCCTCCTCTTGCAGAAATCCGCGTAGACAGAAACCAAATCGCGCAGCCCTTTCCGGAAAGCTCCGCCTCTCTCAAGGGCCCGGGAGGGCAGGAAGGCGCGCCGCGTCACATCCAGCCCCACCAGGGTGATGCGTGCGCCGGATTGGAAGACGACACGCGCCGCCTCGGGATCGCAATGGATGTTGAACTCGGCGGCGGGCGTCACGTTGCCGGGCATCCGCGCCGCCCCGCCCATCACCACGATGCGGCCCACCCCCGGAAGGGCGGAGGGATCCCTCTGGTGAACCCTCGCGAGGTTGGTCAGCGGGCCCAGGGCCACCACGGTGAGCCTGCGCCCCCACTTGCGGGCCAAGGAGATGAGGGCTTCCTCGGCGCCCTGTCCCGGGTTCCTCTCCAGCCGCGGGGGACGGAGGACGCCCGGGAAGAGGCGGCCCAGGCCGTCCGGCCCATGGATGGCGGCGGAGGCTTTCCAGTCAATCCGGTCCCGGCCCAGGGGGCGGCTTCCCCCGGGGTGGACGGGGGGCAAATCTCGGGGATGAGACAACTGGGCTCCCAGCCACGCTACCACCCTCCGGGCGTTGCGGAAGGCACGCCCCGCAGGGACGTTCCCACGGACCGCGGTCACGGCCAGCAGGTCGAGCTCGGGCGAGGCCAGAGCCAAGGCCAGGGCGAGGGCGTCGTCCACCCCCGGGTCGCAGTCGATCACCACTCGAATCTTTTTCATGAGGAATACCTATGAAAATAAATTTTATAT
>MGDP01000135.1:0-4459 GCA_001790955.1 Candidatus Tectomicrobia bacterium RIFCSPLOWO2_12_FULL_69_37
GCTCCTCCCCGTGCCGAACGACTGGCCCGGCGCCCGCCCCGCCCTGTGCGGCGCCTTCGACGTGCACGGGCGCGTCTGCAAGACCGTCTGGCAGCTCCTCAAGGAGCGCTGCGCCCAGTACACGCCCCCCAAGGCCGCCGCGATCACCTGGCTCAAGGCCGGGGACATCGTGCGCGCCGCCCGCCTCTACGCCGCCACCAAGCCGGCCGCCCTCGCCTGGGGCGTGGGGCTCGACCAATGCATCAACGCCCATCAGAACGGCCGGGCCTGCGCCATCCTGGAGTGCCTCACGGGGAACGTGGACGTCCCGGGCGGGAACATGCACCCGGTGCCCTGCCACAGGGGCTGCCGCACCTTCACCGACGCCTTCGGCGAGACCCTCCCCGAGGAGGCCTACCGCAAGCAGCTCGGCGCGGACCGCTTCCGCCTCTGCTCGGGCCCCGCCGCCAAGCGCTACGCGAACAACCCCGCCGTCCTCCGGGCCATCCTCACGGGCGAGCCCTACCCCGTCCGCGCCTGGGTGGCCATCGGGGGCAACCCCCTCCTGACCTGGAGCAACGCCAAGGAGGTCTACCGCGCCCTCATGAAGCTCGACTTCTTCATGGGGGCGGACCTCTTCATGAACCCTTCCCTCCAGCTCGCGGACATCGTGCTCCCGGCGCCCACCCACTTCGAGAAGGAGCGCCTGATGGAGACCCAGGGCTACGGGCCCTTCGGGAACGTGCGCTGCGTGCGGGCGGTGGAGCCCCTGGGCGAGGTGCGCGACGAGTTCGAGGTCTGCGGGGACATCCTGCGGCGCATGGGCATGGACCGGAACTGGCCCTGGCGCACCGTGGTGGACTTCTACGACGAGCGCCTCCAGGAGGCGGGGATGACCTGGCGGGAGGCGGTCGAGGCCGGAGGGGCCTTCGACCGGATCGCCTACCGCAAGCACGAGACCGGCCACTACCGGAAGGAGGGGGGCTTCCCCACCGCGACGGGCCGGGCCGAGATCTACAGCACCGTCTGGCGGCGGAACGGCTACGACCCCCTCCCCAGCTACACCGAGCTCCCCGAGAGCCCCTACAGCGACCCCGAGCTGATGAAGGAGTACCCCTTCGTCGTCATCACGGGGGGCCGCCTGCCCAACTACTTCCACTCCCAGCACCGCCAGGTGGCCACCCTGCGCCGCCTCCACCCCGAGCCCCAGACCCAGATCCACCCCGAGGCGGCGGCGCGGCTCGGCATCAAGAAGGGCGACTGGGTGTGCGTCGAGTCCCCCCGTGGCCGGTGCGTCCAGCGCGCCCGGCTCTTCAGCGGCATGGACCCGCGCCTCCTCCACGTCGAGCACGGCTGGTGGTTCCCCGAGGAGGAGGCCGCGGCGCCCCACCTCTACGGGGTCTTCCGCTCGAACGCGAACACCCTCACCCCGAACGCCGACCCCTTCCTCGACCCCGCCTTCGGCGGCTACACCCTCCGCGGCTTCGCGGCCAAGGCCTACAAGGTGACGGAGGAGCAGGCCACGCGGATCGCCTGGGAGGAGGCCCGGGAGGCTCGGGAGGAGACGCTCACTCCTTCAGCCCGCTGAGGGCGATGCCGCGCACGAAGGCGCGCTGGAAGAGGAGGAAGACGAGCGCCGTTGGGATCATGCCCACCACCGCCGCCGCCATGATCTCGTGGTAGGCGGCCGAGTCGATGCCCTCCATCTGCGCGAGCCCCAGCGGGAAGGTCTTGAGGGTGTCCTTCGAGGCCACGATGAGAGGCCACAGGAATTGGTCCCAGTTGTCGCGGAAGGTGAGGAGGGCCAGCGCGCCCAGCGCCGGCTTGCAGTTGGGGAGGATGATGCGCCAGAAGATGCCGAACTCGCCGCAGCCGTCGAGCCGCGCCGCCTCGATGAGGGAGTCCGGCAGGTCCTTGATGTACTGGCGCATGAGGAAGATGCCGAAGGCGTCCACGGCCAGCGGCACGATGAGCCCGCCGTAGTTGTTCACGAGGCCGAACTCGCGCGCCACGAGGAAGGTGGGCACCAGGATGATCTCGATGGGCAGCATCATGGTGCTCAGGATGAGGCGGAAGCACGCCTCGCGCCAGGGGAAGCGGAACTTCGAGAGGCCGTAGCCCGCCATGCTGCAGAAGACGAGGTTCCCCGCCATCACCGCGAAGGCCACCACCGCGCTGTTGAAGAAGTAGGTGGGGAACTTGCCCCGGGAGAGGGCGTCGGGGTAGTTCCCCCACTGGGCCGCCTCGGGGAGCCACTTGATGGGGAGGTCGAAGACCTCGCTCCCCGTCTTGACGGAGGAGGAGAGCATCCAGAAGTAGGGCAGGAGCACCAGCCCGAGCCCCGCGACGGTCAGGGCGGTCGTGAGCCGCCCGCCCCAGCGCAGCAGCCCCTTCCGGCTCATTCCACCCCTCCCCGGCGCAGCAGCCGCAGCTGAATCAGGGTCAGCCCGAAGACGAAGGCGAAGAGCACCATCGAGGCCGCGGCGGCCTCCCCCATCCGGTAGTAGGCGAACCCCGTCTCATAGATGAAGTAGGGCAGCACCCGGGTGGTGCCGTTCGGGCCGCCCTCCGTCATGACCAGGGGGTTCAGGAAGACCTTCACCGCCGACAGCAGCGACATCACCATGACGAAGAGGATGGTGGGCATGAGGAGCGGGAGGGTCACGTGGACGAAGCGCTGCCAGGGGCCCGCGCCGTCGATGGTCGCGGCCTCGTAGTACTCCTTGGGGATGGACTGGAGTCCCGCCAGGTAGATGACGCCGAAGAGGGGGATGCCGCGCCACACCCCGATGGCGATGAGGGCGGGGAGCGCCGTCTCCTCGGTGGAGAGCCAGTTGGTCCGGCCGATCCCGACGAAGCCGAGGAGGGTGTTCACCAGGCCGAGGGGGTTGTACATGAACTTCCACACCATCGCGACGACGATCTGGGACATGGCGATCGGCAGGAAGTACGCCAGCCGGATGAGGGGTTGCCCCGGCATCCGGCGGTTCAGCAGGAGGGCCAGCCCCAGGGCGAGGAACCACTCGGGGAGGGAGACCCCGAACATGTACTTGGCCGAGACCCAGAAGGACTGGTGGAAGAGCGGGTTCTCCCAGATGGCCTTGTAGTTCAGCAGCCCGTTGAAGACGGGCGGGGTCAGGAGGTCGTAGCGGAAGAAGCTCAGCCGGGCGGCTTCGAGCATGGGGTAGAACTTGAAGATGAGAAGGTGCAGCAGGGCCGGCAGGACGAACAGGAAGCCCGCCCAGCGGAGGCGGGCCCGGAGGGAGAGCCTCCCCCCCCAGGCCGCCCCCAACGGGAGCCGATCATCGAAGCCAGCCTTGGGCCGGACCTTGGCAGCCGGTGCGTATGACTCCGCCATCCGCGTGGGTCCCGCCTACTTCTTGGCCAGCGCCCGGTCGATGTCGGTGCAGGCCTGATCGAGCGACTTCTTCGGCTCCTCGCCCTTCAGCACCACCCGCTCCATCGCCCGGTGCATGGCGTCGGCGATCTCGATGAAGTGGGGCGACCGGGTGACGAAGACGCCCGTCTTGATGTCGCCGACGAAGACGTCGAGGTAGCGCGTCTTCTTCGCCACCTCCATTCCGGGCAGCTGCAGGAAGTCCGCGCTCGGGAAGGGGTAGGAGGTCTTGTCGTACCACTCCTTGGGGTTGGCCATGACGTGCTTGATCAGGTCATGCACCGCCTTCTGCTTGGCCTCGGGGATGTGGGGGTTCACCGCGAGGGCGAAGCCGTAGACGATGCTGACGGGCTTGGCGGGGTTCACCTGGGGGAAGGGCACCACCTTGATGTGCTCCATCACCTTAGGGCCGAACTGCGCCACGCTTCCGGCGTGGGAGATGAACATCGAGACGCGGCCCTTGGGCACGTCGTCGGCGGGCAGCGCGTTGGTGCCCACGCTCACCGTCGGGTCCGAGATCTTGTGCTTGCGGGCGTACATGGACCGAACCTCCATGGCCTTCACGCCCGCCTCGCTGTTGGCGGTGCACTTCTTCCCGGCGGCGTCCAGGATGCTCCCGCCGTGCTGCCGGGTGAGGGCCTCCATGTACCACATGGTCCAGGCCGAGGAATGCATGGCGAAGTCGAAGGCCTCGCGGGTGATGGTGCTGCCCTGCCGCTTCACCAGCTTCTGGCCGACCTTGGCGATGTCCTCCCAGGTCCTGGGGTAGTCCTTCTCGGGGTCGAGGCCCGCCTCCTTGAAGTGGTTCTTGTTGATGTAGAGGCTGAAGACGGAGGCGATGGGCGGGACGGCGTAGAGCTTGCCCTCGTGGATGTAGCCCTCCAGCGCCCCCGGCAGGAAGGCCTTCTTCATGTCGTCCAGGTCCTTGTAGCCCAGCCACTCGGGGCGGATGGGGGCGAGGACGTTCTTGGTGGTGAAGCCGGGGAGCAGGGTGTCGATGACCGTGAACATGTCGGCGGCCGACCTGGTGGACAGCGCGGCCGAGAGCTTCTTGAAGTAGGGGGTCATCGCGAAGAACTCGTA
>MGDP01000135.1:4477-12109 GCA_001790955.1 Candidatus Tectomicrobia bacterium RIFCSPLOWO2_12_FULL_69_37
TGAAGTAGGGGGTCATCGCGAAGAACTCGTACTGCACCTGGGCGTTGGGGTTCTTCTTGTTCCAATCCGCCACCAGCTCCTGGGAGTACTTGTTGTGGGGCGGGTTGCTGTGCTCCCACCAGGTGATGCCCTGGGCGGAAGCCGAACCCGCCGCCAGCGCCACCGCCACCGCCATGAACACCAGAACCACGAGGAACCGTCGCATGGACACCCCTCCCATTCTGTTCCGCCCGCGTTGACTCGCCGGCCGCCCGAGCCGATGTCACGGGCGCGGCGAAAGAAAACCTTGCCCCAAAAAGGGGGCGAAACCCTCATCCCGGCCCACCCGCCCTTCACTTGACCAGGGCCGTGTCGATCTCCTTGCAGGCCTGATCGAGCGACTTCTTCGGCTCCTCGCCCTTCAGCACCACCCGCTCCATCGCCCGGTGCATCGCGTCGGCGATCTCGATGAAGTGGGCCGAGCGGGTGACGAAGTTGCCCGTCTCGATGCTCTTGATGAAGATATCGAGGTAACGGTTCTTCTTCGCCTCCTCCAGCCCGGGCATCGTCGCGAAACTGGCCTTCGGATTCGGATAGGTGGTCTTCTCGTACCACGCCTTCGGATTCTGGATGACGTGGCGGATCAGGTCGTGCACCCGCTTCTGCTTGGCCTCGGGGACGTAGGGGTTCACCGCGAGCGCGAAGCCGTTGACGATGGTGACGGGCTTGGCGGGGTTCACCTGGGGGAAGGGGACCGCCTTGACGTGCTTCATCACCTGGGGGCCGAACTGCGCCACGCTCCCCGCGTGGGTGATGAACATCGAGACGCGGCCTTTGGGGAGGTCGTCCGCCGGGAGCGCGTTCGTGCCCACGCTCACCGTCGGATCCGAGATCTTGTACTTCTGGACGTACATGGAGCGCACCTGCATGGCTTTGACGCCGGCCTCGCCGTTCGCCGTGCACTTCTTCCCGGCGGCGTCCAGGATGCTCCCGCCGTACTGCCGGATGAGACCCTCCAGGTACCACATGGTCCAGACCGAGGAATGCATCGCGAAGTCGAAGGCCTCGCGGGTGATGGTGTCGCCCTGCCTCTTCACCAGCTTCTGGCCGACCTTGGCGATGTCCTCCCAGGTCCTGGGGTAGTCCTTCTCGGGGTCGAGGCCCGCCTCCCGGAAGTGGTCCGTGTTGAGGTAGAGGGCGAAGGTGTTGGAAATGATGGGCACGGCGTAGAGCTTGCCCTCGTGCATGTAGCCCTCCAGCGCGCCGGGGAGGTAGGCCTTCTTCATGTCCGCCAGGTCCTTGTAGCCCAGCCACTCGGGACGGATGGGCGCGAGGACATTCTTGGTGGTGAAGCCGGGGAGAAGAATGTCGAGCACGGTGAACATGTCGGCGGCCGACTTGGTGGAGAGCGCGGCCGAGAGCTTCTTGAAGTAGGGGGTCATCGCGAAGACTTCATATTCCACCCGGGCGTTGGGGTTCTTCTTGTTCCAATCCGCCACCAGCTCCTTCGAGTAGTTGTTGTGGGGCGGGTTGCTGTGCTCCCACCAGGTGATGCCCTGGGCGGAAGCCGAACCCGCCGCCAGCGCCACCGCCATGAACAGACTCGCCGTGAGGAACCTCCGCATGGACACCCCTCCTCTTCCGTTGCAGGCCTCCAATGGGTTTCGTTTCGGGAATCTAAGACCCAATCTTCTCTCCAGAGAGCCCGGCGAAGGGCTTGTCTTCAGCGGCTGCGGCTTGCAGCTGCGTCAGCCCGGATCGCCCGCCTACTTCTTGGCCAGCGCCCGGTCGATGTCCCGGCAGGCCTGGTCGAGGGACTTCTTCGAGTCCTCCCCTTTCAACACCACCCGCTCCATCGCCCGGTGCATGGCGTCGGCGATCTCGCTGTACTTGGGAGAGCGCGTGAGGTGCCGTGCCGTGGAGATGTCCTTGACGAAGACGTCGATGTAGGGCTGGTCCCGCACGCCCGGGATGTCGAGGAATCCGCCGCGGGGGTTCACCGTGCCCACCCGGTCGAGCCACTTCTTTGGGTCCGCCGAGACGAAGCGGATGAGGTCGTGGACCCGCTTTTGCTTGCCGGGCGGGATGTCGGGGTTGACCGAGAGGGCGAACCCGTATGTCGCGGTGACCGGCTTGGCCGGGTCCAGCTGGGGGTGAGCGACGACCTTGACGTCCTTCATCAGCGCGGGGCCGAACTGGGCGACGCTCCCCGGGTGGGTGATGAACATCGAGACCCGGCCCGCCGACATGTCGCTCGCCGGGAGGGCATGGGTGGCCACGGTCACGGCCGGGTCCGAGATCTTGTGCACGCGGGCGAACGAAGCGCGGACGTTCATCGCCTTCACGCCCGCCTCGCTGTTGACCACGCACTTCTTGCCGGAGGGGTCGAGGATGCTCCCCCCGTACTGGTGGATGATGGGCTCCATCTGGATCATCGTCCAGGCCGAGGAGATCATGGCGAAGTCGAAGGCCTCCCGCGTCATGCGGCCGCCCTCGAACTTGACCAGCTTCTTCCCCACCCGCGCGATGTCGTCCCACGTGCGCGGGTAGTCCTTGTCAGGGTCCAGCCCCGCCTCGCGGAAGTGCTTCTTGTTAAGATAGAGGCTCATCGTCTGGGCCAGGATGGGCACGGCGTAGAGCTTGCCGCCGTAGATGTAGCCGTCCAGGGCGCCGGGCAGGTACGCCTTCTTCATCTCATCGAGGGAGGAATAACCCAGCCACTGGACGTTCAGGGGGGCGATCCCCTTTTTCTCGATCAGGCTCGGCATGAGGGTGCTGAACACCGTGAACATGTCGGGCGCCGTCTTGGTGGAGACCGCGACGGCGAGCTTCTTGAAGAAGGGGGTCATGGCGAAGAACTCGTACGCCACCTCGGCGTCCGGGTTGGCCCGGTTGAACTGGGCCACCAGCTCATTGGAGAGATTGTTGTGGGGCGGGTTGCTGTGCTCCCACCAGACCAGCTTCATCTTCTGGGCGGAAGCCGCATGCCCCCCGAGCGCCACCGCCGCCGCCACGAGCAGACACACTGTGAGGAATCGTCGCATGGACTTTCCTCCTCTGAACCGCCTGCAAGGACCCGCCGGCCGCCCCCTCCATATTCCCTGCGCAGCCGGAAAACGCGTGGAGATGAAAAAGAACTCGCCGCGTGAGCGAAGCTCCCGCCCGCGGCTGGAATTCGAGGTGTGGGACAGAAACGCGCGGATTATAGCGCGTTCCCCGTTTCAAGAAAATCACGCCGCGGTTTCGGAAGGGTTTCCTTTCTCAAATGCGAGAAACCCGCCCGCTCCGCGCCCGGCCCATCCTGCGGAACAAGTTCAAGGAGCATCTCGTCCGCTTCTCGCCCGGCGCGCCCTCCGCCTTGAACAACAGGCCGCAAATCGTCTAGCTTGCGGGGGTCCGTTTCCCGCAGCGGCGCGCCGGGAGGCTCCCCCGTGGGTGAGCTGGTCCTCGAGAACGTGGGCAAGAAGTTCGGCGAGGTGACCGCCGTCAAGGATGTCTCCCTCAACATCCACGACGGCGAGTTCGTGGTCTTCCTCGGGCCCTCGGGCTGCGGCAAGACCACCACCCTGCGCATGATCGCGGGCCTCGAGGAGATCACGAGCGGGAGCATCTACCTCGACGGCCGCCTGCTGAACGAGGTGCTGCCCGGCGAGCGCGACATCGCCATGGTGTTCCAGAACTACGCCCTCTACCCCCACATGACCGTCTTCAAGAACATGGCCTTCGGCCTGAAGATGCGGAAGGTCGCCAAGGAGGAGATCGCACGGCGCGTGGAGCGCGCGGCGGACATCCTCGGCATCCCCCACCTCCTCCAGCGCTACCCGCGCCAGCTCTCGGGCGGCCAGCGCCAGCGCGTGGCGGTCGGGCGCGCCATCGTGCGCGACCCGCGCGTCTTCCTCTTCGACGAGCCCCTCTCGAACCTCGACGCCAAGCTGCGCGTCCAGACCCGGGTCGAGCTCCTCAGGCTCCACCGCCAGCTCGCGGCCACCTCGGTCTACGTCACCCACGACCAGGTGGAGGCCATGACCATGGGGGACCGCATCGTCATCATGCTGGACGGCACGGTGCAGCAGGTGGGCCCCCCGATGGAGGTCTACCAGCGCCCCGCCAACATTTTCGTCGCGGGCTTCATCGGGAGCCCCTCGATGAACTTCCTCCCTGTCCGCGTGGCGGCGGGCGGCGGCGGGCTCTGGCTGGAGGGGAAGAGCTTCCGCCTCCCGGCGCCCGCCGGAAGGTCCTCGCGCCTGGAGAGCTACAAAGAGAAGGAGGTGACCCTGGGCGTGAGGCCGGAGGACCTGCTCCTGCGGCCCGCCGGGCCGGAGGGGAACCTCATCCGCGCGGCGGTCGAGATCGTCGAGGCCGTGGGGTCGGACATCTTCCTCGACCTCAACCTCGCCGGGGCCTCCGTCACCGCCCGGGTCGAGGCCACCGCCGAGGTCCGGACCGGCCAGGAGATCACCCTCCACCCCAACCCCGACCGCATCCACCTCTTCGACCCCGCGAGCGGGGCGAACCTGGCCGTGTAGGGCGGGCCTTGTGTCCGCCCTCGTTTTCACAAGAGCGGGCGACCCCGAGAGTCGCCCCTGCATTCTCACTCCAGATCGATCCTCTCCCGGGAAGAAGCCCCTACTCGCACGGCGGCCGCCGCATCCGGATCTCCGGGGTGGCTTCCTCGTAGGCGTGGGCGACCGAGAGCACCTTCCCCTCGCTCCACTCCGGGCCCACGACCTGGAGGGAGAGGGGCAGGCCCTCCCGGCTGAAGCCCATGGGGAGCGAGACGGCCGGGCAGCCCGTCAGGTTGTGGGGGCCCAGGAAGGGCCGGTGGATCCACACCCCGTTGTGCTCCATCCCGTTCACCCGGGCGAGGAGGGTGCCGATGGGGGGCGCGGTGGAAGGCATGGAGGGGAGGATCAAGGCGTCCACCCCCCGGAAGAACTCCGCCATCCGGCGGCGCAGGAGCTCCCGCTCCCGCAGGCCGCGCACGTACTCGTCCGTGGTGATCTTCAAGGACCAGCCGATGCGCTCCTGCACGTCCGCCCCGTAGCCCTCCCGGTTCTTCTCGAAGAAGGGGCGGTGGAACTCCGCGAACTCCGGCCCCGAGATGGAGGGGAAGAGCTCGATCAGCCGGCGGCCCCCCGGGAAGGCGAAGCTCTCGACCTTGGCCCCCAGCCCCCGGAAGACGCGCACGGCCTCCTGGAAGGCCTGCTCCACCTCCCCGTCCACCTCGGCGTTGGAATATATGTCCGGGCAGAGGGCGATCGTGAGCCCGCGCACCCCGCGCTCCCAGCCCGCCGCGTAGTCCGGCACGGGGGCGTCGCGGGAGGCGGGGTCGCGCGGGTCGTGGCCCGCCAGGGCCTGGAGGGCGAGGGCGGCGTCGCGCGCGGAGCGCGTCATCGGGCCCAGGTGGTCGAAGGTCATGGCGTTCGGGCACACCCCGGCGAGGCTCACCCGGCCGTGGGTGGGCTTGAGCCCCACGACCCCGCACAGGGCGGCGGGCTGCCGGATGGAGCCCCCGGTGTCCGAGCCCAGGGCCAGGGGGAGGAGACCGGCCGCCAGGGCGGCGGCGGAGCCCCCGCTCGACCCCCCGGTGATGCGATCCAGCTTCCAGGGGTTGTGGGCGGCGCCGTAGTGGGGGTTGACGGTGGTGGGGGCGGCGGCGAACTCGTGGGTGTGGGTCTTGCCGAGCAGGACCGCCCCCGCCCGCCTGAGGCGGGAGACGCACTCCGCGTCCCCGGCGGGGACGTTCTCCCGGAAGAAGCTCGACCCGTGGGTGGTGCGGACCCCCGCCGTGTCGATGATGTCCTTCGCCCCGTAGGGAATGCCGTGGAGCGGCCCGCGCCAGCGCCCGGCGGCGATCTCGGCCTCGGCGCGCCTGGCCTCCTCCAGGGCCTTCTCCCCGGTGACGGTGAGGAAGGCCAGGAGCCGGGGGTTCAGGGCCTCCACCCGGCGCAGGCAGGCTTCGGCCAGCTCGACGGGGGAAAGCTCGCGGCTGCGGATGCGGATCGAGAGTTCGTGGACGCCCAGGTAGCCTAGCTCCTCATCGGTCATCTTCTCCCCTCCCTTTTTCCTCGCCGCGGCGGGCCGCGTCGCCTCCGACCCGCCGATCCGCGCCGGCCGCCACCCCGCGGGGGCGAGGCCGTCCTCCACGAGCCATTCGTAGTAGCGCCTGAGCCCCTCCTCCTCCTCGGGCCCCACGTCGTAGCGGATGCTCTCGGTGAGGTAGCGGCGGGCCTGATCGGGCGGGATGAAAGGGTGCGTCCCGCGCGCCCGGGCGAGGATCTCCTCCAGCCGGGCGAGGCCCTGGGCCTTCGCCTCCTGGAGGAGGCGCGCCGCCCTCTCGTCCCCCGCCCCCGGCCGGAACACCCAGAGGGCGTAGACGAAGGGGAGGCCGGTGAAGGCCGTCCACTCCTCCCCGAGGTCGAGGACGTAGTGCTCCCCGGGGGGCTCGCGCAGGGCGTTGTCCCCGATGAGGAGGAAGGCGTCGAGTGCCTTGTCCCCGCGCGGGGGGTTCAGCGGGTCGATCGGGACGAACTCGGGCTCCGCCCCCCACCGGCGCTTGAGGAGGACGCGGGCCAGGTTCGCCCCGGCGAGGGACCACGCGTCCAGCCCCACGCGCTGGAGCGCGTCGGCGGGCCTGCGGCAGTAGAGCTGGATGCTCTCGACCGGCCCCCGGCTGGCGATGCCCACCCCAGGCACGTAGCGGGAGCCGGGGTGGTGGAAGAGGGCGAAGGAGGAGACGAGGGCGCCGTCGAGGCTCCCCTCGCGCAGCATATCGCTCAGCCTGGAGGGGGGATGGACGCGGAGCTCCACGCCCTCCCGGCCTTCGAGGGCGAGGGTGAGGGGCTTGGTGTTGAGGTAGGGAACGTCGCCGAGCCGGAGGGTCATCCCACGCGGCCCGCCCGCGGGCCCCGTCAGGCGAGAACCGCCCATCGATCTCCTTCGCGGACCACCTCGCGGTAGAGCGTGTCCCGCTCCACAGGCTCGCGGCCGGCCTCGCGGATGAGGCGGCGGATGTCCTCCACCCCCAGGCGCTGGGGCGTCTGGGCGCCGGCCATGTGGTAGATCTTCTCCTGGACCACGGTGCCGTCGATGTCGTCCACTCCGTAGCTCTGGCTGATCTGGGCGATGGCCACCCCCACCATGATCCAGTAGGCCTTGACGTGCGCGATGTTGTCGAGGAGCAGGCGCGCGACGGCGTAGTTCCTGAGGTCCATGAGCCCGCCCGCCGCGGGAATATCGTCCATCTGGGTGTTGTCGGGGTGGAAGGCGAGGGGGATGAAGGCGGTGAAGCCCCCCGTCTCGTCCTGGAGGGCGCGCAGGCGGAGCATGTGGTCCACCCGATCGGCGTCGGTCTCGACGTGGCCGTAGAGCATGGTGCAGGTGCTCCGGAGCCCCATCCCGTGCGCGATGCGGTGGACATCCAGCCAGTCCTCGGCGCTCTGCTTGCCCTTGCAGATCTTCGAGCGCGTGGGCTCGGCGAAGATCTCGGCCCCTCCCCCGGTGAGGGAGCCCAGCCCCGCCTCGACGAGGGCGCGGAGGGTCTCCTCGACGCTCAGCCGGGCGATGCGGTCGGCCAGCCAGCGCACCTCGGTGGCGGTGAAGCACTTGAGGTGGAGCTGGGGGTGGATGCGCTTGATGCCCCGGATCATCTCC
>MGDP01000136.1:0-492 GCA_001790955.1 Candidatus Tectomicrobia bacterium RIFCSPLOWO2_12_FULL_69_37
GGCGGCCCGCGTCCGCGCCGAAGCGGCCGGTGCACTCCTCGATGGAGACGCCGTTCAGCTTGGACTTGCTCATCACGGCCATCTCGGCCACCACCTTCTGGCCCGCCTTGTAGCCGCTCCCGCTGGGGCCGTCGGCGGTCACGAGGAGGGAGCCCTCGTCCACGCTCTTGTAGGGCACCCACACCCGCCCGCGCGCCTCGGCCAGGCGGTAGGCGGTGCGGCAGACCATGCCCTGGGTGAAGAGGTTCCCGAAGGGCTCCTCGAAGGAGACGAGGCCCATGTCGTAGAGGACCTTGGTGAAAAAGCGCGAGTAGAGGAGATGCATGACGGCGTGCTCGGCCCCGCCGATGTACTGGGAGACGGGGAGCCAGCGGTTGACCTGGCCGGAGTCGAAGACGGCGCGCTCGTTCCTCGGGGAGACGAAGCGGAGGTAGTACCAGGAGGAGTCCACGAAGGTGTCCATGGTGTCCGTCTCGCGGCGGGCGGGCCGGC
>MGDP01000136.1:602-21340 GCA_001790955.1 Candidatus Tectomicrobia bacterium RIFCSPLOWO2_12_FULL_69_37
CGAAGGCGGGCACCTTGGCGAGCGGGTTCCCGCCCCGGCCGGTGAACTCCACGTCCCGGGGGTGCACGACGGGGAGCTGATCGTCCGGCACGGGGGTGACGGCGCCGTCCTCCTCGTACATCACGGGGATGGGCACCCCCCAGTAGCGCTGGCGGGAGATGAGCCAGTCCCTGAGGCGCCAGTTGACGGTGCGGGCGCCGAAGCCCCGCCCGGCGAAGTAGCCGATCATCTTCGGATACGCCTCGCGGCTGGGCTGGCCGTCGAAGGGCCCGGAGGATTCCATCACCCCGTCCTCGACGTAGGCCTCGGCCATGGTCTCCCCCCGCAGGCCCCCCTGGGGATGCTGGATGACCACCTTGACCGGGAGGCCGTACTTGCGCGCGAAGAGGAAGTCCCGCTGGTCGTGGGCGGGCACTCCCATGACGATGCCGGTGCCGTACTCCATCAGGGCGTAGTCGGCGACGAGGAGGGGCACCCGGTCCCCGTTCACCGGGTTGAGGATGAAATGGCCGGTCGGGACACCCGTCTTCTCCTTCTCCTCGCTCATGCGCTCGGCCTGGGTCTGGGCGCGCATCTCCTCGACGGCCTTGCGGATGGCGTCCGCCCTCGGGTTGCCCGCCAGCAGGCGCTCGATGAGGGGGTGCTCGGGGGCGCAGACCATGAAGGTGACGCCGTAGACGGTGTCGGGACGGGTGGTGAAGACGGAGAGGGTCTCTCCCGTGGCCTCGAGCCGGAAGTCGATGCGGGCGCCCTCGCTGCGGCCGAGCCAGTTGCGCTGCTGCTGCTTCACGTGCTCGGGCCAGCCGCGGAGGCCGTCCAGGTCGTCGAGGAGGCGCTGGGCGTAGTCGGTGATCTTGAGGAACCACTGGCTCAGCCAGCGCTTCTCCACCTTGGCCCCGCTGCGCCAGGCCACCCCGTCGTGGATCTGCTCGTTGGCGAGGACGGTCTCGTCCACCGGGTCCCAGTTGACGAGGGCCTCCTTCTTGTAGGCCAGGCCGCGGCCGAGCATGCGGAGGAAGATCCACTGGGTCCAGCGGTAGTAGCCCGGGTGGGCGGTCGAGAGCTCGCGCCGCCAGTCGTAGGCCAGGCCCGCGAGCCTGAGCTGGCGGCGCATGTTGTCGATGTTCCGCTTCGTCCAGCCGGCCGGGTGGACCCCGGCCTGGATGGCCGCGTTCTCGGCCGGGAGGCCCAGGGCGTCCCAGCCCATCGGGTGCAGCACCTCGAAGCCCCGCATCCGCCGGTAGCGGCTGATGGCGTCCCCCATGGTGTAGTTGCAGGCGTGGCCCATGTGCAGGTCGCCGGAGGGATAGGGGAACATCATGAGGCAGTAGTAGGTGGGCTTCGCGCCCCCGTCGTCCGGGGCCTGGAAGGTGCCTTCCCGCTCCCAGCGCTCCTGCCACTTGGCCTCGTAGGAGGCGGGGTTGTATTCGCCGAGCATGGGGCTCCTCAACAGGCGCTTCCCGAGGGCGCGCAGGCGCAAATCTTGGGCCGGGGCGGAGCGGGCGTCAAGGCGGCGGAGGCCGGGACTTGGTTCACGCCGGGGAGCCCGCCTTTTCTCCCTCTCCCTCTGGGAGAGGGCGGAGCATCCAGCGGTCCGCCGCTTGGATGCTCCGGGTGAGGGAGACTCCGGCGGCGCGGCCTCCCCTCACCCCCAGCACCTCTCCCAGAGGGAGGGGGGAGCCAAGCCCGGCAAAGGTTTCCGCCGCCATGACGCGGGCGGCGAAGACACCCCGGCTAGCCCTCGGGCGCGAAGGAGGGCCCCTCGCCGGGCGGGGAGGCCTCGGCGGCGAGCCGGGCGAGGAGTTCCGGGGGGATGCGCCCGGGCCGCCCCCCGGCGTCGGTGCGGGCGTGGAGGGTGTAGGCCTCGGCGCGGACGCGCCCCTCCTGCTCCACCCGGTAGTCGATCCGCACCCGCACCCCCTGGGGGGCGCGCACCCAGCCTGTCACCCGCACCATCCCGTCGTAGCGGGCGCCCTCGCGGTAGCGGCAGGAGGCCTCCACGACCGGGAAGCAGACGCCCTGGCGCTCCAGCTCCCCGTAGGGGAAGCCCAGCGCGCGGAAGTACTCCGTCCGCAGGTGCTCGAACCAGGCGAAGTAGGCGGCGTGGTGGACCACCCCCATCTGGTCCGTCTCGGCGTAGCGGACGCGGAACTCGGCGCTGTGGGGCACGGCCTCCTCCCTCGGGCGGGGCTAGGCGAGCGAGAGGAAGTAGCGGGCGATGTTGAAATAGACCAGGACCGAGATGAGGTCCATGCTCGTGGTGATGAAGGGCCCGGTCATGAGGGCCGGGTCGAAGCGCAGGTAGTGCAGGGCCAGGGGCAGCGCGGAGGAGAGGACGGCCGAGGTCACGATGGAAATGCCGATGGCCAGCGACACGATGAGGCCCAGCCACGCCACCTGGGGGAAGTGCCACCGCGCGATCAGGTACAGGAGGAGCCCGAAGGCGGCCCCCAGCATCACCCCCACCAGCACCTGCCGGCCCACCACCTGGAACCAGCCCTTGGGATCCACCTTGCCGGTCGCCAGCCCCCGCACCATGATGGCCACGCCCTGGGCGCCCACGTTCCCCGCCGTCCCGTTGATGACGGGGATGAAGGCGGCCAGCGCGACCACCCGGCTCAACTCGCTGGCGAACTGGGAGATGAAGTAGGCCGCGACGAGGCTCCCCACCCAGCTGATAGCGAGCCAGGGCAACCGCACCCACGCGAGCCGGACGGCCGAGAGCGAGGTGATTTCCTCCGTGTAGTGCGTGCCCGCCATCTTGAGGATGTCCTCGGTGGCCTCGTCCCGCAGGACGTCCAGCACGTCGTCCACCGTCACGATGCCCACCAGCGCGCCCGCGTCGTCCACCACCGGGATGGCGAGGATGTTGTAGCGCGAGATGAGCTGGGCGACGTGCTCCTGGTCGGCGTGCACGTTCACCCGCCAGGCGTTCGGCGTCATCACCTCGGAGAGGCGCTTCGAGGGCGAGGCGAGGAGGAGCTGGCGGAGGCTGATGACGCCCCGGAGGTTGCGGTCCTCGTCCACGACGTAGACGTAGAAGACGTACTCGGCCTCGCTCGCCTTGCGGACCTCGGCGATGGCCTGCTCCACCGTGAGGCCTTCGGGAAGGGCGACGAAGGCGTCGGTCATGATGCTCCCCGCCGTGTCCGGCGGGTAGGCCATCACCCCCTCGAAGACCTCCGTCTCCCGGGCCCCGAGGAGGTGCATGACCTCGGCGGAGCGCTCCTCGGGGAGCATCTCGAGGAGGTAGCGGACGTCGTCGGTGTTGAGCTTGCTGAGGAGGGCCACGATCTCGTCGTTCGGGATGGGCTCGAGCAGCTCCCGGACGATGTGCGGGTCGCACTCGGTGAGGACCTCCGCCCGGTGCTCGCCCCCCGGCACGAGGCGGAAGGCGGCCAGGCGCTCCTCGGGGAGGAGGTGGGAGAAGATCTGGGCCACCTCGGCCGCGTGCATCTTCTCCAAGGCGTTCGAGAGATGGGCGTCGGCCTTGCGCCGCAGCAGGCGCCGGACAAGCTCCTCGATCCGCGTCAGCCGGACGTCGCGCTCGTGCACCATAGCGGCCATCTCCCCATTCGAGAGCCGCCCCCCCGCCCTGGAGGGGCACGCAAGTCTAGGCAAGCCGTCCAGGGGTGTCAAACATTTGAATTTGGCTTCGATGGGACGAAACAGCCACTTGCGCCAGCGCCCCCCGGGCGTAGTATAATCCAGACGGTTCGCCCGGCTGACGGGCCCCACTCGTGAAGGGCGCGCGCCATCGCCAAGCTGTACGGCAGCCTCACCGGCCTCAAGACCCACCAGACGCGGGCGCTCGAGCGCCTCTACCGGCGCCGGGTTCCGCCCGGCCAGTTGATCCACCTCGAACTGGGACGGGAGATCGCCCTCCTCTCCCGCGAGATCTCCCGCCAGATCGGCCTCCTCGTGGATCGCCTCGGCACGGTGCGCTACGTCATCGTGGGCGGGGCCAAGGGCATCGAGATCCCCGAGCTCGGCCGCGCCCGCATGGGCACGGCCCGGCTGAGGGGCCTGCGCTGCGTCCACACCCACCTGGACGGCTCCCCCCTCTCCCAGGAGGACTTGACCGACATGGCCCTCCTGCGGCTGGACGCCATGGCCTCCATCGAGGTGGTTGAGGAGGGCGCCACCGGGCGCGTCCACGTGGCCCACATCCTCCCCGGCCCCCTGCCGGCCGGGGAGAGCGGCGCGGAGGAGGCCCCGAACGGCTCCGCCAGCGGCCGCACCCCTCCCTGGGAGATCCAGTCCTTCCCGAGCCTCGAGTGGCTGAGGCTCGACATCGCCCACCTGGTGGACTCGCTGGAGGAGGAGTTCACCCGCACCCAGAACTTCCTCGCGGCCCACCGCAAGGGGGAGCGGGCCCTGCTCATCCACGTGGACACCGGCGGCCGGCGGACCCGCCCGGCCCAGGCGGAGCTGGATGAGCTGGAGGTCCTGGTGGACGGCGCGGGCCTCATCCCCTGCGGGCGGGTGCTCCAGCGGCGCAAGGAGGTGGACCCGCGCTTCGTCATCGGCCGCGGGCGGCTGGCCGACGTCCTCATGCGCTCCATGCAGGTCGGGGCCGAGGCCCTGGTCTTCTCCCACGAGCTCCACCCGGCCCAGATCCGCAGCCTCGCCGAGTTCACCGACCTCAAGGTCCTCGACCGCACCCAGATCATCCTGGACATCTTCGCCCAGCGGGCCACCAGCCGGGTGGGCAAGCTCCAGGTCGAGCTGGCCCAGCTGCGCTACATGCTCCCCCGCCTCTCCACCCGGCACACCGCCCTGAGCCGCCTGACGGGCGGCATCGGGGGCCGGGGTCCGGGCGAGACGAAGCTCGAGATCCACCGCCGGCGCGCCTTCGAGCGCATCCGCCGGCTCGAGCGCGAGCTGGAGAGCCTCCAGCGCAAGCGCGCCCAGGGCCGGACCCTGCGCCAGCGGCGCGCGGTGCCCGTCCTCTCCCTCGTGGGCTACACCAACGCGGGCAAGTCCACCCTCCTGAACGCCCTCACCGAGAGCCGGGTGCTGGTGGCGGATCAGCTCTTCGCCACGCTCGACACTTCGAGCCGCCGCCTCCGCCTCCCCCGCGACCAGGAGGTCATCATCACCGACACGGTCGGCTTCATCCACGACCTTCCCAAGGAGCTGGTGGGAGCCTTCCGCTCCACCCTGGAGGAGCTGAACGACGCGGACCTCCTGATCCACGTCATCGACTCCTCGTCCCGCCATTGCGAAGAGAACCTCGAGGCCGTCGAGGGCCTCCTGGGCGAGCTGGGGCTGGCGCGCACCCCCATGCTCCGCGTCTTCAACAAGATGGACCGGGCCGACCCGGTCCTCCTGGGGAACCTTTGCCGCCGTCACGGCGGGATCGCCGTGAGCGGCCTGGACCCCCGAAGCCTCATCCCCCTGGTCGAAGAAGCCTCCGAGCGGCTCTGGGAGCTGCGCCAACCCGAAACCCCTGCCCTCGAGGGCGCCGCCGTCTAGCCCGCCGGAGCGGTTCACCCCTCCCTCCGCCCGAGGGACGCGCCATGTGGAGCCTCAGCCCAAGGAGCGGGCCCGCGGAAGCCCCGCTCGCCATCGTCCTTTTGCTCGCCCTGTCGCTGGGAGGCTGCGCCTCCACCTCTTCCTCCGGAGAGAAGGCCGAAGCGCCGAGCGTGTGGGACCGCACCGTCCGGAGCGTCTCCTCGGCCCTGGAGACCACCAAGACCGCCGTCACCTCCACCGTGCGGCGGATCGTGCGGGAGCAGCGCGAGGGCTGGGAGGAGATGCTGGAGAAGGAGAAGAAAGAGCAGGAGTCGGCGGCCAAGCCGGCGGCGCCGATCGTCCGCGCCCCCCGGCCCGCCCCGGCGGACCGCTTCCCCGCCGGGCGCGTGGTCTCCCGCGAGCAGAATCTGGGCCGGCAGGAGCCGCCCCGCCCGCGCGGCGCGGAGGGCCGGGAAATCGTCCTCCTGCCGCGCATCCCACAGACGCCGGACCAGATCCGGGCGCGGATGGCCGAGATCGACAGAGTCCTTCCCGGTGAGAGGGACCCGGCCCAGCGGCGGCGCCTGGCCGCCGAGCGCGCGCGCCTCGCCGGCGCCCTCCAGGCCTCGGCCGAGGAGGAGTCGCTCATCCGGGAGATGGAGGAGCTGCGCGCCCGCCTCCGGCGGCTGCAGAACCGCCTGAACGAGATCCAGCGCGCCCGCCCCTAGCGCGGACCCCCGCGACTAGCACGGCCCGAGGATCGCCAGGCACTCCCCGGCCGGGTCGAGGAACTCCCGCGCCGCCCGGCGGGCCGAGGCGGCGTCCACCGCATCGAGCCCCCGCTGGACCCGCTCCAGAGTGTCCACCCCCAGCCCGTAGAGCGCGCCGTAGGCCAGCTCCGCCGCGCGCGCGCCCGCCCGCTGCCGGCTCCGCAGGAGCTCGCCGATCAGGAAGGCCTTCGCGCGCGCCAGCTCCTCCGCCCCCAGCCCCTTCTCGCGCACCCGGGCCACCTCCGCCCGCATGACGCGCAGGGCCTCCGCTTCCGCGCCCGGCGCGGTGGCGGCGAAGAGGACGAAGGGCCCCCGGTCCAGCGCTTCCTCGCAGGAGACGTTCGACTCGTAGGCCAGCCCCCGCCGCTCGCGCAGCTCCCAGAAGAGGCCACCGCTCTGGCTGCCGAGCACCGCCGCCGTCACCGAGAGGGCGAACCGCCGCGGGTCGGCGAGGCTCGCCCCCAGGAAGGCCATCTGGAGGTGGGACTGGGAGGCCCCGCTCACCCCCAGGCGCCGCAGGCGCGGCCGCCGGGGTGCCTGGGGAGGCGCGGGCGGCCGGAAAGGCCGCCAGGCGGGGGATCCCCTCCAACCCTTCTTGAGGCGGCGGGAGAGAAGCCGGGCCAGCTCCCCCGGGTCGACGTCGCCCGCCGCGCCCAGCACCAGGTTCTCCGGCAGGGCCCAGCGGCCCCACTCCCGCCGGAGCCGGGCTCCATCCGCCCGGGCGAGGGTGGCCCGGCCGCCCAGCGGGTGGCGGCCGAAGGGATGCGGCCCGTACAGGAGGGCCAGGGCGTGCAGGCGGGAGCGCTGGGCGAGGTCGTCGCGGTCCCCGCGCCGCGTGGCGTCGGCCTCCCGGCGGGCGAGTGCGACGTCCTTCTCCTCGAAGGCGGGCCCGCAGAGGACCTGGCAGAAGAGATTCGAGATCTCCTCCAGCAGGCTCGAGTGCCCCGAGGCGTAGAGCCCGAAGCTGCTCCGGCCGCCGTTCCCGCCGATCGAGGCGCCCAGGCTGTCCACCCGCCGGGCCATCTCCTCCGAGGGGACGGCGCGGCTCGCCATCGGCGCGGCGTCGGCCATGAGGGAGTGCCACCCCGCGCGCTCCGACCCCTCCAGGCGCTGCCCGCCCAAGAAGGCCGCACGCAGGGCGAAGACACGGGCCTCCCCTCCGGGCAGCACCATGAGCCGCGCCCCCCGGAAGAGGCGGAACTCCTGCGGGGGCCTCTTCCCGCGCGCCCGGGCCGATGGCCGGGGGCGGGGCCGCGCATCCGGAAGCGGTGAAGGCCGGCGATCTTCCCCTCTGGCGGGGAGGAGAGCCTTCCCGCCGCCGCGAAGTTCGAGCCCGCGGCGGATCCCCTCCCGGAACGCCCGCGCGTCTCCTCCCCCGTCCGCCCTTTCGGGGAAGAACGCCCCGGCGGTCAGCCCTCCGGGCCGCAGCCAGCGCGCGCCGGCGGAGAGGACTTCCTCGCGCGTCACCCGCAGGAGCTTCCCGAGATAGCGCTCGGCGAAGCGGGCGTCCCCGGCCATCAGCTGGAAATACCCGGCCAGGTGGGCCTGCCCGGCGGCGCTCTCGCGGCGGAACTCGAGGTCGGTCCAGAAGAGGGTGCGCACGCGCGCCAGCTCCTCCGCGGCGGGAGGGTTCTCCCGAATGAGATCGGCCGCCGTCCGGAGCATCTCCTCCCCCGCCCGCGCCGCTCTCCGGGGCTCCGCCGCCCCTCCCACGAAGAAGAGGCCCGGACCCGCGGTGAAGAAGGCATCGCTCGAGACGTCGTGCATCAGGGGGCGATCCACGCAGAGGCGCTTGTAGAGGCGAGAGCTGTCCCCCGAGCCCAGGAGCATGCTCAAGACCTCGAGCGCGGGCGCGTCGGGGTGGGTGAAAGGGGGGACGGCGAAGGCCAGCTCCAGGTAGGCGAGGCTCGCTCCCCCGTGCAGGGTAAACGCACGCGGCCCCCGCTCCGGCAGCGGAGGGACTGCGTGCGCGGAGGACGGCGGAACGGAGCCCCACGCGGCGTCCAGCCCGGCGAGCTTCCGCCGCAGCAAGCGGAGGATCGGCTTTTCGGCGACGGGCCCGGCCAGGACGATCACGGTGCGGGCGGGATGGTAGCAGCGGCGGTGGTAGCGCCGCAGGACGCTCCGGTCCACCCGCCTCACCGAGCGGCGCGTGCCCAGGATGGGGCGGCCGAAGGGATGGTCACTCCCGAAGGCCCGGCGGTAGAGCTCCTGCTGAAGGCGCTGCTCGGGCTGATCCTCCGTGCTGCGGATCTCCTCGAGGATTACCCCCCGCTCGCGGGCGACCTCGGCCGCATCGAAGCGGGGCCACCAAAGGGCCTCGGCCAGGGCGTCCAGGCACTTCGCGGCCCCGCCGGGGAGGCAGGTCAGGTGGTAGTAGGTGGCCTCGTTCAGGGTGTAGGCGTTGACGTCCCCGCCCGCCTCCTCGGTGCGCGCGGCCAGCTCCCCCAGGGCGAGGCGGCGGGAGCCCTTGAAGATCATGTGCTCGAGGAAGTGAGCGAGGCCCTCCCTCCCCTCCGCTTCGCTCAGGCTGCCGGCGGGGAGCCACGCCTGGACGGCCGCCGCGGGAGCGTCCGCGTCGGGCAAGAAGAGGAGGAGCGGCCCGCCCCTCAGTCGGGAGAGGCGCAGGCGGGGGAAGAGCGCGCGGCCGAGCGGCCCCGAGGAGCGCGCGCGCCGGGTCACGGAAGCGGAACCCATGCGGAGGAAGCCCGGCTTCCTTGAAAGCGCGAACCCTTGACTTCACGGGTTCCGCGGGTATCATCTCCCCGCGCTCCGCTCATCGGGGACTCCTCTCGCGCATTCTTGAGGCGGGTCTTTCCTGGAGCGGGGGGAATCTCCCTGCCCCTGTCTGAAGCCATCAAGGAGCCCCCTTGCCGTGGAACACATCAAACGCCACATCTTCGTGTGCATCAACCAGCGGCCCCCAAACCACCCCATGGGCTGCTGCCAGTCGAAGGGGAGCATCGAGCTCGCCCAGGCCCTCACCGAGGCCATCGAGACGAACGGCTTAGGTGGCCACACCGCCCTGGCCGGGTCCACCTGCCTCGGCCCCTGCACCCTCGGGCCCTCCGTGGTCGTCTACCCCGAGGGCGTCTGGTACCAGGGCGTGAAGCCGGCGGACGTCCCCGAGATCGTGGAGGAGCACCTCAAGAACGGCCGGCCCGTTGAGCGGCTCCGCTTGCGCCTGCCGGCGCCGGAGGAGTAGGCGCCCTTCCTGCCCGCCGCTCAGGACGAGCCCTTGAGCCGGCCGGGCAGCACCCAGATGAAGGGCAGGACGCAGGCGAAGAGAATCATCATGAACCAGGCGGCGTCGTTGTAGGCGCCCATGGTGGCCTGCCGGTCCAGCAGGCGTTCCATGATGCCGTAGGCCTTGGCGCCCGCCGTGGCCGGATCCACCCGCTGGTCCACCAGTAGGCTCACCACCCTCTCGTGGTAGTCACGGAACGGGGCGTTGAACTCGTTCAGGTAGCCCACCAGGCCCACCCGGTGGACGGCGGTCCGCCGGTCCACCAGGGTAGCCATGAGCGCGAAGCCGATGTTTCCCCCCACCCGCCGGAAGAGGTTGAAGACGGCGGAGGCCGCCGTCGCCTCGGCCGGGCGCACGCTGCCCAGGGTGACTGTCGCCAGGGTGACGAACATGCACGGCATCCCGATCCCCATGAAGATGAGCGGGACCACCAGGTTCCAGAACCCGGCTTCCAGGGAGAGGTGGGCGATCAGGTAGAAGGAATACAGGATGGAGATCACCCCGAAGGAAAGCAGGACGCGCAGGTCGATGAGGTTGAACAGCCGCCCGACGATCGGGAGGATGATGAACAGGGCGATCCCCCGGGGCAGGAGGACCATGCCCGAGTCGTAGGCCGTGTAGTGAAGCAATTGCTGGAGGAACTGCGGCAAGATGAAGGTGGAGCCGAAGAGGGCGATGCCGAAGATGAGGATGATCACCGAGCCCACGGTGAGCGGCACGTTCCGCATGATCCGGATGTCCACGATGGGCTCCGGCGCGCGCAGCTCCCAGGCCACGAGGGCCGCCACAGCCACAACGGTGGCGATGGTCCACCAGACGATGAGGTTCGACTCGAACCAGTTCTCCTCCTGGCCGCGCTCCAGCACGAACTGAAGGCCGATGAGGGCGACCGCCAGGAAGACGATTCCCCCCCAGTCCACCTTCTTGATGCCCCGCTTGAGATAGGAGGGGTCGTGCACGAAGAGGTGCACCAGCACCATTCCCCCCAGGCCGAAGGGCACGTTGATGTAGAACACCCAGGGCCAGCCGTACTCCTCGGTGAGCCACCCCCCCAGCACCGGGCCGATCGCGGGCGCCACGACCACGCCCATCCCGAAGAAGGCCATCGCCATGCCCTGGTACTTGGGAGGATAGGTTTCCCGCATGATGGCCTGGGCGATGGGGATGAGCGGCCCCCCGCCCACGCCCTGGACGGCGCGGTAGATGATCATCTCGGTGAAGGTGCGGGAGGTCCCCGCCAGGATGGAGCCCAGGATGAACAGCACGTAGGAGGCGAGAAAGAAGCGCTTCCGGCCCAGGAGGGTGCTCCACCAGCCCGACATCGTGATCATGATGATCTGGGCGATGCTGTAGCTGGTCGCGACCCAGGTGATGGAAGAGAGGTCGGCCCCGAAGGTCCCCCGCATGTGGGGCAGGGAGACGTTCACGACGTTCACGTCCATCACCGAGATGAAGGCGCCGCTGATGACGGCGAGGGTGATGAAGGCCCGGGCGGCGAAGCTGGCCTCCGGGGCCTCGTCCGCCGCCCGGTGGGAGGACCCTGCGGGGGCGCTCACGGCTGGCCGGGGGTGGCCTTCTGGACCCGGCCCGGATAGGCGAGCAGGCGGTTCCCGCTCTGGTCGCGGATGTCCACCTGGACCTGGGCGGACATGCCCACGAAGAGGGGGTGCTGCGGCGAAGGAGGACTCGAGAGGACGACCTTGACCGGTATCCGCCGGGTCACCTTCACCCAGTTGCCCGTCGCGTTCTCGGCCGGGAGGAGGGAGAAGTAGTCGCCGGTGCCCGAGAAGATGCTCTCCACCCGCCCCCGGTATTGCCGGTTGGGATAGGCGTCGGCCGTGATGACGGCGGTCTGGCCCACGCGGATGTTCTCGAGCTGGACCTCCTTGAAGTTCGCCTGGACGTAGACCTTGTGCAGGGGGACGATCAGCAGGAGGGGCCGTCCCGCCTCGACGTTGGTCCCCACTTCGACGGATTTCTTGTTCACGTAGCCCGACTCGGGGGCCCGGATCTCGGTGTAGGAGAGGCGCAGGCGCGCCTCCCGCAGCTTGGCCTCGGCCTGCTTGAGCTGGGCCTCCAGGGACTCCGCCTCGGCGGACTTGCCCTGGGCCGAGATCTCCTCCTTCTGCACGAGGGTGATCGAGGCCTGCAGCTCCTTCTCCTGCTGCTTCAGGGCGGCCACCTTCTGCTCTTGGACCTTCTCGGCGTCGATGGAGGCCCGGTGCTGGGCGTCGGCCACCCGGAAGCCGGCCAGCGCCTGATCGAGGATCTCGTCCGAGATCACCTTCTGCGCGTGGAGCTTCCGCTTCCGCGCCAGCTCGTCCCGCGCGCGGGCGAGGCTCGCGGCGGCGGCCTGGGTCTCGTTCACCCGCTGCTTCAGCAGGGCCTCGTCGGAGCGCAGCGTCTGGTTCACCCGGGCGAGGCGGGCGCGGGCCTCGTCGACCATGGGGGCGACCCGGCCGGAGGAGTAGGCGGCGGTGAACTTGCTCGATTCGTAGCGGGCGCGGGCCACCGCCACCTCGGCCTCCGCGCTCTCGACCGTGACCTTGTAGAGAGCGGGATCCAGGCGGATGATCAGGTCTCCCTTGTTCACCGCCTGGTTGTCCTCGACCAGGATCTCCTGAATCATGCCGGATACCCGGGCGCTCACGGGGACGACCGTGACGTGGACATACGCGTTGTCGGTGGTCTCGTAGTTCTGGAGGTGGCGCCACCACAGGTAGCCGCCCAGGCCGAGGGCCAGGACGAGAACCACCGCGAGACCGGCGCCCAGGCGCGAGGAGCGCAGCCGGCGGCCCAGCATGCCCGCCTCGCCGGGGGGACGGCCTTCCTCCACCCCTCCCGAAGGAATGTCCAGCCGATCTGCCATTTACACTCCCAAGGGGGCCGGGACCGCCTCTTGGAAACCGCCCGGAACCCCGCGCTAGAAGCCCAGCGCCACCACCAGGCGGTTCCACATGTTGATGACGCCGACCACCCCCAGCAACTCCACGATCGCGGCCTCCGAGTAATGAGCCCTGAGCCCCTCGAAGGTGGCGTCGGAAACCTTCACGCCCTCCGTGCTCTCCTCGCACAGCCGCAGGGCGGCCTTCTCCTTCTCGTCGAAGGCGGCGCTCGCGGAGCCCTCCTTCGCCCCCTCGAGCTTCGCGGCGGCCACCTTGTGCAGGCGCGCCATGTTCGAGTGCATCTGGGTGCAGAAGTGGCAGCCGTTCAGGACCGAGGCCCGGATGTTGAGGACCTCCTTGAAGCCGGCGTCGACCTCCCCCGGACCGTCGGCGACGGCGGAGAGGCTCAGCAGGGAGCGGAGAAGCTCGGGCTTATGGGCCAGCGCCTTGACGGGGTCGATCACCACCCCGTACTGCTTCTGCATGCCCTCCATGACGCGCTTGGCCGCCCCTTCCGCCTCGGCCGGCTGGATCAGCGAAACCCGGGCCATTCTCCCTCCTTCTCCGGAGCCTGGAGGCCGGAGGAAAAGCCGTTCCGCCCTGTGAAACAGGGGTTCGATCCCCGAACGAGCCGAATTATATGACCCATTTGGATTATCAAGCCAGCCGATCCGGACTCCCTTGCCGAGCGGGAAAAAAGACCTCACTCAAATTCTGCTAAAATGGCCTATTCGGGCTTCACCGATGGCCCCAGCGGGCGCAGGATCGCGCCGGACTTCCGGGCGGAGGGAGAGAATGGACAAGCGGATGCCACTTTCCGAGGCGGCCGCCTTGGTGAAAGACGGGGAGGCGATCAGCCCGGGCGGGAGCCTCCTCCACCGCGCCCCCGCCGCCCTCCTGCGGGAGCTGGCCCGCCAGGGGCGCAAGGGGCTCAAGCTCATCAAGCCCTCCCCCGGCTACGACGCCGACCTCCTCTGCGCGGCGGGCGCCCTCGAGCGGGTCTACAGCGGGATCGTCACCTTCGAGGCCGGCTTCGGCATGGCCCCCAGCTACCGCCGGGCCATCGAGCGCGGGCTCACCGGCCTCACCGAGCACGCCTGACCCAGCATCCTGGCGGGGCTGCGGGCCGCAGCCTACGGCGTCCCCTTCCAGCCCATCCGGGGCTTCCAGGGGAGCGACATCCCGGAGCGCAGCGGCATCCTCCCGATCGAGGACCCCTACACCGGCGAGACCCTCTTCGCCGTCCCCGCCCTGCGGCCCGACTGGGCCCTCGTCCACGCCCAAAAGGCCGACGCCGAGGGGAACGCCTGGATCCTGGGCAACCGCCACTTCGACGTCGAGATGACCCGGGCGGCCTCCCGGGGGGTGATCCTCACCGCCGAGGAGATCGTGCCGGGCGGGGAGATCGCCCGCGACCCCGGCATGACGGCCGTCCCCGGCTTCCTCGTGCGGGCCGTGGTGGAGGCGCCGGGCGGCGCCTGGCCGTGCAGCTGCCACCCCGCCTACGGGGTGGACGAAGCGGGGATGCGCCGGTACCTGGAGCTCTCCGCCACGGCCGAGGGCCTCGGCCGCTACCTGCGGGAAACCGCGTCCCAAGCCCCGGTCCGATGAGCCCCTCCTCCTCCCTCCCCGCGGCCGTCCGCCGCGCCGGAGACCAGATGGCCGTCTGCCTCGCCCGGGAGATCCGCGACGGCGAGCGCGTCTTCCACGGGGTGAACTCCCCCCTCCCGATGGTGGCCGTCTTCCTCGCCCGCAGGCTCCACGCCCCGCGCCTGGTCCTCATCGAGGTCGCCGGCTCCGTGAACCCCCGGCCCCGGTTCATGCCCCGCAGCACCAACGACCCCGAGCTCTGCCACGGCGCCGCCGCCCTCTTCTCGAACGCCGACGCCTACGACCTCTTCGCCCGGGGCGGGGTGGACCTCGCCTTCCTGGGCGGCGCCCAGATCGACAAGGGGGGGCGCGTGAACATGAGCTACATCGGGAGCCCCGCCTCCCCCAAGGTCCGCCTCCCCGGCGGAGGCGGCGGGGCGGTGATCATGAGCCAGGCGGGCCGGACGGTGATCTGGCGGGCGGCCCACGACCGCCGCCTCTTCGTTCCCCGGGTGGACTTCGCGACCCAGACGGGGAACCTCTCCAAGGTGATCACCCCGCTGGCCGTGCTGGCCCGCGGGGCGCCGGGCCTGGAGCTCGAAAGCGTCCACCCGGGCCATGCGGCGGATGAAGCCGCCGCCCGGACGGGCTTCCCGCTGGACCTCTCCCGCCCCGTCCCCACGACCCCGCCGCCCACGGCGGCGGAGCAGGCCGCGCTGGAGGAGGTGGACCCCGGGGGCGTCCGCTACGCCGAGTTCAGGGCCTAGCATCTTCCTCCTTTCGCTTGGGCTTGACCGCCCGAGCGCTCCCAACGCATCTTATGGGCTGCCGGGGCGGGCACCCCGCCCCTCCCACCCGCGCGCCGAGGAGCCCACATGAGCGACGCACGCCTGGAGCGGCTGCTGGCCTTCTCCACCTGCCAAGTGGCGGACGCCATCGACAAGCTGAAGATCAAGGGCCACATGCCCGACATCATCATGCTCTCGCCGGACACCAATTCCCGCGTCGCCGGCCCCGCCCACACCGTGCTGATGGTCCCGGCCGGCGGGGCCCCGGCCGAGAAGCTCCCCGCCCACCACGTGGACGCCGCCCCGCCGGGCAGCGTCGTCGTCATCTCCTCCCCCCCGGGCGTCACCACGGCCAACTGGGGGGGGATGATGAGCACCCGGGCCCGCGCCATGGGCCTGGCCGGCACGGTGGTGGACGGCCGCGCCCGCGACATCGAGGAGCACCGCGCCCTGGGCTACCCGGTCTTCGCCCGCGGGGTCTCCATCCACGGGAGCGGGGGCTACACGATGACCGCCTCCTACGGGGCGCCCATCGCCTGCGGGGGGGTGGCCGTCCGCCAGGGGGACATCATCCTGGGCGACATCAACGGGGTGGTGGCCATCCCCCAGGAGCGCCTCGGCGAGGTGCTGGCCAAGACGGAGGAGCTGGCCCGGATCGAGGAGAAGATGACCCGGGAGCTCGAGGCGGGGGCTTCCATCGAGGCGACCTTCGCGAAGTACCGCTGAGGCCTGCGCCCGGGCGGATTCCCTTCCGCCCGGGAAATTGGTAGTTTTGGGGGGTTGTCCGCCCGCCATCAGGCCGTGAGCAGCGCCCGCCGGAGCACTCCTTTGCGCCTGCGGGGAGCGGCGAATCCCATGGAGGGGTCCAGTGGCCTCCAACCCTTCCCCAGACGATCGGGCCCAGAAGCTCCGGGTCAGCGAGGGGGGAGAAGGAGATACCGCGAAGAAGCGGGTGCGGCTGCGCCCCGTGGCCCTCCCGAACCTTCCGTGGGGCACGCCCGCCCCGGTCGACCTCTACATGCTCCAGGAGAAGGAGCTCTCCCTTCTCTTCCGGAGCCAGCAGGCCCTCTCCCCCGAATCCTACGGGGAGATCTGCAAGCAGTCGGACCGGCTCTACTACGACCGCGACGCCCAGGTGAACTGGCAGTCCCTCGTGGACTCCAACCTCTCCAACATCCTCCAGACCCCCCTCACCACCGAGGCCAAGGCGGCCGTGGCCTACGGCTCCGCCGCCCGCAAGACGCAGGAGATCTTCCAGGAGTTCAACGAGGCCGGCTACGCCCAGGCCGAGGACACGGTGCTCGCCCTGAACAAGCTGATGGACGAGCCGAACGCGCTCGAGAGCTTCTTCCAGCTCACCATCCACGACTACTACACCTACACCCACTCCGTGCACGTCTACATCTACTCCATGCTCCTCACCCGGGCCGTCATCGGCAGCGACAACACCCTGTTCCTCCAGGACCTGGGGGTGGGCTACCTGCTCCACGACATTGGAAAGAAGGACATCAGCACCGACATCCTCAACAAGAAGGGCAAGCTCGACGACGACGAGTGGGCCGTCATCAAGAAGCACCCCCTCATCGGCTACGACCTCCTCGTCAAGATTTCGGGGAAGATCTCCGACGAGGTCGCCCAGATCGTCCTCCAGCACCACGAGAAGTGCGACGGCACCGGCTATCCCCGGAACCTGAAGGACTCCGACATCGGCCGCTACGGGAAGATCTGCGCCGTCGCGGACGTCTACGACGCCCTGACGACGCGCCGCTCCTACAAGGAGGCGCTCTCGAAGATGGCCGCCTTCACCATCATGCAGGACAGCAAGGGGCACTTCGACCACCAGCTGCTCGCGCGCTTCATCCGGCTGGCGGTGCCCTTCGCCGAATAGCCCGCCCACCTCCCTCCGCCCGCAGGGAGCCCGGGAGACCATGCAGCCCCTCGCCGTGCCGCCCGCCGACAGGCGCGGGCGGCGCCTCGCCGCTCCGCTCTTGTTCGTCCTCGGCCTCGCCCTCCTCGGCGGCTGCGCCACCCGGCCCCCGGCGGAGGTCTCCCGCCTGCCGCAGGGCGAGCTCGCCGGCGCCGCCTCCTGGTACGGCCACCAGTACCACGGCAAGCGGACGGCCAACGGCGAGGTCTACGACATGGACTCCATGACCGCCGCCCACCGGACCCTCCCCTTCAACTCCCAGGTCCGGGTCCAGCGGACGGACACGGGAGGCGCGGTGGAGGTCCGCATCAACGACCGGGGGCCCTTCGTGGACGGGCGCGTCATCGACCTCTCGCGGGCCGCCGCCCGCCGCCTCGGCATGGAGAACCAGGGCTTGGCCCCCGTGCGGCTGACCCCCCTCGAGGTCCCGGAGGAGGCGGCCGCCCGCTGGTCCATCGTCGTGGGAGGGCTCTCCCACGCCCGGATCGATCGCCTGGCCGCGCGGCTGCGGGAGGCCGGCCCCCAGCTCCCCCAGGTGATCTACCGCTGGAACGGGGACCCGCGCTTCGCCCAGGTCTGGCTGCGGGGCTACCCGAGGGAGGCGGCGGCGCGGCAGGTGGTCGACCGCCTCCGCGGGGAGGGCTACCCGGCCTTCCTCGTGCGGACGAACCGGTAGCGGAAGGCCCTCCCCTCAGCCCTTGTGGGCGGGGCGAAGCGCCGCCCGCACCGCCGCCGGGTCGGTGAGGGGCTCCTTGCAGGTGAAGTTCTCGCAGAGATAGACCGTCGCCGCGCCGCCGATGGCCGTCTTGTCCCTCAGGAGGGGCACGGCCGCCTCCTCCTCGGCCCCGTCCCCCGCCGGCCGGAAGGCCAGCACCTTGTTGGGGACGAACTCCGCGTCCACCGCCCGCAGGGCCTCGCGGGTGGCCGGCGCGGCGGGGTCCCCCACGACGGCGATCTCGACCGGCGCGTCCAGGTGGAAGTCCAGGGCCGCGAGCATCATGTGGAAGGCGGCGGGGGCCCGCTCCAGGTACTCCCCGAAGGCGCGGACGGCCCCCGCCCCGGCCTCGGCGAAGCGCGCCTCCCCCGTCAGCTTGGCCAGCCGCAGGAGCCCCAGCGCCGCCATCGAGTTCCCGCTCGGGATGGCGCCGTCCTGGCCCGCCTTCTTCCGTGCGATGAGCGCCTCGTGGTCGGCCGAGGTGAAGAAGAAGGCGCCGTCCCCGTCCCGGTAGCGATCGATCATCTCCCCGGCGAGCGCGGCCGCCTCCCGCACCCAGCGCGGCTCGAAGGACGCCTCGTAGAGGTCGAGCAGGCCCGCGAGGAGGAAGGCGTAGTCGTCCAGGTAGGCGTTCAGGCGGCTCTGGCCGCCGCGGTGGGTGCGCAAGAGCCCCCGCTCCCCCCGCATGCGCTCCAGCACGAAGCCCGCCGCCCGCCGCGCGGCCTCGACGCAGTCCCCCCGCTCCAGGATGCGCCCCCCCAGGGCCATCGCCCCGATCATGAGCCCGTTCCAGCTCGCGAGGACCTTGTCGTCGAGGCCCGGCTTGACGCGCCTCTCCCGCGCCTCGAAGAGCCGGCGCCGGGCGCGCTGGAGGAGATCGAGGAGCTTCCCGGCCTCCATCCCCTCCTGCTCCGCGAAGGCGGCGGGGGGAAGGGGGATGTGCAGGGCGCTCTTGCCGTGCTCGAAGTTCCCCCCCTCGGTCACCCCGTAGAAGCGGCTGACGACCCGCCCCTCCTCCGCCCCCAGGACCGCCTCGATCTCCTGGGGGGTCCAGACGAAGAACTTGCCCTCCTCCCCCTCGCTGTCGGCGTCCTGGGCGGAGTAGAAGCCCCCCTCGGGCGAGGTCATCTCCCTGAGCACGTAGTCGAGCACGTCCGCCGCGATCGAGCCGTAGAAGGCGCTCCCCGTGGCCTGGCGGGCCTCGAGGTAGACGCGCGCGAGGAGGGCGTTGTCGTAGAGCATCTTCTCGAAGTGGGGGATGAGCCACTGCTCGTCCACGCTGTAGCGGTGGAAGCCCCCGCCCAGCTGGTCGTACAACCCGCCCAGGGCCATGCGCTGGAGGGTGAACTCGGCCATGCCGAGGAGGTTCTTGTCGCCGGTCCGGCGCCACTCCCGCAGGAGGAGCATCAGGGCCATCGAGGGCGGGAACTTGGGCGCCCCCCCGAAGCCGCCCCACCGGCTGTCGAAGCGCTGGGAGAGCTCGGCCGCCGCGCGGGCGATGGTCTCGCGCGAGAGCGCCTCCGCCGCGGGCGCGGCGAGGCCCATCTGCCCGATGGCGCTGGTGAGCTTCCCGGCGCTCTCCTCCAAATCCGTCCGGTGGGTCTTGAAGAGCTCGGCCAGCCGCAGGAGCACATGCTTGAAGCCGGGCCGCCCCCAGCGGTCCTCCGGCGGGAAGTAGGTGCCCCCGAAGAAGGGCCGGAGATCGGGCAGCAGGAAGACGCTCATGGGCCAGCCCCCCTGGCCCGTCATGAGCTGGACCGCCTCCATGTAGATGGCGTCGAGGTCGGGCCGCTCCTCGCGGTCCACCTTGATACTGATGAAGTGGTCCCTGAGGAGCTGGGCGATCTCCTCGTTCTCGAAGCTCTCGCGCTCCATCACGTGGCACCAGTGGCAGGCCGAGTAGCCCACCGAGAGGAAGATGGGCTTGTCCTCCTCCCGGGCGCGGCGCAGGGCCTCCTCCCCCCAGGGGTGCCAGTCCACCGGGTTGTGCCGGTGCTGGAGAAGATAGGGGCTCGTCTCCCCCGCGAGGCGGTTGGCGTGCGGGTTCATCGGGACCTCAACGGGAAGGCGGGGGAGGGCGGCGGTCCGACGGGCTCACCGCCCTGAGCAGGGCCGAAGGGAGGGCCGCCGCCCAGCACCACCCAGGCATTCTTCCGGAGGAGGGAGGGAGCGTCAAGGAAGGTCTTTTTTATGGCCGGAATTCCCCGGAAAAGACCAGACACCCCCGGACAGCCGCACCCCGTCCAGCCGGATGAACAAAAAAACGAGGGGCATTATCCGGCAGTATGCGGGAATAACCGGCATCGCTCCGGGCGCGCCCCGGGACCCGGGATTTTTTCCGGTGGAATGTAGTGGAAAACGATAGAACTTTCATTTTGCCTTGTTTCCTTCTCTCCCTCCCCCTCCGGGGAGGCCCCAAGGACCGGTGGGGTAAAGTGTCACCCATGTGCCCGGTCGGATGTGTTACCCATGTACCCGGTTGCACAGTGAGGGAGATTTCAGCGAACGCGGCTGGCTTTCCCTCCCCCCAACCCCCTCCCGCCTGCGGGCAGGAGCGCCCTTCGGCGCGCAGGCCCGGGGGGAGGGGGAGCATTCAGCACCCGCACGGCCCGTCCTCCGCAGCAGCGGCGCTGCCGCTGCGGAGGGTGGAAGGCCCGCCCGGAAGGAATATAGGCCGCCGAGCCGGAAACGTTCTGACCTCAAATTCCCTCAGGTTCCGGATCGGGGGGGGGAAATCCGTAGGGGCGCACGGCTGTGCGCCCCTACGGACGATTCAATTCGAGAACGGGAACAGCCCCAGCTGGGCCGGGGGGGCCTGGGCCTCCACCCGCCCGTTCCCCCGGATGTGGAGGAGGCTCCCCCCGAAGCGCTCCATCCAGGCCGCTCCCACGAGGCCGAGGCGGTGGCACTGCTGGGGATTCTCCTCGGCGCAGAGGATGGCGGTGGGCGCCTCCCCGGCCAGCGCCCGCAGCCGCTCCAGCCCCTCGGCGAAGGCCGGGGTCTTGCGGTGCTCCTCCCAGTCCACCTTGCCGCCCAGGGCCTCGCCCTCCCAGCGGTAGGCGATGCCGCGCTTTGCCAGGGAGGACTGCATCGCCTCCTGGCCGTGCTGGGGGTGGCGGCGGCTGTAGGGCACCCGGCGCACGTCCACCACCCGGGCGATGCCCTGCCCGTCGAGGAGGTCGGCGAGCCTCCCAGCCGGATGGTTGCTGTGGCCGATGGTCCAGAGGCGGGGGGGAGTCACCTCCCCAGCCCCTCCATCACCCGCGCGGCCAGCTCGCAGCCCATGTGGAAGACGTCGAGGCGCAGGTTCTCGTCCGGGGCGTGGGAGTTGGAATCCGCGTTGGCGAGGGGGAGCCAGA
>MGDP01000137.1 GCA_001790955.1 Candidatus Tectomicrobia bacterium RIFCSPLOWO2_12_FULL_69_37
GGGCGGTGCTCGTGCC
This sequence comes from Candidatus Tectomicrobia bacterium RIFCSPLOWO2_12_FULL_69_37, assembly GCA_001790955.1. Classification (GTDB taxonomy): domain Bacteria; phylum UBA8248; class UBA8248; order UBA8248; family UBA8248; genus 2-12-FULL-69-37. The sequence continues at coordinate 17 of MGDP01000137.1, forward strand.
CCTGGACGTGAACCTGAAGGAGGGGGAGCTCCTGAACGTCCTCCGGCGCTCGGGGGCGCGGGCGCTCCTGACGGACGGCGCCGAGCGCGAGCGGGGCGCCGCCCTGCTCGCGCAGCTTGGGGGAGGGCGGCCCCACCTCCGGATCGACGAGCCTCCCGCGGGCTCTCCCCCCCGGCCGGAGGAGCTGCCGGGGGCCTCGCGCCGGGAGGAGGACCTGGCCCTCGTCTCCTTCTCCTCGGGAACCACGGGCGTCCCCAAGGGGGTGATGCTCTCCCACAAGAACATCGTCTCGAACGTCCGGTCGGTGATGCATCCTTTCCCCTGTGGGCCGGGGGACGTCTTCCTCTCCGTCCTCCCGCTCCACCACATGTTCGAGAGCACGGGCGGGCTCCTCGTCCCGATCGCCACGGGCGCCACGGTGCACTACCTCCCCTCCCTCAACCCCCGGGTACTGGCCGAGACCATGCGGCGGGAGGGGGTGAGCGTCTGCCTCATGGTCCCGGCTTTGCTGCGCCTGATGCACAGGCGCATCCTGGGGGCGGCGTATTCGGCGGGGGGGATGAAGGGCCTCCTCTTCCGGATTCTCTTCCCCCTCTCGCTCGCCCTGGCGAAGGCGGGGGTGCGGGCGGGGGGAGTCCTCTTCCCCCAGGTGCGGCGGGCGCTGAGCCCCCGGCTGCGCTACCTGGTGAGCGGGGGCGCGGCGCTGGACCCGGAGGTGGGCTGGGACCTCCTCGCCCTGGGAGTCGAGGTCATCCAGGGCTACGGGCTGACCGAGACGGCCCCCATCACCCACGCCAACCGGCCGGGCCGGGGGAACCGCATCGGCACGGTGGGCCCCCCCATCCCCGGGGTGGAGGCCCGGATCGATCCCGTCCCCGGGGGCGCGCCGGGGGAGGGGGAGGTCTGGATCAGAGGGCCCAACGTCATGCAAGGTTACTTCGGCAACCCGGAGCTCACGGCGGAGGCCCTCGCGGAGGGCTGGTTCCGCACCGGGGACATCGGCCGGGTGGACGGGGAGGGCTACCTCACCCTCTGCGGGCGGGCGAAGAACGTCATCGTCCTGGAGTCCGGGAAGAACGTCTATCCCGAGGAGGTGGAGGAGGAGCTGGGCAAGGGCGTCCTCTGGAAGGAGGCCTGCGTCATCGGGCGCCGGGTCGGGCGGGCGGAGGAGGTCTTCGCCGTGGTGATCGTGGACCCCGAGGCCCCTCTCCCGCGGGAGGAGAGGGCGCGGCGCGAGGAGGTGGAGAAAGCGGTCAGGCGCCTGTGCGCGGGCCTGGCCGACTACAAGCGGGTGAGCGGGGTCTACCTCTGGCCGGGCGAGGCCCTCCCCCGCACCACCACCCTCAAGCACAAGCGGGAAGAGATCAAGGAGGCCCTCCGGCGCGCGCCGGGGTTCGGCCCCGGGGACTTCTGAGGAGCCAGAGGAGACGACGATGCCGAATCCCGTCCGCGCGGCCGCCGAGGCGATCAAGCCCTGGCTGGTGGAGACCCGCCGCGCCATCCACATGCAGCCCGAGCTCGGCTACGAGGAGCACGAAACCGCCAGGCGCGTGGCGGCGGCCCTCGCCGAATGGGGCCTCGAGGTGAGGACGGGGATCGCCCGGACGGGGGTCGTCGGCGTCCTCCGCACCGGGCGGCCGGGGCCGACGCTCGGCATCCGGGCCGACATGGACGCCCTCCCCATCGAGGAGGCCAACGAGGTTCCCTACAGGAGCCGCGCCGCCGGCAAGATGCACGCCTGCGGCCACGACGCCCACACGGCGATGCTCCTCGGGGCGGCCCGCCTGCTGGCCCAGAACCCGCAGTGGCTCGAGGGCTGCGGGGGGAGCGTGAAGTTCATCTTCCAGCCCGCCGAGGAGGGCCGCGCGGGCGGCCGCCTCATGGTGGAGGAGGGGGTGCTGGAGGACCCCCGGGTGGACCTCGCCATCGCCGCCCACGTGCTGCCCTCCCTGCCGGCCGGGACGGTGGGGACGCGGAGCGGCCCGGTGCTCGCGGCCTCCGACAAGTTCAACATCAAGGTCAGGGGGAAGGGGAGCCACGCCGCCCAGCCCCACCTCTCGCGCGACCCCATCCTCGTGGCGGCCCACATCATCACCGCCCTCCAGGCCATCGTGAGCCGCAACGTCGAGCCCTTCGACGCGGCGGTTGTCTCGGTGACGCGCCTGGAAGCCGGGACGGCCTACAACATCATCCCCGAGGAGGCCTCCCTCATGGGCACCTTGCGCACCCACCGGGCGGAGACGCGGCAGGCCCTGAAGCGCCGGATGGAGGAGACCATCCGGGGCGTGGCCTCGGCCTTCGGGGCGGAGGCGGCGTTCGAGTTCATCCCCGGCTACCCGCCCCTCGTCAACAGCGCCCAGGCCACCGGCCTCATCGAGCGCGCGGCGCGCGGGGTGCTCGGGGAGGAGAAGGTGGTGGAGATGCCCCTCTCGATGGGAGGGGAGGACTTCGCCTACATCGCCCTGGAGCGGCCGGCGGCGATGTTCCGCGTCGGGGTGCGCAACGAGGCGCGGGGCATCGTGCACGGGCTGCACTCGAACCGCTTCGACCTGGACGAGGACGCCCTGCCCGTGGGCTCGGCGGTCTTCGCCCAGGCGGCGTGCGCGTTCCTGCGCGACCCGCGCGCGTTCGGGGTGTAGCAGACGCTTTTTAGAGGGTTGACGTAAGGGGGCCTCGTTTTTCTCCCTCTCCCCTTGGGAGAGGGGGATGGCACCTTGGGGATGCGGTAAGCGGCTGATCATCTCATGCAGGATTAGGGATGCCTCTTGGCTTGTCCTTTCAGCGGTCTTTCCATTCGAGGTTGAATTGACCCTGGACGCGGCGGCCGTCTTCGCCCTGAGCTCGGCCCTGTGCTTCACCGGCGCGGACATGTTCGCCCGCCGGGGGCTCCAGGGGAGGGACCCGCTGGCGGGGGCGGTGTTCACCCTGGCGGGGGAGCTGATCTTCCTCTTCGGGGCGGCCCTGGCGGCGGGGCTCCGCTTCCCCCCGCTGGGCCCGGACTACCTGCGGGTGATGGCGGGCGGGGCGGGCAACCCCGGCCTCTTCATAATCCTCTTCCTGATCGGCATCACGAAGGTCGGGGTGGCGCGCGCCGCCCCCATCAAGGGGAGCTCCCCCCTGTTCGGCGCCTTCCTGGCGGTCCTCTTCCTCGGGGAGCAGCCCGCCTGGTACCACCTCGCGGGGGTGGTGCTCGTGGCGGGGGGGGTTGCCACCCTCTCCTCGGGCCGCACCCACGGCCGCTGGCGGCGCGCCGACGCCCTCTGGCCCGTGGCGGCGGCCGTGGCGGCCGGGGCGGGGGCGGTCTTCTGGCGGAGCGGGCTCAAGGCCTTCCCCCAGCCCCTGGCGGGCTCGGTGGTGGGGGTGGTGACGGCCGCCCTCATCGTGGGGGCCTATGCCGGCTCCCGGCTGGGGGCGCGGGGGTTCGTGGCGGAGTGGCGCAAGGGCCCCCTCCCCTTCCTCCTGTGCGGGGTGGCGGCGGGGCTGGGGATCCTCCTCTACGCGAACGCCCTCCAGCGGGGGGAGGTGTACCGGATGCTCCCCCTCATCCAGACCTCCCCGCTCTTCACCGTGCTGGCGGCGCTCGTGTTCTTCCGGCGGGCCGAGCACATCACCTGGCGGGTGCCCGCGGGGGCGGTGATCACCATCTCGGGCGCCCTCCTGGTGACCCTCCGGCCCGGGGGCTGAGAGGCCGCCCGGTGGACGGGCGGGGCGAAAACCCGTATAAATCAAGCCCCGCGCGGGATTCCCACGCCCCGCGCCAGCGCGTCCCCATCGTCTAGCCCGGCCCAGGACACCGGCCTTTCACGCCGGCAACGGGGGTTCAAATCCCCCTGGGGACGCCAGGTTTTTCCCTGCGATTCCGCTTGTTTTGTCTTCGTTGTCTCGCCGCGCCGGCAGGGCCCCTCGGCGGGGGGCTACAGCTTGTTTCGGGAGGAGCGCCAGTAAAACAGCCAGTAGATGATCAGGCCGACGAGGATCCAGAGCAGGATATCCACGGTGAGGATCATGGCCACGCATTCCCGGGAGCGGCGGGGCGATACCCTTCTCTCAATATAATCCCCGGCTTCCACTTTTCACAACAACATGAGGCCCCGGCCAGGAGGGAGGCTTCCGCCGGGCGCGCTCACCGCGAAGCCCCCTCCCCCTCCCCTCCGGCTCCTCTCCTCGTTTGCGGGCCAGGGCCACCCCCTGAAGCCCCCCCCGCCGCCGGAGCGTAAAGAAAAAAAGAGGGGCCACGGCGCGCGCCGCGGCCCCTCTTTTTCGTCTGGGGAGACGGGCTTCCGGGCTATTCCTCCTGCCTGCCCGCCACGGAGTGGAGGTGGCGGCCCAGGGCGATCTCGCGCAGGTAGTAGTCGTAGTCGAAATCGCGGGGGCCGGGCTCGAGAAGTTTCCCGTAGATCGAGGGGCGGCGCAGCCGGTTCTGGCCGGGCCGGGTGCCGAGCGAGGGCTCATCGCCCTTGAGCTTGGTGGAATCGAGCATGCTGTACTGATAGAGGGTGCCGCGCAGGTAGCGCAGGCGGTCCATGTCCAGCTCGGCCGTGAAGACGCCCGCGCCGCGGTGCTCGGCGAGGAGCGCCTCGGGCCCCGCGATGTGGCCCACGCCCGCATACGAGGGGTCGAAGGTGTTCTGGGTGACGACCACGTACTGGACATTCTCGGCGGCGCGGCAGCGCGAAATGCACTTCCAGGTCTCCCACAGGGGGGAGTTGAGGAGGCCGTCCGGGCCGCGGGTCTCGACGTGGTGGAGAGAGGGGGTGTGGATGCCGTTCACGGGCGAGATGATTATCTCGGCTCCCATGAGGTTGGCGATCCGGGGAAGCTCGGGCACCCAGAGCTCCGAGCAGATGAGGAGGCCGATCGTCCCGATCTCGGTCTCAACGACGGTGGGCCCGGGGCCGGGGGCGAAGTGGCGCTTCTTGTTGAAGAGGTACTCGTTCAACTCGGGCTCGTCAGGCTGGCTGCGCCGGTGGTCGGCCAGGATCTCGCCGTCGGGCCCGATAAGCTTCTGGCAGAGGTAGTAGACCTCGGGCAGCTCCTCGTGTTCGGCCACGTCGCTGCAGGCGCAATAGACGCCCACTTCGCGGATCTTCTCGCGCAGGAGGTCGATGGGGTGGGCGCTGAGCTTACCCTTGCTGTCCATGGGGCCGTGGGCGGGGCCGGGGTAGCCCTCGGGGAAGCAGATCAGGTGCGCGCCCAGGCCGGCGATCTCATCCAGGTAGCGGATGGCCCGGTCCACGTTCCGCCACTCTTCGTCCCCGAACACGGATTCAGCCTGGACCGCGGCGACCTTGGTTTTCATGGTTTTCTCCCGGTGTGCAGAGGGTTGGCGTGGCGCTTCCCCGGAGCTGTATGGATGGAAAGATTCTATCACCGGCGGAGAACTCTGGAAAGGGGTGTCCCTTCGGAGGACCTTGACAAAACGGCGGAAACATTTCTCAAATTCGCCATCGTGCCAGCAAGAAATCGCGCGATGGCGCCGGGAGACGTGTCCGCGCGCCCGGGAGAAGCGATTTCCTGAGGGGGGAGGGCGGACCGTGGCAGCCGGGCGCATCGCGAAGGGTTGTCTCATCGGGGCGGCGTTGGCCCTCGTCCTCTCTCACGCTCCCTCCGAGGGGGCGGACTCGCGGGCGGCCAAGAAGGAGGGGGAGGTCGTTTGGTACAGCGCGCTCCTCCTCGATATCTCGCAGGCCGTGTGCAACAACTTCAACAAGAAGCAGCTCGGCGTCAAGTGCACCCTCCACCGCGCCGGCTCCGGGTCGATCTACCGGCGCTACCTGCAGGAGGAGAAGGCGAAGCTGCGCATCGCCGACGTGTTCCACAACGCGGACCTGGGCCAGTTGATCAACCTGCGGAAGGGCGGCCACCTCCGGGCCTACCGCCCGGCGGGCATCGGGAAGTTCGCGCCCGGCTTCATCACCCCGGACAACGCCTGGGCCATCCTGCGCGTGGGCTTCTACGTGCCCGCTTACAACACGAGGTACGTGAAACCAGGCGAGGCGCCCAGGAGGTGGTCCGACTTCGCGGACCCGAAGTGGAAGGGGAGGCTCTCCATGGCCCACCCCGGCACCAGCGGGTTCACCAACGTGGGCGTCATCGCCGTCGCCGGCATGTACGGGTGGGACTTCTTCAAGAAGCTGGCGGCGCAGGGGACCAAGGTCGTGGAGTCGGCGACCGGGTCGCTCACCCTGGTGACGCGGGGGGAGGCGCACGCCTCCTTCGGCACGGCGTCCTACGGCCTGTTCAACATGATCAAGAAAGGGGAGCCCCTCAAGATGGTGGTGCCCGAGGAGGGCGTGCCGCTCAGCGAGGGGCCCAACGCCATCTTCCGGAACGCGCCCCATCCCAACGCGGCCGAGGTGTTCACCGACTACCTCTTCAGCCTCGAGGTCCAGCAGCTGCTGGTCGAGAAGGGTCTCCACGTAGGGCACCCGGGCGTGAAGTACCCCAAGGAGCAGGTGCCCCTCGACAAGTTCAAGCTCATCGTCGTCCCGCCCGAGGAGATCCAGAAGCGGTCGAAGGAGGTGAGGGACAAGTTCCGGGAGATCTTCGGCATCTAGGCCGGGGGCGGTTTCGCCAAAGGGACAAGGGGGGCCGCGGCAGGCGCCGCGGCCCCCCTTTCGCCTCCGGGTCGGCTCCGGCCCCCTACTCCTCCATCAGGCGCTTGAGGTTGCCGAGCTCGGCGATGTTCTCCTCCGTGCCCCCGCGGTGGAGGGTCTGGTTCTCGTAGGCTTCGTTGTCCACGGTGTGGAGGACGTGGGTGACGCCGCCCACCTGCTCGAAGTAGTAGGAGATGATCTGGGCGGGCTTGGCCGAGCCGCCCACGAAGTTGTGCCAGACGATCCTGGAGTGGGGCTGCCAGACCTTGATCTCGGAGTCGCACTCGGGCCGGTCGTGGAAGACCTGGTGGAAGCGGGTGCCCGCGCCCTTGTGGCCGCCGGGCGAGGTGATGCGCACCTCCTTGGCGAAGGGGGCGATCCGGGGGTGGGTCTCCACGTTCCCGACGAAGCTGAAGACCTTCTCGACGGGCGCCTTGATCTGCTGCAAGACGACGACCTGGGGCATGCTTTCCTCTCCTTGCGGCCGCGCGCGCCGGCCGGGAGGAGCCCCTCCCGGGGCCGGGCCGCGGGCTTCCTAGTTGGGGGTGGCCGCTTCCTGGCCGGTCTGGCCCGTGGGACGCCAGCGGAGCATCCGCCCCTCGGCCCAGTTGAGCGCCTGGTTCACCGCCACGACGAAGAGCATCAGGATGAAGATGACGAGGATGATCCCCGTCGTGAAGTACTCGTTGTTGTAGCGCTGGAGCAGGTAGCCCAGCCCCCGGTCGGCGATGATGTACTCGCCCACGATGGCGCCCACCATGCCGAAGGGGATGCTGATCTTGAGCCCGTTGAAGATCCAGGGCGAGGCGGCGGGCAGCACCACCTTCCGCAGGATGTCCACCTTCCGGCCGCCCAGGATGCGGGCCACGTTGACGAGCTCCTGGGGCACGCTCCGGATGCCCGAGAAGGTGCTGACGAAGCAGAGGAAAAAGACGATGGTCAGCACGAGGATGATCTTGGGCTGGCGCTCGATGCCGAACCAGGAGATGAAGAGCGGCGCGTAGGCGATGCGGGGCACGCCGTTGAAGGCCATGATGAAGGGCTCGATCACCTGGGCGATCACCTCGGCCTCGGCCAGCATGAAGCCGAAGAGGATGCCGAGCAGGGCGCCCGCGAGGTAGCCCCAGAAGGTGTTCTCCATGGTGTAGGCGAAGTGGGTCCAGAGGGTGCCGTCGGGGTTCTCCGGGCCGGCCAGGTCGATGAAGGCCTCGAGCAAGGCGCCCGGACTGCTGATGATCTTCTGGTCGATCAGGCGGCCCGAGACGCCCTCCCACGCCGCCACCATGACGACCCCGAAGAGGAGGCGCAGCAGGGCCACGCGCACCCAGCGCAGCTCCTCGGAGCGGCGGATTCTCCAGAGGAGGAGCCGGAGGCCCTTGAGCCCGGCCGGGATGAGGACCTCCTCGGGGGGCCTGGACTGGACTTCCTGCGCCATCACATGATCCTCGCCACCTCGGCCCGCAGCTCTTCCCACAGCTTGTCGTACACCTCGCGGTAGGCCTCGGAATGGTGGATATGGTAGACGTCCCGCGGCCGGGGGATGGCGATGGGGGTCACGCTCTTGATGGTGCCGGGGCGCCCCGTCATCACCACCACGCGGTCGGCCAAGGTGATGGCCTCGGTCAGGTCGTGGGTGATGAAGATGATGGTCTTGCGCTCCTCGCTCCAGAGGTCGAGGAGCTGGTTCTGCAGGGTCAGGCGCGTCTGGGCGTCGAGGGGGCCGAAGGGCTCGTCCATGAGGATGACGCGCGGGTTGTAGGCCAGGGTGCGGATGATGTTGGCCCGCTGGCGCATGCCGCCCGAGAGCTCGTGCGGGTAGTGGTTGTCGAAGCCGGCGAGCCCCACCTTGCGGATGAGGGCGCGCACCCGCTCCTCGGCCCCGCCGCCGTCCCCGCCGCGGAACTCGATGGGGAGGAGGACGTTCTTGCGCAGGGTGCGCCAGGGCAGGAGGTTGTCCTGCTGGGTGACGTAGCCGATCTCGGGGTTGAGGCCGCGGATGGGCTTCCCCTCGAAGCGGATCTCCCCGCCGCTCGGCGGGTAGAGGCCCACGAGGATATTCAAGAGGGTGCTCTTGCCGCACCCGCTCGGCCCCACGATGGTGACGAACTCGCCTTCCTGGACGTCGAGGGAGACGTTCTCCATCGCCCGGACGATGGTGCCCCGCGAGAGGAACCGCTTGCCCAGGCCTCGGATGGACAGGAGAGCGCTCAACGGGCTGAACTCCACGCCCCTGGGCCGGGCGAGGCGGGGCGCCCGGCCGGAGGGAAACGGGCTACTTCACGAGGCCGTCGGTCCAGACGTCGCTGCGCTTGACGCTCTCCAGGTTCTTGAGCTTGCCGGGCTTCTTCATGAGCTTGAAGGTGGTGGCGACGGCCTCGTCGCTCATCTTGCCCGTGGGGTTGACGGCGGCCTTCACCGTCTCGACCGAGATGCGCAGGGCGGCCGGCTTGACCGACTTTCCGAAGAAGGGGGTCATGTCCTTCGTGAGCTGGTCCACCGAGGTCTCGTTGATGTACTTGATCGAGTTCATGGCCGCCCGCGCCATGCGCTTCACCAGGCCGGGGTTCTCCTGGATGAGCTTCGGCGTGGCCATGAGGGTGGACATCATGAAGTCCTTGATGGCGGGGTCCTCGCCCGCCGCCCAGTTCACGAACCACATGCCGATCCCCTCGGAGAGGATGGTCTCCGGGTGGGGCGTCGAGATGGTGATGACATCGATCTTGCGGTTGCGGAGGGCGGGCAGCATCGTCCCCGCGCCGCCCGCGCTGATGATGCGCACGTCCTCGGGCACCTTCAGGCCCGCGCGGGCGAAGATGCTGCGCGCGAGGTCGTCGGTGAGGGCGCCGGGCCGGGTGGTGCCCACCGTGAGGCCCTTCGCCCGCTTGACCCGCTCCATCAGGGGCATGCCGGGCTTGATGCCCACCTTGGCCGCGGCCTCCTTGTGGATGACCATTCCGATGATGTTGCGGTGAAGGAGGTCCACGAAGCCGACCACCTTCTTGCCCTCGTTCAGGGCGTTGATCTGGTAGGTGCCGGGGCTCGCGGTGAACTCGGCCTTCCCGGCGAAGACGGCCGTCAGGTGCGGGCCGCCGCCGGCCGTGGCCTTCACGTCGAGCTCGAGGCCCTCCTTCTGGAAGAAGCCCTTGGCCCGGCCCACGTAGATGGGGAAGAAGCTCAGGCTGTCCACCGGCTGGGTGAGGGTGACCTTGTCCGCCGCCTGGACGGGGGAAGCGGCGGCCGCGAGGGAGAGGAGCATCGCGGCGAGCATTGGCAGAATACGGAGCCACATGGCGTTGTCTCCCCATTGTGGGATGGAGCGGAGAATCCTCTGGCCCCATCGGGTCGCGTCAAAACTCGGTTGGGACGGGGACTATAGCAGAGCCGCGCCGGATGGGAAAGCCGCCCGGCGCGGAGGTCACTTGGGCGGTTCCGCCCTCCCTCCGCCGAACAGCCGGACGGCGTTGCGGTAGGCGATCTTCTCGGCCGCCTCCCGGGGGAGCTGCCCGAGCCAGGCCCGGTGCTGGCCCACCAGCTCGCCGTAGGAGGCCCACCGATCCGTGGTGTAGGTGTCGGTGCCGACGACGAAGCGGTCCGGGTGGCGGAGGAGGAGCGCCCGCCACTCCGGGTCGATCTTTCCGCCGGGGGCGATGTCCCCTGCCCGGAAGGAGAGCTCGGTCAGGAGGCCCGGGTGCTTGTCCATCACCTCGCGGACGGCGCCCGGCGGCTCGCTCATGCCCGCGTGCGCCCAGAGGATGCGCACCTTGGGTTCGTGGGCGAGGATGGCGAGGATGGGCGCGGCGCCGGAGTGGACGTGCAGCACGATGTCGCGCTCAAGGGCGATCCTGGCCAGCGTCCGCAGCGTGGCCGTGCGGGCGTCCTCCGCGCTGAAGAGGTGGAACTCGCCGATGCCCTTGTAGATGCCGCGCTTGACCCGCGCGTCCACGTAGGCGAGCAGGGCGCCGCTGCGGGCCCAGCCGCTCATGTCCCCCGGCTCGTGGTAGGGGCGGAGGATGGGGACGATCCGCCCGGGCGCGGCCCTGTGCAGCATGAGGGTGCCGTCGTCCGGGGTGCTGGAGACGAGCGCCCCCGTCACCCCCGCCGCGGCGAGGATCTCGAGGACCCGCTTGGGCGGGTACTCCGCCCACGCCGCCCGGCTGTAGTGGACGTGGGCGTCGAAGATGGGGAGGCGCTCCTGCGCCCGGGCCTCCGGCCCGGCGTTCCATGCGAGGGCCGCCGCCCCGGCGATCAGCAGGCCCTTCCAGAGCCCCATGCGTTCCTCCCCCGGCGCGCGGCGCCTACCCCGTGTATTCCAGGATGTGCATCCCGAGCCCCCAGCGGTCGCTGATGTAGATGAGGCCGGTCTCGCGGTCCACGAACACCTCGTTCGTCTGGGGGGAGAAGCGCTCCTTGTTGCCGGCCGGGATGTAGTAGCCCACCTCCTTGGGCGCGAAGGGGTTGGACCAGTCCAGGATGCGCAGCCCCGCGTTGAACCAGGTGACGAAGAGGAGGTCCTCCTTCTTCATCCAGTGCCAGACGTTGTGGGAGCCGTAGCGCGAGCCCTGGCTGCACCAGAAGGGGTCCAGCGGCCGCATGGAGACGGGGTCGATGGGGTAGGGCTGGAAGGTGCTGACGGGGAGCGGCACGTTCACGTTCCGCAGGTCGTAGAAGGCGACGAAGGCGGGCGGGTGGGCGCAGTTGACGGTGTGGGTCTCGCTCACCGCGATGCCGAACTCGGAGCCCGGGGGGACGATGAAGGTGTGGCTGGCGGGGGACCAGCCGTGGGTCTCGTAGGGGTTGTGGCGCCAGAGGAACTTGGGCTTCGCGGGGTCGGCGAGGTCCCACATGCAGATGCCACCCTTGCGGAGCGCGCCCGAGACGTAAGTGCCGTGGGGGATGCCCTCGTGGAGGTCGCAGCCGCGCGGGCCGACGAGGACGGGGTCCCAGGTGGGCTCCTCGGCTCCTTCCTTCTGGCCGGGCACCCAGGCCTCCCCGACGTAGGCGGGGTTCAGGGGGTCCTTGAAGTCGTGGATGAGGAGGACGCGCCCCCGGTAGCCGTCCCTGAAGCCCCCCGAGTACATGAGCTTGCGCGCCGGGTCGTAGACGGGCCGGTGGATGCCGGGCATGTCGGTCACCACGTCCTTCACGAACCGGGGGTTGCGGGGGTCCGAGTTGTCCCAGAGGCGCAGGCCGGGCTTCACGGCGGGGTCGGCGCAGCCGGCGCGCACCTCGGTGTTGGTGACGAGGACGTCGTCCACGAGGAGCACCTTGTGGGAGCGGCCCCAGGGGCTCTCCCCGATCTGCCGGATGATCTTCGGCTTCCTCGGGTCCGAGACGTCGAGGATGGTGATGCCGTTCTCGCCGTAGAGCCCCGTGCGCTTGACGTAGCAGACGCCTCCGCGCACCCGGATCTGGAAGCCGTCGCCCCAGCCGTTCAGGCTGGTGTGGCCGACGAGGCGGACGTTCCTCTTCTCCTCGGGCCGGGGGGCGGCGAGGCAGCTCGGGTAATCCTTCTCGGCCTTCGGCGTTTCGAAGTGGGGTCTCGGCATGGATTTCCTTTCGCCTCGCGGGCCCGCGCCCTCTCCGTGACGGCCGGCCTCCCGGCGGGGGAGGCTACTTCACCGTGCTCTCCCAGACGTAGAGCGCCTCGTCGTGGCGCGGGGTGAAGGTCACGCTCTTGCGGTACGCGAAGACGTCGTGGGCCTGGTAGTAGATCTTGAAGAGGGCGCGGTCCCTGAGGATGGCCGTCACCTTCTCGAACTCGGCCTGCTGCTGCTTGGGGTCCTCGGTCGCCACGGCCCTGTCGATCTGGGCGTCCAGGTCCTTGAAGCAGTGGGGGCTGCGGAAGCCCTTGCAGGAGCTGAGGGCCTTGGTGATCTGCCCCGGGTCGCCGGTGCCGTTCCCGAAGGCGTGCAGGAAGACGGCCGGGCCCTTCTTCTTGCCGGACTGGTAGGTGTTGAACCGCTCGTTCCAGAGGGAGTAGGTCGTGGCCTCGCACTTGGCGTTGATGCCCGCCTTCTGGAGCATGCCGGCCGTGGCCTCGCACACCGGCTTGTCGGCCGGGTAGCGGCCCACGGTCGCGACGAGGGGGATCTCCTCGCCCGCCTTGTAGGAGGACTTCTTCAGGTGCTCCTTGGCCTTGGCGAGGTCGTAACCGTGCCACCGGCCCTCGGGGTCGTAGCCCGAGTAGTTCCAGGGGTGGAAGAGGGAGCCGATGGGGTTAGCCCTCCCTCCCATGATGGTCTTGGCGATCTGGCCGGCGTCGATGGCGTAGTTCACCGCCAGGCGGAGGTTCACGTCCGTCATGGGGTTGGGCTGCCGGGTGAGGAAGCTCATGAAGAAGATTCGCACCGAGGGGACCGCCTTCACCTCGATGTTCGGGTCCTTCTCGAGCGTGGGCACGAACTGCTCCCGCACGTCGTTGATGATCTCGACCTCCCCGAGCCGCAGGGCCTGCACCCGCGTGGTGGGCTCGACGATGTGGCGGAGGATGACGGTCTGGGGCCGGTTGGGGTAGAGCTTGTCCGCCCACCAGTTCGGGTTCGCCTCGAACTCCATCCGCTGGCCCTTGGTCCAGGACTTGAGGATGTAGGGGCCCGACCCGAAGGTGCTGCGGGAGATCACGGCCCTGTCCACGTCCTTCGCCTTGGGGGACATGACGTGGCCCCAGCGGTCGAGCCGGTTCAGGGTCCCATTGTCGGCCGTCTTGTTGTGCCAGACGAGGGTGTGGTCGTCGAGGACCTCGATGCGGTCGAAGGTCGCGAAGTAGGGGCGCTGGCGGCTTTTCAGCTCGGGGAGGAAGACCCGGCCCAAGGAGTACTTCACGGCCCCGGCGGTGACCGGGGTGCCGTCGGCGAACTTCGCCCCCTTGCGGAGCCAGAACTTGATCTGCCTCGCGCTCAGCCGCTCCCACTTCTCGGCGAGCCAGGGGGTCCGCTTGCCCGACCCCGTTTCGGCCGAGATGAGGGTGTCGTAGGCCCACCGCCAGACGATGGTGGCGTTGGCGTTGGAGCTCTGGTGGGGGTCCATGGTCGGCGGCTCGCCTGTCAGGACGACGGTGAGCTTGCCCTTGGCGGCCTCCGAGGGGACGTATCCCGCAGCCATGCATGAGATCATGATGAGCGGTAGCGCGATCCACCTTCGCATGGGATGACCTCCTCGATCAGGCTTCCTGCTTCTCCGGAAGCGGCCTCCCCGGGGGGGGCTCTCGTGGGTGTGGAGGTGATGACTCAGCTTATCCATCCTTCCGATTCGCGGTGTCAAGGACGGGGGCCGGGTCTCCCCGCCGAGACGCGCCCCGGGGCGGGGTGTTCCGCCCAGTGGTCCGAGGAAAGCGCAGGGGAAGGCGGCTCCGCGCGGCGCGCTCCCGCAACGCCTTGAAGTACGGCCCCTTGCTCATTCCGCCCGGCGGCCGGCGGCTGAAGCCTCGGCCTCGGCCCGGCTCGCGGGAGTCGGCGGGAAAGACCGGCTCTCCAACCCTCCGGCGCGTTGCCGCGCCCGTAAAGTCTCTTTAGTATATGGCGTGTCTCATGTTCCCCCGAATGCGCGCTTTTCCTCCCCGGACTCCATCGAGGGACCGCCATGAAGACCAATCCCAAGGGAATCGTCGGAGCCCCCGTCACCCCCTTCGCGCCGGACGGCCGGGTGGACCTGGGGACGTTCGGGAAGCAGGTGAACTTCCTCGTCGAGAAGGGAGTGCACGTCCTTGCCCACCCCATGCACATCGGCGAGTCCATCAGCCTGACCCGCGAGGAGCAGCGGGACCTGGCCAAGTGCCTCGTGGACTCCGCGCGGGGCCGGGTGCCTGTCTACGTGAACGTGAGCGCCGCCGGCACCGGCCTGGCGCTGGACCTCGCGCGCTACTGCGAGAAGGCCGGGGCGGCGGGCATCGTCCTCCTCCCCCCCTACCACTGGAAGCCGCCCAAGGAGGCCCACATCGACCACTTCATGACGATCGGGGGCGGCGTCGGCATCCAGATGATCGCCTACAACAACACCGGCGCGGTCCACATCGAGATCGGCCACGACGTCCTCGCCCACCTCATCGAGCGCCTGCCGAATTTCGTCGGCCTCAAGGACGCCAGCTTCCACATGAAGTACTTCACCGAGGCGTGCCGGGTCTCCTCCGAGCTGAGCCCGGGCTTCTCGGTGTTCACGGGCGTCGAGTATCTCCTCCCCTCGATGCCGCTGGGCGGCGCGGGGGCGTTCTCGGCCTGCGCCGAGGTGGCCCCGAGGTTCACCCTCCGCCTCTACGAAGCCTGCGCCCGGGGCGACCTGGCCGCGGCCCGGCCCCTCCAGTACAAGATGTCGAAGCTCCTGAACCTCCTCATGCAGAACTACCCGGCCACCATCAAGTACGCCATGCAGGTGATGGGCCGGCCCGTCGGGGAGACGCGCAAGCCGATCCTGCCCCTGGACGCGGGGGCGAAAAAAGAAGTCGAGCGGACCCTCGACTCCCTGGGGGTCCTAGCGGAGGAGCCCCGGGGCTGGTGAGGCGAGGGGCTCCGGGCCGGCCGGTATGCCCGGCGGCTTTCAACGGAGGGCTGTCATCATGATCATGCGATGGGCCGCGGTCGCGCTGGTGTCGGCTGCGTTTCTCTGCGCCGGGCCGGCGGACGCCGCGAAAAAGATCAAGGACGGGACCATATCGATCACCTTCGGCCCCGAGCCCGAGACGATGGACCCCCACACCAGCAGCTCGGCCCTCGCGGTGACGGTCCACCGCTACGTCTTCGACACCCTCATGACGCGCCTCCCGGGCGAGGCCATCCCCTCTCCCTGGGCGGCGAAATCGGCCAAGGCGATCGGCCCCCAGACGTACGAGTATCAGCTGCGCGAGGGGGTCAAGTTCGCCAACGGGGAGGACGTGGACGCCGCCGCGGTCAAGTTCAGCCTCATGCGCCCCCTCGACCCCAAGCTGAAGACGGTCCAGGCGAGGATCTTCCGGGGGATCGACCGCGTCGAGGAAGTGGGCAAGTGGGCCGTCCGCGTGCACCTGAAGAGCCCCGACCCCACCTTCCTGAACCGGACGGCGAACTGGGGCAACCTCGTTCCCCCGAAGCACTACGCCGGCGCCGACCCGAGGGCTCTGGCGACCAAGCCCGTCGGGAGCGGGCCCTACCGGCTGGTCCGCTGGCAGAAGGACGAGGGGATGGTCTTCGAGGCCAACCCGGACTACTGGCATCCCGATCTCCCCAAGGTGAAGCGGGTCAAGGTAGTGGCGATCCCGGAGATGGGCGCCCGCGTCGCGGCCCTGCTCAAGGGGGAGGTGGACATCATCCGGGACATCCCGGCCCAGTTCATCCCGCGCATCGAGGCCAGCCCCCGGACCCGGGTGGTGACCACGCGCAACGTCCGCATCCTGCACCTGGGCTTCAGCCACGAGATCGGGGGCCCCATCCAGGACCGCCGGGTGCGCCAGGCCATCGCCCACGCCATCGACCGCGAGACCATCGTGAAGGGCGTGGTGGAGGGGAAGGGGGCCCTCGCCAGCCAGCCCCTCCACCAGTGGACCGAAGGGCACGACCCGGGCCGGAAGTGGCCCTACGCGTATGACCCCGAGAAGGCGAAGAAGCTCCTCGCCGAGGCGGGCTACCCGAACGGCTTCGAGATCGACTTCCACTCGACCGTGGGCCGCTACCCCAAGGACAAGGAGGTGGCCGAGGTCATCGCCGGCATGCTGCGGAAGGTGGGCGTGCGGGTGAACCACAACGCCCTCACCTGGCAGGCCTTCGTGAACCGCTTCCGGGGCAAGTCCCGGCCGGGCACCAAGCCCTTCCTGTTCTACATCGGCTACGGCAACGGGGGCGGCGAGACGGACATCACCCTGAACGCCCTCGCAGGCTGCAAGGGGGCGTGGAGCGCCTACTGCAACCCGGCGTTCGACGTGCTGATCGACATCGCCAACTCCACCCTCGGCCTGAAGGAGCGGGACCGGCTGTTCCGCCAGATGACGGAGGCCCTGGCCCGGGACGTGTCCCACGTCTTCATCTGGCAGATGGACGACGTGTACGGCCTGGCCAAGCGGGTCGACTGGAAGGTGCGCAACGACGATCGCATCTACCCCTGGGAGATCGATCTCAAGTAGCCGATCGCCCGCGCGCGCCGGCGTTCATCCCTGGGTGTGCGTTCACGATCTTACTCGCGTGAGCGGAGGACCTTGCCTATGTGCGCAACGCGGTTCATCGACCTGAGCAGCCCGATGGAGAACGGCTCTCACGAGCCGCGCCCGCCCGAGCTGGAGTTCCTCGATCACCGCACCAACGCCATCCGCACCGCGCAGAAGTACGGCGTGAGCCCCGAGGACCTCCACGACGGCCTGGGCGGGGGGATGGAGTTCGTCAAGGTCTCGACCCACTCGGTCACCCACATGGACGCCCCCTACCACTACGGCCCCACCGTCGCGGGGAAGCCCGCCCGGCGGATCGACCAGGTGCCGCTCGAGTGGTGCTTCGCGGACGGGGTGCGCCTCGACCTGCGCCACAAGAAGACGGGGGAGTACATCACCCGGGCCGACATCGAGGAGGCGCTCCGGAAGATCGGCTACCAGGTCAAGAAGGGGGACATCGTCCTCCTCTGGACCGGGACGGGGGAGAAGCGCGCCGACCCGGCCTACGACGAGCTCCACCCCGGGATGAGCATCGAGGCGACCGAGTACCTCCTCGACTGCGGCGTGATGATCATCGCCATCGACGCCTTCGGCTTCGACCGCCCCTTCAGCTTCCAGTCCAAGGACCTCAAGGCGGGCAGGCGCGAGGGCTGGATGCCCTGCCACCACATCCTGGGCCGCCGCCGCGAGTACCTCCAGATCGAGCAGGTCCAGAACCTGGGCGCGATCCCCCGCCCGCACGGCTTCAAGGTGGCCTGCTTCCCGATCAACATCAAGGGGGCCACCGGCGCCTGGGTGCGCCCCGTCGCCATCGTCGAGGATTGAGGGATCCTTCACTTCATACAGGAGAAGAAACGGGATGGCCAAGAGAGACGATCTGATGAACGACCCTTCGTTCGCCGAGGCCGTTCCCGTGGGCCAGCGGCTCATCGACAAGCCGGACCTCCCGGCCGAGGGCCTGCTGCGCACCCACGCGGCCGAGGTCGAGACCGTGCCCGGCAAGGGCCAGCTCAAGATGGGCCGCGCCCGCCAGTTCACCATCTTCTGCGACGAGCCCTCGCGCATCGGCGGGAGCGACGAGTTCCCCAACCCGCTGGCCTACCTCAACATGGCGGTGGGTTTCTGACTGCTCACCCAGGTGGCGCGGTACGCGCACATGATGAAGATCGAGCTCAAGAGCGCGAAGTGCCGGATCGAGATGGACAACTACGTCAAGGGCTCCGTCCTCAAGGGGACGGTCAAGGCGGGCGTCAGCGAGATGCGCACCTTCCTCTCGTTCGAGACCGACGCGCCCGGGGACCGCATCGCGCTCCTCGTCCGCAATGCGAAGCAGGGCTGCTACGCCGAGCAGCTGATCGTCGAGCCGGTTCCCCTCAAGAGCTTCGTCGAGGTGAACGGCAAGCCATTGAAGCTGAAGGAGATCACAACGGACTAGGTCGGCCCATCGCACCCACACCGAGGTTTTCTGGAGGCGGCAATGCCGAAGATGCTGGGCGCCAGGTACCTGGCGGAGTTGCTCGTGGGCTACGGGGTGAAGGCCATCTTCTTCAAGCCCTCCATCCTCAGCAAGACCCTGGCGCAGATGGACGACCTGCCCATCCGGCGCGTCCTGACCCACGGTGAGAAGGCCGCGGCCTACATGGCCGACGGCTACGCCCGGGCCTCCGGGCGCCCGGGCGTCTGCGCCGCCCAGACGGTGGGGGCGGGGAACCTCGCGGCGGGGCTCCGCGACGCCTACATGGCCCACAGTCCCGTCATCTCCATGATCGGCGGCCGCTTCGGCGCCACCAAGCACAAGGGGGCCTACCAGGAGGCGGACGACTACCCTATGTTCGTCCCCGTCACCAAGGCCAACCTCCAGGTGGACGAGGTGGGCCGCATCCCCGACCTGGTGCGCCAGGCCTTCCGCGAGGCCACGACCGGCACCCCGGGCCCGGTCAACCTCCAGTACTTCGGCAACCACGCCGAGATCGAGAAGGAGGTGGCGGACCTCGACATGATCGTCGAGGAGATCTACAAGCAGACGCCCCCCCACCGGCCCGCCCCGGAGCCGGAGAGCGTGCGCCGGGCCCTCGCCCGGCTCCAGGCCGCGAAGCGCCCCGTCATCGTCGCGGGGGGCGGCGCCCGCACCTCGGGCGCGGGCAAGGAGATCCTCGCCCTCGCGGAGAAGCTCAGCATCCCCATCGCCACCAGCGTGGGGGGCCGGCCCCTGGTGCCGGAGTTCCATCCTCTCTACTTCGGCATCCCCGGCACCTACTCCCGCGCCTGCTCGAACGACATCATGCTCCTGGCCGACCTCGTCCTCTTCGTCGGGAGCGAGACAGGCGGCCAGCTCACCCACTTCTGGAAAGTGCCCAGGCCCGGCGTCGAGGCCATCCAGATCGGCATCGACCCCCGCGACCTGGGCCGGAACTACCCCAACTCCGTCTCCGTCATGGGGGACGCCAAGGTCTCGGTTCAGGCCCTGCTCGACGCCTCCCAGCCCATGGCGCCCAAGGGGGGCTGGGTGCAGGAGGTGCAGAAGCGGGTGGCCGAGTGGCGCAAGGCGCAGGAGGCCAACCGCAGCTCCTCCGCCGTCCCCATGCGGCCCGAGCGCATCATGAAGGAGCTGGGCGGCTGCCTGCCGGACGACGCTCTGCTCGTCTGCGACACCGGCCACTCGGCCGTCTGGCTCTCCCAGCAGTTCTGGAAGGACGGCACGGCATGGGACCTCATCAAGTGCTCGGGCACCCTGGGCTGGGCCTTCCCGGCCGCGCTGGGAGCCAAGTGCGCCCTGCCGGAGCGGCCGGTCGTGTGCATCACGGGAGACGGCGGCTTCTACTACCACATGCAGGAGCTCGAGACGGCGGTCCGCTGCAAGATCCCAAGCGTCACCATCGTCAACAACAACAGCTCCATGAACCAGGAGCGGAACATCTACATGGCCGCCTACGACGGGAAGCCCTCGGACAAGTGGGGCGACATGTGGATCTTCACGAAGGTGAGCCTCAGCCAGATCGCCCGGGACTTCGGGGCGGAGGGCTTCCGGGCGGAGCGGCCCGAGGAGATCGCCCCGGCCGTGCGGCAGGCCCTCGCCTGCGGCAGGCCCGCCCTGGTCGAGGTGATCAGCGACCCGGCCGCCATGGGAGAGCGGGCGAAGGTGGATTAGGCTCCCGTCTTTCCCGAGGCTCGTTGCTTGGCGGGGGGCGCCCCCGCCCCCACAGGAGGACTTTGATACCATGCGCCGGCCAGCCCCCCGGGCGGAACAGAACTGGATCTTCGACAACTTCCTCGCGCTCTCGCCGAACGAGGATGTGCTCCACCCCGGCATCCTCGGCACCCGCCTGGAGCGCGGCTTCCGGTGGATCGACCTGAACGCGGTCTACAAGCGGATCACGGGCCGGCGCTCCATCCCTCCCGCGTGGGCCCGCCAGGCGGGAGTCCAGGAGAAGAAGGCCCAGGAGGCGCTCGCCGCGGGCCACGCCGCCACGGCGGCCATGCACTACCACCGCGCGGCGCTCTGCTACGGACGGGCCCAGCACCTCATCCCCATGGACGGCCATCCCAGGAAGAAGGAGTACTACGCGGGGGTGCAGCGCTGCTACGCGAAGATGCGCGAGCTCCTCGGCGGGGGCATGACCAAGCACGAGGTCGAGTTCGGCCCGGGCAAGCGCGCCTTCATCTACTTCTGGCCCGCCCCCGGCCCGGGGCCCAAACCCACCGTGCTCATCATCCCGGGCATGGACATGATCAAGGAGGACGCCGTCAACCCCTGGAACAACTACTGCCACCAGCGCGGCATGAACGTCTGCGTGATGGACGGCCCCGGCCAGGGCGAGTGCAACATCAACCAGGTCTGGGTGGACCACCACAACTACGCCCGGGCGGGCGCCAAGGTGGTCGACTTCCTCTGCGCCCGCCCCGAGGTGGACCCGGGCAAGATCGCCCTCTTCGGGATGAGCATGGGGAGCCGCTGGACGGTGGAGATCGCCGCCCACGACCCCCGGCCCAAGGCGGTCGTCGGGCAGATGGCGAACGTCGGGCCCTCGGACGTCATCTTCAACCAGGCCCAGCCCAACTTCCGCCGCATTTACATGTACATGTCGAACATCCTGGACAGCGAGAAGTTCGACGCCTTCGTCGAGGAGCGCGACCGCATCTGGCTCGGCGTCGCGGCCAAGCTGAAGGCCAACTACCTCCTCGTGGCGGGCGACATGGACGAGCTCTGCCCGCCCGAGGACGTCGAGGTCTTCATGAACACCCTCACTTGCCCGAGGGAGCTCTGGCTCTACGAAGGAGTGTTCCACCCGATGGGCGAGGTGGCGGCCGACCTGTACCCGGCCATCATGGACTGGATCCTCGACACCCTGAACAAGGGTCTGCCGGCCGGGCACGACAAGCGGGTGCTGGTCACCGGCCAGGTGATGTAGGGGAGAGGGTGTTCCCGCATGGAGGGAGCGCGATGCCGTTCTACAACCCCAAGGCCATGAAGCGGGGCCTGGCGGGGGCGAGCTACAGCACCTCCGAGGGGGTGTGGGTCGACGGCAAGAAGATCATCTTCGGGGTCATCGACAAGCCGGCAGGGACGGGCAGCCGCCCCCACCGCCACCCGAACGAGCAGTTCATCTTCGTCCAGCAGGGCACCCTCAAGGCCATGATTGAGGGGAAGCGCAAGACCGTACCGGCGGGCGGGATCATCCACATCCCGGCGAACGCGATCCACAGCATGGTGGCGACGGACGACGAGGACGTGGTCTTCATCGTGGCCAAGGACGCCTCCTGGGGGATCGAGGGGGTGCCGGAGGACCAGGGCGTCCTCGGGGCGTTCATCGGGAAGGGAGCGGAGAAGGCCGTCGCCGCCAAGTACGCCCGCATCGCCCGCTCCCTGGGGAAGGGGCGGGGCGCCGGCGGCAAGCGTAAGGCGCCTCGCGGGCGGTCGGCGGCCCGGCCGAGCTCGCCGAAGTCCGCCAGGGAATCATAGGGGACCCCAATTCACCGGAGGACGACGACGTGCGCTTCAGCCTTCATCTCGTGCCGGACGACCTGGGCCTCATCGCCAAGCGGGCGCGCTTCGCCGAGGAGAACGGCTTCGGCCAGGTCTGGGTCGCCGAGAGCCACCTGACCTGCCGCGACCACAACGTGGCCCTCGCGGTGGCCATCCTGAACACCAAGAAGATCCCGCTCGGCCCGGGGGTCACCAACCCCGTCCTCCACGACAACAGCGTGGCCGCCAGCGCCATCGCCACCCTGGACGAGCTCTCGGGCGGGCGCGTCCTCTTCGGCATCGGCTCGGGCGACACCCCGGTCTACACCCTGGGGAAGAAGATGGCCAAGCTCGCCGCCATGCGCGAGGCCATCCGCCAGATCCGGGGCTTGGTGGGGGGCGAGGAGGTGGAGTACGCGCCGGGCGTGAAGGTCAAGATGTGGTGCAAGCGGAAGATCCCCGTCTACACCTCCGCCGAGGGGCCCAAGACCATCCAGCTGTCGGCCGAGATCGCCGACGGCGTCATCATCGGGTGCGGGGTGTTCAAGGAGACGGTGGACTGGGTGGAGGGCCATATCCGCGAGGGGGGGAAGAAGCGTGGCAAGTCCCTGGGGCCCCTCGACGTCATCTACGGCGCCGTCGTCTCGCTCGGCCGGGACGGGCGGGAGGCGCGCGAGCGGGTGCGCGCCCGGGTGGCCAACCGGGCCCACCACAACTTCCGGATGACGCTGGAGTCGGTGCCCGATGAGCGCAAGCCCGAGATCCGGCATCTTCTCGGCAACTTCGACGTCACCGACTGGAGGAGCCCCAAGCACGTCGCCCTCATCACCGACTACATCCTGGACCGCTTCACCATCACCGGCACGCCGGAAGACTGCATAAGGCGGCTCCGGGAGATGGAGGGCTACGGGGTGAAGAGCCTGATGATCGATCCCCCCGTCCAGGGGTTCGACGAGACGCTGGAGATGTTCGCCAAGGAAGTCATGCCGCACTGCCGCTGAGGCGGATACCAGGAGGATGTCCATGTCCCCATCGCATGCGCAGGTCCCCGAAAGCCACGCCGCCATCCTGAAGAGCAAGGCCCTCGTCTTCCTCGCGACCACGAACGCGAGCGGAGCCCCCCAGGTTTCCCCCGTGTGGTTCGACACCGAGGGCGGCCTCATCCGCGTGAATTCGGCCAAGGGGCGGCTCAAGGACAGGAACATGCGCGCCCGGAAGAAGGTCTCCCTGGCCGTCGTGGACCCGGAGAACATGTACCGCTGGCTGGGGCTCCAGGGCACCGTGGTGGAGGTCACCGAGCAGGGGGCCGACGCCCACATCGACGGGCTCGCCAAGAAATACCTGGGCAAGGACACCTACCCGAACCGCCGGGCCGGGGAGGTGCGCGTCATCTACAAGATCCGGCCCGACAAGGCCTTCACCATGCCTTGAGGATCGCCGGCCGGCCCATCGGCCGGGGCGGCCGGGCGGGGGACCGCTCTCTCCAGGCATCGCCGGCCGGTTCCGGGGAAAATGGGTGTTTTGCATTTGCGCCCCCCCGGGGCGGAAAGCCGCCCCTCCGGAATATTCATTGGCATGACAAAAATATCCGTTGCCAGATGGATAGCTCTTTTATTACCATGTTGCGGTTCTCTCGATGCCCGTCCGGTTCCCCGGCTTCCGCCCTTCGGGGGCGCTTCTCCCCCGTTGCGGATCGGAAAGGGCGGGGTGCTCCCGCAGGGAGATGAATCGTGCGGAAGGAGTCCCAGGCCGTACTGCTAGTGGAGGACGACCCCTCGGTCCTCTCCTACTTTCAGCAGCTCCTCGAGGCGGAGGGCTACGTGGTCCTCTGCGCCCGGAGCGCCGCGCAGGCCGCCGTCCTCCTCAGGCAGGTGGATGTGGCGCTCGCGGTGGTGGACTACCGGCTTCCGGACGGGGCGGGGATCGAGGTGGTTCAGGGCGTGCGGCAGGCGAATCCCGACGCGGAGTCGATCATCGTAACGGGCTACGGCACCAGCGACGTGGTGGCGAAATCCCTCGACGAAGGGGTCTTTTCGTTCCTGAACAAGCCCATCGAGCGGCAAACGCTGCTGGCCTATTGCCGCCGGGCGCTTCGCCTGTACCAGCTCAAGCGCGAGAACACCCATCTCCACCAGAACATGCAGAAGTACGCGGACGAGCTGATGCTGAGGAACCTCGAGATCGACGCCATCAGCCGCATCGCGGCCCTGGCGAGCGTGCAGCGGGACCTCAAGAACGGCCGCGAAGGGGAGGCCCTCGACGTCGTCCGGGACACTCTGAACGCCGACGCGGTCCTGCTCTTCAGCCTGGCCGGGGCGGACGGAGAGTTCCTTCTCCGCAACCACCGCGGGCTGACCGGGCCCGAGGAGGCCCAGCTTGCCCGCCTGGACGCCTTCCTCGGTCTCCTCGGCCGGGTGGCCTCCCGGCGGAGGATTGTGGCCTCCGAGAACACGATCTCCCTCCCCATCGGTTATCCGCCGCAGTCGAAGGACCCAGCCGAGACGCCGGATCTGAAGGTGACCCTGGGGTGCCCCCTCGCCTCCAAGGGGCGGCTGCTGGGCGTGCTGCTCGCGGCCTACCGGCTCCCGCGTCCCATCGGCCAGGCGCAGCGCCTCCTGATGGCTTCCATGGGCCGGCATCTCAGCATCGCGATGGAGAACGTCCTCCTCTCGGAGATGGTGGCCGTGGACGCGCTGACCTCCCTCTACAACCGGAGCTACTTCGACCGGCGCCTCGCCCAGGAGCTTTACCGCGCCGGACGGCACGGCCATCCGGTGGCGCTCTGCCTGACCGATGTGGACCGGTTTGAGGCGCTCGGCGGCTCCCTCGGCCCCTTCTTCGGGGATCGGATCCTGCAGGGGGTTTCCGGCTGCCTCCAGCTTTTGCTCCGCCGCTCCGACATCGCGGCGCGCTACGGGACGGGGGAGATGGCGATTGTCCTGCCGGAGACCGGTGTGGAGGGGGCCAAGCGGGTGGCCGAGAAGTTCCGGCAGGCGGTGGAGGAGATGCGGATCCAGCCGGAGGGAGAGGAGAAGCAGCCCGAGGCAGGGCGGGTCACCGTGAGCGTCGGCCTCTCCTGCTTCCCGGCGCCGGGCGAGAGCCCGGAGACGATCGTGCGGCAGGCGGACGAGGCGCTTTCCCGCGCCAAGGGCGGCGGCGAGAACCGGGTAGTGTGCTTCGGGGAGTAGCGCCGCCCTTCATTCGATGGGATCCGAGCCCAGCATGTTGATGATCTTGATGACCACGCTGGTCCTCAGGTAGTCCAGGTCGATGGGCTTGGTGATGTAGTCGAAGGCCCCCAGCCTCATCGCCTCCTTGGCGAGACCTTCCTCTATGACCGCCGTCACCATGATGACGCCCAGCGAGGGGTCCACCTCCCGCACGCGCCGCAGCACCTCGAGGCCGTCCATCCCGGGCATGCGGATGTCGAGCAGCATCACGTGGGGCCGCTTCTCCTTCACCTTGCGGAGCGCCTCTTCTCCCTCCCGCGCGGTTTCGATCTCGTAGCCGTACTCGCCGAAGACCTCCGCCAGCTCCTCCAGCACTTCCGGTTCGTCATCCACGATTACCATCCGGGGCATGTTTCCTCCTCCTTTTGGCGAGGGGAAGCTGAACGACGAAGGTCGCCCCTCCCGCGGGGCTGTTCTCGGCCCAGATTTTCCCTCCGTGGCTTTCCACGATTCCGAGCGAGACGGAGAGCCCGAGCCCCGTCCCCTTGTCTTCGGGCTTGGTGGTGAAGAACGGATCGAAGATGCGGGCCAGGATGTCGTCGGGGACGCCCGGCCCGCTGTCGGAGACGCGCGCCTCCCACCAGTCCGTCCCGTCCAGCCGGGCCCGCCGGGAGGAGACGCCCAGCCTCCCGCCCGCGGGCATGACGTCGAGGGCGTTGGCGAAGAGGTTCATGAAGATCTGCTGGATCTGGTGGCGGTCCGCCCACAGGGTCTCGCCGCCGTCCTCGAGATCCAGGCTTTCGCGGATGTCCCCCTGCCGCAGCTTGTGGTCGAGCAGGCGCAGGCTGTCCCGCAGCGTCTCGTTGGGGTTGAACCGCTCCAGGGACGGGGGCTCGTCCCGGGAGAAGCGCCGCAGGTCGTCGCAGATGCGGGTGATGCGGCGCACGTTGCGGAGGATCATCTCCGACGCCTGCTGCTCGCGGCTCCCCTCTGTGCTCCACTTCGCCAGCCTTTGGGCGCGTATGCCGATGATGTTGGCCGGGTTGAGGATCTCGTGGGCGGCGCCGGCGGCGAGCACGCCCAGGGAGGAGAGCTTCTCGGTGCGGATCATCAGCCGCTGGGTGCGCCGGAGCTCCTGGAACGATTCCTCCAGCTGCGAGTAGACCCCGGCGTTCTTGACCGCGATGGCCGCCTGGTTGGCGAACGCCATGATGAGCTCGTACTGATCCTTGCGGAACCGCCGCCGGTCCAGGGTCATGCAGCAGAGGACGCCGGCCACCTTGTTGTCGCTCTTCAGCGGAACTCCGAGGAAGGAGCTGAGGCCGTGGCGCCTGGACTCCTCGGGGAAGGGCCAGCGGGGATCCTCCGCCACGTTCTCGATGTAGACGAGGTCGCCCTTCTCGGCCACCTGGCCCACCCCTCCGTCCCCGACCTCGAAGACGTGGCCGCGGAGCCGGGGGTGGAGCCAGCCGCGGAAGGCGTGGATCTCCAGCTTCCCGCCCTGGAGGAGGTAGATGCTCGCGAAGGGCACGTCCAGGAGCCAGGCGGCCGAGTCCACGATGAAGTCGAGGACCTCCTCGAGGTCGAGCGTGGTCCCGATCTTCTGGCTGAGCATGTTCAGCGTCTTGAGCCGCTCGACGTACTCCTCCCGCTCCCGCTCCGCCCGTTTCTGCTCCGTCAGGTCCTTGTACATGGAGGAGAGGGCGATGACGTCTCCCCTGGCGTTGATCACGGGCGAGACGGTGATGCTCACGGGGAGGAGGGAGCCGTCCTTCCGCATCCGCTCGGCCTCGAAGGTGAAGGCTCCCCCCTCGGCCAGGAGCTTGCGGGTTTTCTCGCCGATCGTCTTCTGCCATTCGCCGATGGCCTCCGGCACGACGATGAGCCGGGCGAGCGAGCGGCCCAGCACTTCGCCCTCGGCGCGGCCGAAGAATCGCTCCGCCGCCGGGTTCCAGAGGATGATCTTCCCCTCCGGATTGGTCAGCACGACGGCGTCGGCGTTGTCCTTCACCACGCTCCGGAAGAACTCGCGGCTGCGGCGCTCCTCCTCGTGGAGGGTGGCGTTCTGGATGGCGATCGCCGCCTGGGAGGCGAGCGCACCCACGAAGCCCAGGTCCTCCTCGGTGAAGAAGCCCTCCTTTCCCGAGAAGGCGCCGAGGACCCCGATCACTTCCTTCCCGTAGATGATGGGCTGGCAGATGTAGGAGCGGGCCCCCTGGCCGGCTCCCCACCCCTTGTCCACCCACCGGGAGTCTTCCAGGAGGTTCGGGAGGAGGAGCGGGCGCCCCTCCCGGGCCACCCAGCCGGTCACCCCCTCGCCGGGACGGAACTTGAGGTTCTCGGGCGCGAGCACCGGGAAGATCCCCCGGCTGGCCCGCAGGAGGAGGAAGGAGGAGGGCTTGTCGAGCATGAAGATCAGGCAATGGTCGGCGTGCAGGAGTTCCACAACGGCGCCGGTGATGCTGTCGAAGACCTCGGAAACCTGAAGGTTCTCGGTGATCCCCTTGTTCAGGAGGTTCAGGGTGGCCAGGCGCGAAGCCCGCTCCTCGGCCGTGCGGTAGAGGGTGGCGTTGCGGATGGCGGCCCCCAGGTGCTCTGCCACGGCGGTGAGGAGGCGCTCGTGGGCGCCGGAGAACGCGTTGGGACGCGTGCTCGACACGCCCAGGTTGGCGACGCAGCGGCCGCCCTGGAGGATGGGGACGAAGAGGATGCTCCGCAGGCCGCCGCGGGTCAGATGGCGGCTCGACGCCTCCCACCCGGGAGCCATGAGGTCGGGGATGTGGTGAAGCTGGTTCGTCAGGTACACCTGCTTGCCCAGCCAAGCGGAGGCGGGGGGCGTGCCCACCTCCACTTCGGACTCGAGGTGCCAGTAGTCCATCCGGCCGGCCCTTTCGTCGTAGGAGCTGATGACGCACCGCTCGCAGGGGACGGCGCGGCGGATCTCGCGCACGATGATTCGGAAGATCTCCTGCGGCTCGAGGGTGGAGGCGACCGCCTTCGCCATCCGGGCGGTGAGCTCGAGGTGGCGCTTCTTCTCTTCCGACGCCTGGAAGAGACGGGCGTTCCGGATGGCCATGCCAAGGTAGTCCGAGAGGGAAGTGAGGAGCCGCTCGTGGTCCCGGGTGAAGTGGGCAGGCCGCAGGCTGGCCAGGAAGAGGTGGGCGGTGCACTCCCCGTCCTGGAGGACGGGCATGGCCAGCGCGCTCCTCACCCCGGCGCTCGCCATCTCCTGCGCGCGCGGATGGGGGATGCCGCTGATGTCGGGGTAATTCACCAGGCGCCTGTCCGCGTAGACCTCCCTGTCCCACCAGGTTCCCTCGTCGTCGAAGGAGTCCGCCCGGAGGCCCAGCTCGATGTCCGACTCGAAGTGCCAGGCGCGGTAGCGGCGGGTCTCGGGGTCGAGGGAGCCGATGACGCAGCGCTCGCAGGGAACGGCGCGGCGGATCTCCCGGATGATCGTCCGGAAGAGCTCCTCGGGCTCGAGGGTGGAGGCGAGGGCCTTGGTGATCTCCCCGGCCAGCTCCAGCCGCACGGCCCGCTCCCGGGTCTCGGCGAAGAGGCGGGCGTTTTCGATGGCGATGGCGGCCTGGGAGGCCAGCGCGCCCAAGAGCTCCAGGTCCTCCTCGCCGAAGAGGTCCTCCCGCCGGGAGAGGCAGTTGATGGCCCCGACGATGTTTTCCCCGTGCAGGATGGGCTGGACGATGTAAGAGTGGATCCCCTCGCGGCGGGCCCATTCCGGCTGGGTGAAATCGGGGTCGTCCTGGACGTTCCCGACCCGGATGGCCCGGCCGTGCAGGACCGCTTGCCCGAGAAGCCCCTTGCCCAGCGCGTAGGTCGCGGCAGGCTCCTCGGGAGGGGGGAAATGCCCGTGGAACGCTCCCAGCTGAAACCGCTGGGCGGCGGGGTCGAGCAGGAAGATGCGGGAGAATTCCCCGCCGGTCAGGGTCACCGCGGCCTCGACGATGCTCTGGAGCACTTCGTTGAGGCCGAGGTTCTGGTTGATCTTCCGGTTGAGGTCGTGAAGGACGCTCAGGCGGGACGCCCGCTCCTGGGCCATCCTGAAAAGCGCCGAATTGCGGATCGCGGCACCCAGATGCCCGGCGACCGAGACGAGGATCTCCTCGTCTTCCGCCGTGAAGGCGCGGGGGCGGGTGCTCCAGACGGAAAAGTGGGCCACGCACTGCTCGTCCTGGAAGATGGGGACCACGATCAGGCACCGGAAGCCGCCCTCTACCATGGGACGCAGCAGCGGCAGGTCCCCGGCGGCGAGGTCCGGGATGCGCAGGATCCGCTTGGTCATGTAGACCTCGCGGTGGATCCACGCGCTCACCTCCTGCGCGTTCGGGTTCTCCTGGATGGACGCGATGTCGGAGGCGATGTGAAGGTAGCGGTGCGTCCCGGGGTCCAGCGATGGGGCGCGCGCGATGACGCAGCGCTCGCACGGGACGGCGCGGCGGATCTCTTGCGCGATCGTCCGGAAGAGGGCGGCGGGCTCCATCGTCGAGGCGGCCGCCTTGGCGACCTCGGCCGAGATCTCGCGCCGCTTCGCGCGCCGCCGGGCGTCCTCGAGGAGGCGGGCCTTTTGGATGGCGGTGGCCGCCTGGTCCGCGAAGGCTTGCGAGAGGGAGATCTCCGGGGGCGCGAAGGCGCGGGTGCCGTTCCAGTAGAAATTCAGCGCGCCGAAGGCCTTGTTCTCGTGGAGGAGGGGGAGGAGCAGGAGGGAGCGGAACCCCTCGCTCTCGGCTACCTGGGCGGGGAGGGAGAAGCGGGGATCCTCGCGGACGTCGGAGATCGCGATGGCGCCGCTGCCTTCGGTCAGGCGGCGGGCCATGAGTTGCTGGGAATTCTCCCGCAGGACCTCGAGGTAGTTCTCGGAGAGCCCGTGGTGGTAGAGCAGTTCGGCCTGCTCCCCCGCCCTGTCCAGGGTGAGGATGAGGCAGCGGTCGGCGCCCAGCAGTCCCGCTCCGCACTCGGCGATCTTGTTCAGGAGGCCCGGCAGTTCCCGCTCGGCGGTGAGCGCCTTGGCGGTCTCTTGCAGCGCGGCGAGCTCGGTGAGCTGGGAGACGGCGGCTTGGTGGAGGCGGGCGTTCTCGATGGCGAGGGCGGCGTGGTTCGCGAGGCTGGTGGCCAGGTCGACGACCGAGGGGTCGAAGCGGTAGCCGCTCTCCCGGTAGATGTTGAGGGTTCCCAGGATGCGCTCCCCCGCCCGGATGGGGAGGGACAGGAGCGCCCCGGTGTGGCCCGCCGTGACCGAGGCCGCCTCGCGGTGGGCGGGCAGGACGCGCGGATCGGAGGCGACGTCGTGGATGATGACGGGCTGGCCGGTCTGGGCGGCGAGGCCGCTCGCGGACTCGCCCATGCGGATCCGCTCCTGGGGCATGACGCGGGTCGCTCCGGGCGTTGTCCACGCCCGCACCAGGAAATCCTCCTCGCGCAGGCGGAAACCCGCCTCTCCCCCGAACAGCCGGGCGGCCGCCTCGGAGATGGACTTGAGGATGTTGGGAAGATCCAGGCCCCGGGAGAGCCACTGGGTGACCTCGACGAGGGTGGACATGCGCGCCCGCTGGCTCTCGGATTCCGCGTAGAGCTTGCTGTTGCGGATGGCGATGGCCGCCTGGGAGGCGAGGGTTCCCAGCAGGTCGAGTTCCTCCGGTCCGAAGAAATCGGCGCGTTGGGCCATGCAGGTGATGACGCCGATGGTCCGCTCGGCGTCGCGCACGGGGCAGGCGATGTAGGAGCGGATGTCGTGGAGGCGCGCCCAGCCGGGCGTCGCCCAATCCGGCCTGGCCTGGACGTCGGGGACGATGACCGGCTGGCCGGTTTCGGCCACCTTCCCGATGAGGCCTTCGCCCGTCGCGAAGACGAGGGGACGGTCCGCGGGCGGGGGGATGCGCCCATGCGTCGCGTGCAGTTGGAGCGTCCCGGAGGCCTCATCGAGGAGAAAGATGCGCGAGTGGTCCGCCTTCAGGAGCTCGCCCGCCGCCTGGGCGATGCTTCCGAGCGTGTGGTTGAGTTCCAGGTTCTGGTTGAGCTTCTGGTTGAGCTCGGACAGGATCTGCCAGCGCGAGAAGAGGGTGGCGTTGCGGATCGCCATGCCCAGATGCGGGGTGAGGGCCTGGAGCAGCTCGATCTGCTCGGGAGAGAAGGCGTCCGTGCGCACGCTTCCCACGGCCAGGTGGGCCGCGCACTTGCCGTCCAGAGGGACGGGGATGACCAGGACGCTGCGGAATCCCGCCTCGGCGAGACAGGCCGACCAGGGCCCCTCTTCTTTCCGCAAATCGGAGATGTAGTTCGGCTTGAGGGTCCGGTAGACGGAGGAAACAGTGGTCCCGTCGAGGCCCAGCTCCGCAGGGGGAAGGCCGACCTCGATGTCCGACTCCACGTGCCAGAAGTGAACCTGGTTGGGGCCCGGCTTCCAGGAGGCCAGCAGGCACCGCTCGCACGGGACCAGCGCCCGGACCTCGCGGGCGAGGGCGCTGATGAGCATCTGCGGCTCCACGTTGGATCCCAGGACCCGGGTGATCCGGTCCAGCGCCTCGAGGCGCGTGGCCAGCCGCCGCGCCTCCTCGGCCGAGGCGTGCCGTGCGAAGACGGTGTCGATCCTGATCGCGGGAGGCTTTTTCCCGGAGATGGCGGCGCGCTCTCCGGCGCCCGACGCCGGAGGGGGCACGCCGCTTTCGGTCTCCTCCACCCCCGCCCGGTGGGTGGCGGGCGTGGGAGGATTCACCAGCGCATATGTCTTGCCGGGCGGTTGCATGGCGCGCCAACCCCATCCAATGGATGCAGCGTCAGAGAGACATCCTTAAATTTCGCGATGGGACGGGAAAAGTCAAGATTTTTCGGGAGAAAACACGAAGCTCC
>MGDP01000138.1 GCA_001790955.1 Candidatus Tectomicrobia bacterium RIFCSPLOWO2_12_FULL_69_37
ATCATCGGGTTCACCTTGTGCTCCCGGTAGAGGGCCATGACCTGCTCGTTGAGCTTCCCCCGGTCGTCCTTGTAGAGGGTGCGCAGCTGCTCCATCCGCGGCTGGAGCTTCTGCATCTCCTTCATGTTCCTCATGCTCACGTGGGTGAGCGGGTAGAAGATGATCTTCACGAGGACGGTGAGCAGGATGATGGCCACGCCCCAGTTGCCCGAGACGGCGTGGAGCGCCCGCAGCACCGCCATCAGGGGGCGGGAGATGAAGGAGAAGATGCCGTAGTCGAGGGAGTCCTCCAGGTTCACCTTCAGGGCGGCCAGGCGCTCGGTCTCCTTGGGGCCCGCGTAGAAGTCGAGGGCGGCCTCCCCGCCCGCCAGGGGCACCACCACGGCGTACTCCTTCACGCCCCCGTCTTTCTCGCGCAGGAAGTGCGCCTCGGCGCCCTGGGTGCCGCCGCGCGGGACGAGCGCCATCAGGAAGTGCTTGGACTGGAGCGCCGTCCAGCGCACCTCCGCCTTGTGCGCGACGGGCTTGCCCGCCTCGGGGGCGTCGTAGAGGAGCTTCTTCCCCACGTAGCTCATGGGGCCCTCGATCACCCCCCCGTAGGTGTTGCCGTCGCTCCCGCCGGCCTCGGGCCCCAGGGCGATCCCGATGGGGCCCTGGGCGCCCTCCACCTTCACCCGCAGGCTGACGGCGTAGCTGCCGTGGCGGAAGCTGAGCGCCTTCTCGGCCGCGAGCCCGCCGGGGCCGCGGTAGACGAAGCGGACTTCCCCCTGGGGCCTCCCGGGCGTGAGGGCGGGCGCGCTCCCCTCGACGCGGAAGGGGGCGGCGTTCAGCCGCTCGGCCGCCGGCCCCCCCCAGAAGTAGAGGGGCCGCAGGCGCGGGCTCCCGCCCGGTGCGAGCTCGACGGGCTGGCCCTTGTCCGTGAGGTAGCGCGTCAGGCGGGCCGAGACGAGCCCGGCGCCGCGGTTCGTGAACTCGAAGACCGCGACCCCGGCGTCCACCCGGACGAGCTCCTCCTTCCCGGCCGCGGCGCTCTTCTCGGCCGCGGCGCTGGCGGGGGGCGCCGCGGGGGCCGGAGCGGGGGAGGCGAGGGGGGGCGCCGCGGGCTCTTTCTTCCGCGCCGCCTGCTGGGCCTGGCGCTCGCTCACCCGCTTCTCCTCGATGGGGCGGAGGATCAAGTACTGCCAGACGAGCAGGACCGCGAGCGAGAGCGCGGCGGCGATGACGGCGTTGCGTTCCATTCAGGAGTCTCCGCCTGAGCGAGTCAGGGGACGGGGTCTTCCCCGCCGGGGTGGAACGGGTGGCAGCGGCCGATCCGGCGAAGGGAGAGCCATAGCGCCCTGTGGGGCGGGTGGCGGCGGAAGGCTTCCATCGCGTAGCGCGAGCACGTGGGCTCGAAGCGGCAGTGCCCGGGCAGCAAGGGCGATATCAGCAACTGGTACGCCCGGATAAGGACCATGGCGGCGCCGGCCAGGAGGGCGGCGAGAGGGCCGCGGCGCGCCTCACCGGCCCGGCCGGTCCAGCGCGTCCCGCAAAGCGCCTTCCACATCGCTCAGCCCCGCCTCCGCAAGCGGCCTCTTCGCCACCGCGACCATGTCCAAGCCGGGGGGGAGGCCCGGCCGCAGCCGCCGGAAGGCCTCGCGGAGCAGGCGCTTGGCGCGGTTCCGCTGGACCGCCCCGCCCGCCCCGCGCGAGGCGATCACCCCCAGGCGGACGGCGGCCCCCTCGGTGCGCAGAATGTGGAGGGTGAAAAGGGGATTGCCCCGCTTCCGGCCCTTGCGCAGCACGAGCGCGAACTCCGCCCCCCGGCGGATGCGCATCTGCGGCCGGAATTTCTGGCTCACCGGCCCGTCCCCCCGGAGGGGCGAACCGAACCGCCCCTTCAGCCGGATACGGTCAGGCGCTTTCGCCCCTTCGTCCGACGGCGCTTGAGCACGCCTTGGCCGCCCGTGGTCTTCATTCTCCGGCGAAAACCGTGGGTCTTCACCCTCTTGTTCCGGTTCGGCTGGTACGTCCGCTTCACGTCGCCTGGGCCTCGTCTCGCCGCCGGGCAGGGCCCGGGGGCGCAAAATCGCGGCCGTCGCCGGCCGCCTGGGAAAAACCGCGCCTACCTTAGCCTTGCGCCTCCCCCCTGTCAAGAACCCTGGAGGGCCAGTCGTCCTCCCTCCCCACCGTCCCCAGCCGCGCCGGTTACCCACAAAAAATCAGCCTAATACAAACTTTCTGCGCCTCTCCTGTGGAAAAAGCTTGCAATGCCCCGCCCGGTTGTGGAAATCTTAGCGCGCTCGACTCCCACTCCGCCCCTTGGGTTGCCCGGCTGAGGGAGAATCGTGCGCCGGGCGCACCGAATTCATACTATCGATTCGGCTTTTTCGGACGGCGGTCCTCCAATGCAGAATCTGTGGACAAAATGCCTGGGAAGAGTCCGGGACGAGGTTTCTCCCCAGGCGTTCGAGCGTTGGTTCTCCGGGACGCGCCCGGTCGTCTGGGAAGGCGGCACCCTCACTGTGGAGGCCCCCGACCCCTTCTCCCTGGACACCCTGCGGACCCGCTACAGCGGCCTCGTCGAGTCCATCCTCCGGCAAGAGAGCGGGGAGGCGCTGTCGCTCCGCTGGGCGGCCGCCGCGAACGGCGCCCCCCCGGCGCTGGCGCCTCGCCCCGCCGCGCCCGCCCCCCCGGCCGCCGCGCCCGCCAAGCCCGACTTCCTCAACCCGAAGTACACCTTCGACACCTTCGTGATCGGCGGCTCGAACGAGTTCGCCCACGCGTGCGCCCTGCGAGTCGCCGAGGCCCCGGGGAGCAACCTTAACCCGCTCTTTCTCTACGGCGGCGTCGGGCTGGGAAAGACCCACCTCCTCCACGCCATCGGGCACCGCCTCCTGGAGGCGCGCCCTGGGACGCGGGTGCACTACACCTCGTCCGAGAACTTTATCAACGAGCTCATCTCCTCCCTCCAGCACAACCGCATGGCGGAGTTCCGGAGCAAGCACCGCAAGATCGACGCCTTCCTGGTGGACGACGTGCAGTTCATCGCGGGCAAGGAACGCACCCAGGAGGAGTTCTTCTTCACCTTCAACGCCCTCTACGAGACGGGAAAGCAGATCGTCATCACCAGCGACAAGACGCCCAAGGACATGCCGAGGCTTGAGGACCGCCTGAAGACCCGCTTCATCTGGGGGATGACAGCGGACATCGGCGCGCCCGACTTCGAGACCAAGGTCGCCATCCTCCAGAAGAAGGCGGCGGAGCAGAACTTCGCCCTGCCCTCCGAGGTGGCCCACTACATCGCCGAGCGCGCCCGCTCCAACGTCCGGGAACTGGAGGGCTGCCTCATCAAGATCATCTTCCACGCCTCCCTCCACGGAGCGGACATCGACGTCCCCATGGCCCAGGAGGTCCTCAAGGGCATCATCCGCGAGCCCTCCCGCGCGGCGAGCATCGATCAGATCCAGCGCATCGTCTCCGAGCACTTCCAGGTCAGGGTACCCGACCTCAAGTCCAAGAACCGCTCCCAGTCCGTCGCCCTTCCGCGCCAGATCGCCATGTACCTCTCCCGAGAGCTCTCCCGCGCCTCCACCACCGAGATTGGCCGCCGCTTCGGGGGGAAGGACCACTCCACCGTCATCCACTCCACCAACAAGATCCGCGAGCTGATGCGCAAGGACCCCGAGTTCGCCGCCACCGTCCAGCTCCTCAGGGAAAAGACCGAGGCCTCGGTATGACGCCGGGAAAGGTTGTGGAAAACCCATGAGCCGCCCGGCTCCCCTGGGGATTCCCGGGCAGGCCCTGCCCGGCGTCCGCCCTTCCGTGCCCGGAACCTCACAGCCATCGCCCCCAAAAGAAATTGCATATCAGCCACTTGCACGTCTTCCCACAAATCCACAGCCCCTACTACTTCTACTATTCTTTGATCCTAAAGATCCAAACCCAAGAAACTAGGAAGAACCCTCCCGTGCGGCTGGTGCGCCTTGCGCTGAGACATTTCCGCAACTATCCCGCCCTCTCCCTCGAGCCCGCGCCGGGGTTTAACTATCTCTTTGGGCCCAACGGGGCGGGGAAGACCAACCTCCTCGAAGCCATCCATTTCCTCACGCGGCTGCGGTCGTTCCGCCGGGCCTCCCGGAGGGGGATGATCGAAGAGGGCCAGCTGGGGATGTATCTGCGGGGGGAGTTCCGCCGCGAGGAGGGGGCCGCCGCCGGGGTGACGCTGGAGGCCGCGGTCCAGGACCACGAGCGGAAGTACCGGGTGAACGGGAAGGAGGAAGGGGACCTGCTATCCTACCTGGACCAGGTGCACACGGCGGTCTTTTTTCCCGAGAGCCTCCAGATCGTCAAGGAGGGCCCGGCCTTGCGGCGAGCCTTTTTCGATCGGGCGCTCGCGGCCGAGAACCCCGCGCACCTGGCCGCTGCCCGGGAGTACAACCGGCTCCTCGCCGAGCGCAACCGGCTTTTGAAAGGGGGGGCCAACTCTGATATATTGGCTGTTTGGGACCGCCGGTTCCTGAAGTCCGCCGCCCGGATCGTCGCCCGCAGGCAGCGCTATTTGGGTTCTCTCCGCGGACACTTGGCCCTCCTCGAGTGCAGCCTCGCTTCGGCCCTGGGCCGGAGGATCGAGGTGGAATATACGGCCGAGGGGACGGGCCTCTCTGGGGAGACCTGGGAGCACCTGGCCGGGGGGGAGGAAGACCCGGAAGCGGCGGCCGAGGCGGTGCTCGCGCAGAGTGCCGCGCGGGCGGCCGCGGAGGAGCGGCGGCGGGGCGTCACCCAGTGGGGCCCGCACCTCGACGACTTCCGCATCCGCCTGGGAACGCGGCGGGCCCGCGACGCGGCCTCCCAGGGGGAGCAGCGGCTCCTGACACTCGCCCTGGTCATGGCCGCCGCGGGGAGCTTCCGGGCGGCCCGGGGGGAGGAGCCCATCATCCTGCTGGACGACCTCAGTTCCGAGCTTGACGAGCGGTGCCGCGGGGACGTGCTCGGCCACCTGGCGGCGACGGGCGCCCAGGTGTTCATCACCTCGACCGAGGCGCCGGGCTCCCGCGCGGGCGGCGCAGGCGCCGGCCGCTTTCACATCGAAAAGGGGATCCTGAGCGCGCGCTGAGGGCCGCCCCCGCGCCGAGGGACGCAGAAAGGGACCATGGCAACGAAAACGAGGAAGGAAAGCCCCCGCGCGAGGGCTGCGAAGGAGAGTGCGCGCACGGGCGGGTACGCCGCGAAGGACATCCGCGTCCTCGAAGGGCTCGAGGCCGTCCGCAAGCGGCCCGCCATGTACATCGGCAGCACGGGCCCCTCGGGCCTGCACCACCTGGTCTACGAGGTGGTGGACAACAGCGTCGACGAGGCGATGGCGGGCTTCTGCGACCTCGTCGAGGTGACCATCAACGAGGACGGCTCGGTCACCGTCCGCGACAACGGGCGCGGCATCCCCGTGGACGCCCACCCCACCGAGAAGGTCTCGGCGGCCGAAGTGGTGCTCACCAAGCTGCACGCGGGGGGCAAGTTCGAGCACAGCGCCTACAAGGTCTCGGGCGGTCTCCACGGGGTGGGCGTTTCGTGCGTGAACGCGCTCTCGGAGTGGCTCCACTGCGAGATCCGCCGCGACGGCCACGTCCACAAGATCTCCTTCGCCCGCGGCGTGCCCAAGGCCCCCCTCAAGCGGGAGGGCAAGATCCAGTCCCGCGGCACCACCGTCACCTTCAAGCCGGACGCCCAGATCTTCGAGATGACCGAGTTCAGCTTCGACGTCCTCTCGGCCCGGCTGCGCGAGATGGCCTACCTGAACAGCGGCCTCAGGATCGTCCTTGAGGACACCCGCTCCGGGAAGAAAGAGGAGTACTTCTACAAGGGGGGCATCGTCTCCTTCGTCGAGCACCTCAACCGCGCCCGCGAGGCCGTCCACAAGAAGCCCATCTACGTCACGCGCGAGAAGAACGGCACCATCATCGAGGTGGCCCTCCAGTACAACGACGGCTACAACGAGACGCTCTTCACCTTCGCCAACAACATCAACACCACCGAGGGCGGCACCCACCTCATCGGCTTCCGCAGCGCCCTCACGCGCAGCATCAACCGCTACGCCCAGGCGAACAACCTCCTCAAGAACAGCCCCGCCCCCAGCGGCGAGGACGTGCGCGAGGGCCTCACCGCCATCCTGAGCGTGAAGCTGCCCGACCCCCAGTTCGAGGGGCAGACCAAGGCCAAGCTGGGCAACTCCGAGATGAAGGGCCTGGTCGAGCAGGCGGTGAACGAGGGGCTGAACTCCTACTTCGAGGAGAACCCGCCCGTCGCCAGGCGCATCGTGGAGAAGGTAGTCAACGCCGCCCAGGCGCGCGAGGCGGCCCGCAAGGCCCGCGACCTCACCCGGCGCAAGGGCGCCCTCGACGGCGCCTCGCTCCCCGGCAAGCTGGCCGACTGCTCCGAGCGCGACCCCGCCCGCTGCGAGCTCTTCCTGGTCGAGGGCGAGTCCGCCGGCGGCTCCGCCAAGCAGGGGCGCGACCGGAACTTCCAGGCCATCCTCCCGCTGAAGGGCAAGATCCTCAACGTCGAGAAGGCGCGGCTCGACAAGATGCTCGCCCACGAGGAAATCCGCATCATGATCACGGCCATCGGGGCGGGCATCAAGGAGGAATTCGACCTTCAGCGCCTGCGCTACCACAAGATCGTGATCATGACCGACGCGGACGTGGATGGCTCCCACATCCGCACCCTGCTCCTCACCTTCTTCTACCGGCACATGCGCGACCTGATCGAGAAGGGCCACCTCTACATCGCCCAGCCGCCGCTCTACAAGGTGAAGCGCGGCAAGTCCGAGCTCTACTTGCGCGACGACCACACCTTCGAGGACTTCGTCATCTCGGCCGCCATCGAGGAGGCTGAGGTGGCGGCCGCCGCCAACGGCGTCCCCCGGGAGAGGGCCGCGGCCGGGGCGAAGGCCCCCGCCAGGAAAGAGGCGAGGAAGGACGGCAAGAAGGAGGCCGCGAGGGCCGCCGGCGCCAGGGGCGAGGCCCTGCACCAGCTCCTCCTCCGCCTCGCGGGCGCCGAGGCCGCCATGGCCCACTACGCCCGGCGCGGCATGGACGGGCGCATCGTCCGCCTGCTCGCGGACGAGCCCGGCCTGGGGCCTTCCATCCTCGCCTCCGAGAAGGGCCTCAAGGAGACCGAGCAGATGGTGAAGCGGCACTTCAAGGAGGAGCACCCCGGGGACGGCGAGCCCGCCTCCCAGGTCCGCAAGGACGAGGAGACGGGGGAGCTGCGCGGCATCCTCTTCCGCACCCGTCAGGCCGACCGCGACCTCGCGACCCGGGTGGACGCCTTCCTGCTCGAGTCGCCCGAGTTCAAGAACATCCGGGCCGCCTCCGAGGCCCTCGCCAGGCTGGGCGAGCCGCCCTTCACCATCAAGGCGGGCGAGGAGGAGATGGACGTGAACCGGGGCGAGGAGCTGCTCGAGCGTTTCCGCGCCCTGGGGCAGAAGGGCCTTGCCGTCCAGCGCTACAAGGGCCTGGGCGAGATGAACCCCGAGCAGCTCTGGGAGACCACCATGGATCCCGGCCGGCGCACCCTGCTCCAGGTGTCCGTCGAGGACGCCGTCCGGGCCGACGACATCTTTTCCACCCTGATGGGCGACGCCGTCGAGCCCCGCAAGGAGTACATCGAACGGCACGCGCCCGAGGTCAAGAACCTCGACGTCTAGGCCCGCCTGGGGCCCGCCCCCAGCACCCCGAACCGCTCACTCGGCCCACGGAACGATTCGCCCGCCGCGCGCGGGCGGCTCAGAGGAGTGAACCGCATGGCCTTTGGTCCCCTGCCCGCCGGCATCCAGAACTTCCTCACCTGGCAGGCGCGCGCCTACTCCGAGCACGTCTCCGCCGAGGCGGCGCCCCAGCCGGGGCCCTTCGTCACCGTCTCCCGCGCCTACGGGTGCCAGGGAGTCCCCCTGGCCGAGCGCCTGGCCGAGCGGCTGAACGCCCTCGCCGCAAAGCCCACCCCCTGGGTGGTGATGGGCAAGGAAGTCATCGGCGCCATCGCCGCGCGCAAGGGGGAGGCCGCAAGCTTCGTGGACGCCCTCTCGGGCGCCCGGCGCAGCCACATCCGCCAGACGGTGGACGTGCTCCTGGGCCGCCGTCCGACCGAGTACCAGGCCTACGAGACCCTGGCCCAGGCGCTTCTCACGCTGGCCGAGGCGGGGCGGGTCATCCTGCTGGGCCGGGGCGGCGCCATCGCGTGCGCCGGGGCGGCCCGGGGCTACCACGTGCGCCTCGTGGCCCCGCTGGCCTGGCGCGCGGAGAAGGTCGCCCGCGAGCGGAAGGTCAGCGCCCCGGAGGCCGAGTCCATCGCCCTCCGCGAGGAGCAGGCGCGGGAGTCCTTCGTGCGGGAGTTCACCGGGGCGGACGCGGCCGGCCCGGAGCACTACGACGTGGTGTTCAACAACGGCCGCAACTCGCCGGCGGAGATTGCTGGCCTCATCGCGGCCGCCCTCCGCGAGAAGGGGTACGTCTAGCCCCTAGAAGCGGAAGTCCTTGTGGCACGCGGTGCAGGCCGCGTGCAGCTTGACCAGGGCCGCCACCGCCCCCTCCAGGCGCTTCTCCTTGGCCGCCGCCGCCGCCGCCCGGGCCGCCTCCAGGGCCTCGCCGGCGAGCTTGAGGAAAGCCGGGTCCCCCGGGAAGGCCCCCGACTTGGGGATCTGGGCGGCGGCCTCGGCGAGCTTGGCGGCCTCCTGGGCCGCCTCGGCCAGGGCGGGCGAGGGGTCGTTCTTCTGGGCGGTGAGCACCAGGAGGGAGCGGATCAGGGCGCCGAAGGCCTTGTTCATGCCGTCCATGAGGTCGGTCAGCTCCTGGGCCCGGGCGGGCCCGGGGGGGAGGGCGAGCAGGGCGGCGAGGCACAGGGCCCCAGGCCACGCGAGGGGGCGGCGGGGGCGCGGTCTGGGTGGCATGGCTCCTCCCGGGCGGCCGGGCAGGCGGGGAACCGGCGGGCCGCATTCAAGTGGTTGTTTCTTATGATATTTTTGGATGGGCCTGTGGTAGAATCCTGAGCAGGCCGCACCCTGCCCGAAGCCCCCTCCGCGGGAGCACGAACGTCCATCCGGCGGCTTCCGTCTGAGGCTGCCCCAAGGAGACACGCGAGCGCATGGCGGACAACCTCCGTTCGGTCAGCATCGAGCAGGAAATGAGCACCTCGTTCATGGACTATGCCATGAGCGTCATCATCTCGCGCGCCCTGCCGGACGTGCGCGACGGCCTCAAGCCCGTCCAGCGGCGCATCCTCGCCACCCTGAACGACCTCGGCCTCGGCCACGCCAAGCCCTTCCGAAAGTGCGCCAAGATCTGCGGCGACGTGAGCGGCAACTACCACCCGCACGGCGAGGCCGTGGTCTACCCGGCCCTCGCGCGCCTCGCGCAGGACTTCTCCCTGCGCGGCCTGCTCGTGGACGGGCAGGGCAACTTCGGCTCCGTCGACGGCGACCCGCCCGCGGCCATGCGCTACACCGAGGCGCGCATGACCGAGCTGGCGGAGAACCTGCTCGTGGACATCGACAAGGAGACGGTCGACTTCATTCCCAACTACGACAACACGCGGACCGAGCCCGCCGTTCTCCCCTCCCGGGTCCCGAACCTCCTGCTGAACGGCTCGACCGGGATCGCCGTCGGCATGGCCACCAACATCCCGCCCCACAACCTGGGCGAGCTGGTGGACGTCCTCGTCCTCCTCCTCGACGACGAGAAGACCCCCATCGAGAAGATCCTCAGGGTCATGCCGGGGCCGGACTTCCCGACCGCGGGCATCATCTACGGCAGGCAGGGCATCCGCGACTATTACGCGACCGGGCGCGGGCAGATCCAGCTCCGCGCCAAGGCCCTGCTCGAGGTGGACGGGCGCACCGGCCGCCAGACCATCGTCGTGACCGAGATCCCCTACGCGCTGAACAAGGCCCGCCTCATCGAGCGCATCGCCGAGCTGGTGCGCGACCAGAAGATCCGCGAGATCTCCGACATCCGCGACGAGAGCGACCGCAAGGGCATGCGCATCGTCATGGAGCTCAAGCGCGACGCCGTGGGCGGGGCCGTGCTCAACCAGCTCTACAAGCACACCCAGATGCAGACGACCTTCGGCGTCATCCTCCTCGCCCTGGTGAACAACCAGCCCCGCGTCCTGGGCATCCAGGACCTGATGCTGCACTTCCTCCGCTTCCGGCGCGAGGTGGTGCTGCGCCGCAGCCGCTACGAGCTGCGCAAGGCCGAGGAGCGGGCCCACATCCTCGAGGGCTACCGCATCGCCCTCGACAA
>MGDP01000139.1 GCA_001790955.1 Candidatus Tectomicrobia bacterium RIFCSPLOWO2_12_FULL_69_37
CATCAACTCCCTGGGGCTGGAGAAGGACCTGCGCTACGAGCCCCCCTACACCATCATGTGGGGGGTGAACGAGGAGACCGCCGGGACGAAGGTGATGACCATGCAGCGCACCATCATCCCGCCCGGGGGGAAGAACAAGCTCCACTCCCACGCCTGCGACGCCACCTTCTACGTGGCCAAGGGCCCCATCTACGTCTACTGCGGCGGCCCCGAGAACCCCGTCCGGCACCTCGTCGAGGCGGGGCACTTCTGCTATGTTCCGGCCGGGGAGGTGCACGGCCAGGAGAACCCCAGCCCGGCCGACTACGCCGAGCTCATCGCGAGCTACGGCAACTGCCCCCATCAGGACAAGGCCGGCACCACCTTCATGGAGTGAGGCGCCCCGCCCGGGCGCCCCGGCGTGGAGCGAGCCGCCCGGGAGGGCGGCGGGAGGACGGCTTGGACCGCGGCATCTGGGCCACCTGGTACGACCTGCCCGGGAAGGGGCGGGAGGAATACCTCGCCTGGCTGCACGAGGCGCACCTCCCCGGGGTGCTCGCCCGCAAGGGCTACCTCTGGGCCGCGCACTTCGGGAACGCGGGCGGGGGCGAGCGCTTCCAGCGGGTGATCCAGGACATGGCCCGGGCGGACGACCCCGCCGTGGGCGCCGGGAAGGGCTACCTCGTCCTCCTCGGCGCCGGGAGCTCCCTCGCCTTCTTCGACCCGAACCGGGACCAGATCCGGGCGCGCCAGACGGCCGAGGAGCGCGAGATGCTGGGCCGGCGGATCGGGGCCTACACCTGCGTCTTCGCCGAGGAGTACCGCGTGGAGGGCCCCGAGGCGGGCCGGCGCGCGCCCGGCGTCACCCCGGGGCCCTACATCCAGATGGGCAACTTCAACGTCAAGGCGCTCGGCGACGGCCACGACCTGGGCGGCTGGTACGCCCAGCACCGCCTCCCCTTCATGGCGAAGATGAGGGGCGGGATCGGGGCCCGCAAGCTGGCCGCCACGGTGGGCTGGGGCCGGCACTCCATCCTCTACGAGTACCTCTCGGCCGAGGCCCGGGAGGAGGAGTTCGTGGGCCACGAGGAGATCGGCCACGAGGCCGGCTCCTGGACCTCCCGCGTCCACCAGTACGTCGTCCACGCCCCCTGCTCCCCGTTCGTGGGGCCGCGCCTCTGGCCGCCCTTCCCGGCGGGGGGCTGATCTCCCGCCCCAAGGAGGAACGGCCGATGGCCCAGCTCCCCATGCTCACGGACGAGGAGGCCCCGCCCGAGGCCCGCGTCCTCTTCGACGCGAGCCGGCGGATGTTCGGCCGGGTGGCCAACGCCGTGCGCGTCGCCGCGGCGAGCCCGAAGGTGATGCAGCCGCTCTTCGGCACCCTGCTCGCGCTCTGCCGCGCCGAGATCACGGGGGTCCTCGACGCCCGGTCCAAGGCGCTCCTCATCCTCAAGACCTCGATGGACAACGGCTGCAAGTACTGAACGGCCCACAACGTCACGTTCGGTCGGGCGTGCGGGTTGAGCGACGAGCAGATCGGGCAGATCCAGCGGGACGAGTACCTGGACTCGCCCCTCTTCACCGAGAAGCAGAAGGCCCTCATCGACTGGGCGCACCACCTGACGAAGTACAGCTTCAAGCGGAACCCCGCGGCGCTGGAGCGCATGAAGCGGCACTTCGACCACGCCCAGGTCGTCGAGGCCACCCTGGTCTCGGGCTACTTCAACATGTGGAACCGCTTCACCGACTCGCTGGAGATCGACGTCGAGGGCCACGACCAGATGACCCTCTTCGCCAAGTCGGTGGTGATTGACCCGGAGGAGTACAAGGCCTATATGCGGGGCTGCTGGTGGAACGAAGAAAAAGAAGCCTGAGCCCGCGGGCCCGGATGAGGGAGAACCCATGAGGCAGACCGAGATCCTCGACCGCTCGAAGTTCCTGGACGCCTTGAAGGAGAAGTTCGTCATCGAGCCGCGCCGGACGGCGGCCGTGACCATCGACATGCACCGGGGCCACCTCGACCCGGCGGTGGCCACCCTCCCCGCCCCCAGGGACAACTGCGCCGCCGTCGTCCGCAACGCCGCCAAGGTGCTCCGGGCGGCGCGCGAGGCGGGCATGCCCGTCGTCCACTGCATCCTCGTCAAGCGCGACATCGAGGCCGAGCGCGCCCGCCCCTTCCACAAGGCGGTCATGGAGGTGCGGGAGCACCTCACCCCCGGCTCGGCGAGCGACCTTCGCCGCCACAACCTGGAGGGGAGCGTCCAGACCGAGATCATCCCGGACCTGCTCGCCAAGGGCGACTACGTCGTCAACAACAAGAAGACCCTCTCCAGCTTCTACGGCACCGACCTCGACAACCTCCTCCGCGTGCTGGAGGCGGACACCCTCATCCTCATGGGCATCAACACCAACACCTGCGTCCAGTGCGCCTGCTTCGACGCCTCGAACCTGCGCTACACCGTCTCGGTGGTGAGCGACGCCGTGGACTCCATGTACGGGCGCGACCTCCACGTCTTCGCCCTGGAGAACATCAGCCGCACCATGGGCTGGGTGCTCACGGCGGAAGAGTTCGTGGCCAAGATCGAGGCGGCGGCGGGGGTAGCGGCGCGGTAGGGTTCCGGCCGGTTTCGCAGGAGCGACCGGCCGGCCGCCCCTGCGGGTTCGAACGATGGATTGTCCGCAGGGGCGGGTTTCGAACCCGCCCCTATTTTTCGTCCTCGTCTTCCTTCTTCACCCCCAAAAACACCTCCGCCAGCCCCCAGCGGGCCCAGACGAGCATCCCGGCCAGGCCGATGGCCAGGAGCATGAGGGGCACGTCCCCCCGCCCGGCCAGCACCGCCGCCCCGGGCATCAGGGCGACCGCGAAGAGCTCGGCGTGGGCGAGCCGCCCGGTGAGGGAGGCGAGCAGCGCGAAGAGGGTGGCCGAGATGGCGAGGGTCCAGGG
This sequence comes from Candidatus Tectomicrobia bacterium RIFCSPLOWO2_12_FULL_69_37, assembly GCA_001790955.1. Lineage (GTDB taxonomy): Bacteria > UBA8248 > UBA8248 > UBA8248 > UBA8248 > 2-12-FULL-69-37. The sequence goes on from MGDP01000139.1 coordinate 2,924, forward strand.
CGAGGCGGCGAGGAGCACGCCTGCGGCGGGGGCCAGGCCGCGGCCCCCCGCCCCCCCGTGGAAGAGGGGCCAGATCTGGCCCGCCGTCACCGCGAGCCCGGCCGCGACCAGCGCCAGGGGGGAGCCCCCCAGGAGGTAGGCCAGCCCCACCGCCGCCTGGCCCTTGAGGAGGTCGGCCAGGAAGACGAGCGCCCCCGGCCCCCGGCCCAGCACCCGCCAGGCGTTCTCCCCGTCGAGCGTCTCCCTCCCCTCGAAGCGGAGATCCAGCCCCCGCGCCCGCCCGGCGAACCAGGCGGGCGAGACCGAGCCGATGAGGTAGGCCAGGGCGCAGGCGAGCGCGCCCTGGAGGAGGGTCCGCATGGCGGCGCTCCCGGGCGGGGAATCGGGTCAGGCGCTCTCCCGCGAAAGATGGCACACGGGGCGGGCCGGGGCCAGCGCGCGCGGGGCGGCGGCTAGAAGTCCGTCTCGGCCTCGGGCTCGATCCGGGCCAGGCGGGCCTGGGTGCGCCGGTGCTGCCAGAGGGCGAGCGCGATCGAGCCGGCCGAGAGGGCGATCAGCACCCCCGAGATGGGCCGGGTCAGGAAGAGCCAGGGGTCCGGGTCGGTCATCAGGGCGCGGATGAGGTTCTTCTCGATCTCGTCCCCCAGGATGACCCCCAGGATGAGGGGGGCGAGGGGGAAGCCGAACTTCACCATCAGGTAGCCCAGGACGCCGAAGATGAGGAGGGCGTAGACGTTGTCCACCGTGTTGTTCAGGGCGAAGGCCCCCACCGTGCACAGGACGAGCACCACCGGGAAGAGGATGGCCCGGGGCACGGTGACGATCCTGAGGTAGAAGCGCGCCCCCACCCACTGGAGGATCATCATCACCGGGTGGGCCAGGATGTAGGCGGCGAAGATGCCGTAGGCCACCCGGGGCTGCTGGATGATGAAGAGGGGGCCGGGCTGGATGCCGTGGATGATCATGGCCCCCAGCATGACGGCGGTGACGGCGTCCCCGGGGATGCCGAAGGCCATGATGGTCACCAGGGAGCCCCCCACGTTGGCGTTGTTCGAGGACTCGGCGGCGATGATGCCCTCGGGGATGCCGGTGCCGAACTTCTCGGGGTGGCGGGAGATCTTCTTCGCCTGGTCGTAGGCCATGACGTTGGCCGCGCTGCTCCCGATGGCCGGGAGGACCCCGATCAGGATCCCGACCAGGGTGGACCACACGAGCAGGACGGGCCGCCTCAGGATCTCCCACACCACGGCCGGATGGGAGACCGAGAGGTCGGGCGAGGTCTGGGCGTCCAGGTGGCGGCTGTCGCCCGCCTTCTCGAGGTCGGTCATGATCTGGGCGAAGGCGAAGACGCCGATCAGGACGGGGAGGAACTGGAACCCCCCGCCCAGGAACTCGGAGCCGAAGTCCAGCCGTGGCGTGCCCATGATCGGGTCCGAGCCGATGACGGTGATGGCGAGCCCGATGATCCCGGAGATGAACCCCTTGAGGAGGGACTGCTCGGTGAGCCCGGCCACCATCGAGAGGGCGAAGATGAAGAGCGAGAAGAACTCCCAGGGGCCGAACCGCAGGGCGAACCGGGCCAGGGGGAGCGTCAGGCCGATGAGGAAGACGGCCCCCAGCAGCCCCCCGAAGAACGAGGCCCAGGTGCCCAGCCAGACGGCGCGGCCGGGCTCCCCCTTGCGGGCCATCGGGAAGCCGTCGAAGGTCGTGGCGATGGCCGCGGGGGTGCCGGGGATGCCCAGCAGGGCGGCGGTCACGAGCCCGCCCGCGCAGCCCCCCACGTACACCCCGGTCATCGCCGCCAGGCCCTGGAGGGGGTCGAGCCCGAAGGTGAAGGGGAGCACCAGGATGATGGTCATGGTGATGGTGACGCCCGGGATGGCGCCCCCGATGAGCCCCGCCCAGGTGCCGATGATGAGGGGCAGCAGGAACTTGAGCTGCGAGACCTCGGCGAGGCTCGCGAAGAGCTGGGAGAGCACGGCTAGAACCCCGTCATCCAGCCGCGCGGCAGCAGGACGTACAGGTAGACCTCGAAGGCGTAGTAGGTGACCGCCGTGGTGGCCAGGGCCACCGCGAGGACGAACAGCCACCGCCCCGGCCCCCGGGGGGGGTCGATGACGGCCTGGAGGGTGAAGGCGAAGAGGAAGGTGGAGGTCCGGTAGCCGAGGGGGGAGAGGAGGAAGACGTAGCCCCCGAAGATGAGGAAGGCGAGGATCACCAGACGGTAGCGGGCCTCCTGCGCCGCCGGGCTGCGGCGGCGCAGGAGGTCTGAGACGATGAGCAGGATGCTCAGGCCGGCCGCGACGGTGAACAGGATGCGCGGGTAGAAGGCCGGCCCGATCGGGACGAGCGGCGATTTCGGCAGCTGGAGCGTGCCCCACAGGAGCACGACCGATCCCGCCAGGCCGACGAGCCCCGCGGCGCCGTCACGTCCCATCGCGCAGAACCCCGCCGCTCAGTTCTTGGGCGCCTTGAACAGGCCCAGCTCCTTCGTCTTGTTCAGGCTGAGGTCGTCGGTCTTCTTGAGGTACGCGGCGTAGCCCTTGCGGTCCAGGAGGCGCACCTCCGTGCCCTGGAGGGCCATGTCGGCGGCGAACTTGGCCTCGGCCGCGGCCTTCTTGCAGGCCGCCTCGAGCTTCGCCTGGACGGCCTCGGGCGTCTTCTTGGGCACCACCAGGCCGCGCGTCACGTCGTACACGATGTTCAGGCCCACTTCCTTGAGGGTCGGCACGTTGGGGGCCTCGGGGCTGCGCTTCTCGGTGGCGATGGCGAGGAACTTGAGCTGGCCCGCCTGCACCTTCCCCTTCTGGGTGAGGTTGGACTCGCCCAGGTCCACGTGGCCGCCCAGGAGGGCGTTCATGCGCGGGGCGAGGCCCTCGTAGGAGACGTACTTGAACTTGATGCCCGCCGCCCGCTCGACGAGGGCGGGGAAGATGTGGCTCGTCGAGCCCAGGGTGACGGCCGCGGTGATCTGGCCCGGCCGCTTCTTGGCGTCGGCCAGGAACTCCTGCCAGGTCTTCCACGGGGTCTTGGGGCTCGCGGTGAGGATCGCGGGCGTCGAGGAGACCGAGCAGATGGGGTCGAAGTCGGAGAACTTCACGTTCGCCACGCCGGTGTAGTAGGTCAGGTGGATGTAGTCGTGCATGGCGTAGATGGTGTAGCCGTCCGGCGGCGCGGCCTTCGCCTCCCGGGCCCCCTTCGTGCCCGAGGCGCCCGTCACGTTGGCGACGACCACGGTGACGCCCAGGTGCTTCTGGAGCTGGATGCCGAAGGGCCGGAAGATGGCGTCCGTGTCCCCTCCGGCCGCCCAGGGGACGATGAGCTTCACGGGCCTCTCGGGATAGGCCGCGGCCGCGGGCTGGGCCAGGGAGACGGCCGCGAACGCAAAGAACAAGGCAAGGGCGGGGGCGAGGCGTTTCATTCGGAATCCCTCCAGGCTGGGAATAGGGTGTGGCGGCATTCTACCATGAGGCCCAGGGAAAACAAACGGTTCATGGCTCCCCCGGCGGGCCCCGGGCGCGGCCGGGAGGGGCTTGCGCCGGCCCCCCGGGATGGGGGAAGAAAAGGGGGTGCCGCCCCGCCGCCATCCCGCGCCAGGAGAGGTTCCCGATGCCCTATTTCCACCTCGACGACGTCCAGCCCGGCCTCATCACCCCCGAGTACTCCTCGGCCTTCGGCCCCAACGTCTGCGGGCGCAAGATCGAGGTGGGCCGCTTCCTCTACCCCAAGGGCACCCAGGCCAAGCTCCACGACCACCCCAACGAGCAGATGCAGGTCGTCCTCCGGGGCCGGGCCCGCTTCTCGGTCGGGGGGGAGGAGCGGGTGGTGGGCCCGGGCGACCTCATCCACGTCCACCCGCCCAACGTCAAGCACGGCATCCTGGAGGTGATGGAGGATCTGGAGGTCATCAACTGCAAGGAGGCCGTCCCCGGCTTCAGCGTCAAGTGGGCCAAGTGGGAGGACGAGGAGGCGCGGAAGAGGTGGGAGGCGGGGAGGTAGGTCTCAGGTGCTTTTGCAGGGGCGTTCCATGGAACGCCCCTATGAAAAATCAGGTGCCTCCCACGGTTTTTCTGGGTTCATTCCGGTAATGGCGGGATTGTGTGGATCATTCTTCCATTTGGAGGGATTTTCCGCAATGTAGCGCCGAATCCGGTTCAATTCGTATTCGTCTCGGATAATCCGTTCATGATAGCTGCGCTGCCAGCCAAAGGCGGGAACCCCTAAACGACGGCAACGGAGGGTGACGGAAGCCTTGTAGGCCCGGATGATGACCGAGAGGGTTCGAGGGCGGGGCGAGATCGCCGAGAACGGGTTAGCATGTTTGCTTTTTGTAGGGGCGTTCCATGGAACGCCCCTACGGGAACCGATGACCAAAATGCCGTGGAGATGATTGGGCATTACTACCCATTCATCCAATTCGACGATCGGAAAATGAGAGGGGATTTCCCGCCAGCACTGCTCGGCGATGCCGCGAGTATTCTCGTCCAGGAAAAACAACTCGCGGTTCATGGCGCAGAGGGTGACGAAGTACGCCCCAGCGCGCGAGTAATCGTATCC
>MGDP01000140.1 GCA_001790955.1 Candidatus Tectomicrobia bacterium RIFCSPLOWO2_12_FULL_69_37
TGACCCTCGCCCGCAAGCGCGTGGCCCCGATGTCCCTCGACATCTCGGTGGCCCAGAGCCAGGGCGGGATCGCCTACCTCCTCATGCAGGCGCTGGAGAACGCCCTGCGCGAGAAGGGGAACCCCCGGCACGTCGTCTGCCTCCTCACCCAGGTCGAGGTGGACCCGGAGGACCCCGCCTTCCGGCGCCCCACCAAGCCCATCGGCTACTTCTACGACGAGGCCGAGGCGCGCGATCTTGAGCGGGAGATGGGCTGGATCATGCGCGAGGACGCCGGGCGGGGCTGGCGCCACGTCGTGCCCTCGCCCGAGCCCCGGCACGTGGCCGACATCTCCCTCGTCCGGGCGATCATGGAGCGCGGGGCGATCTGCATCGCGGGCGGGGGGGGCGGCATCCCCGTCGTCCGGGGCCCCAAGGGGGAGCGGCGGGGCGTCGAGGCCGTCATCGACAAGGACCTCACCTCGGCCCTCATGGCCCGGGTGCTGGGCATCGAGGCCTTCCTGATCCTGACCGAGGTGCGCCGGGTGGCCATCCACTGGGGCACCCCGCGCCAGCGCGACATCGAGCGCGCCACCCCGGCCGAGCTGCGCGCCTGGCAGCGCGAGGGCCACTTTCCCGAGGGGAGCATGGGCCCCAAGGTCGAGGCCGCTTGCCGCTTCGTCGAGGGGGGAGGGCGGCGCGCCGTCATCGCCCGCCTGGAGGAGGCCCTCCCCGCCCTCCGGGGGGAGACGGGCACCCAGGTCGTCCCCGGGGGGGACGCGTGATCCCCGTCCGCCTCATCGGAGGGGCCGCCCGGCGCGCCCTCGCTCCGGGGAGCGGGCGGGTCCTCGCCGTCTTCCGCCGGAGCATCTACCTGGAGCGCGAGGACGGCGCCCTCGCCTGCTTGGGCCCCTCCGCCCTGGGCGCGGGCCCCCTGAACGCGCTCTGTGATCTCCCGGAAGGGTTCGGCTGGGAGGAGAGGAGGGTCGCTCCCGGCGCGGGGTTCGTTTGCGATGAGGAGGAGGTGCGGGTCGCGGGGGGCGCCATCTTCTCCTTGCGGGATGCCCGGGGCTGGCGGCACGTGCCTCTCCCGCCGGGATGGACGGCGGAGGCGCTGGCGGATGGGCTCGCGGCTCTCGCGCGGGCGGCCCGGCCCCCGGCCTTCAGCCGGCCGGAGGAGGGGATGGGGTTTCTCATCGGGGAGCCGACCGTCCGTAGGGGCGAGGCATGCCTCGCCCCTACAGATGCATCTCCCTTCCACCGCGCCGCCCGCTCGGGGGGCCTCGCCCTGGCGGATTGGCTGGTGGAGGTTCTGCGGGGAGAATCTCCTTCCCCTCCGAAGGAGGCCGAGGGTCTCCTGGGCCTCGGGCCGGGCCTCACCCCCTCGGGGGACGACTTCCTGGGCGGGGCGATGATCGCCCTCCGCGCCCTGGGGGGAGGAGGGGCGGCGGACCGGCTGGCCGCCTGGGCCCTCCCCCGGGCGCGGGAGCGGACGGGGAAGATCAGCCTTGCCCACCTCGCCTGCGCGGCGGAGGGGGAGGGAGCCTCGGCCCTGCATGACGCCCTGGCCGCCCTCTGCGCGCCCGGCGCTCCGGGCCTCGCCGAGACCCTCGCGGCCCTCCACGCCATCGGCCACACCTCGGGCTGGGACGCCCTGGCGGGGGCGGCGGCGGCCTGCGGGGCCTGGCTTCGGGCGCGGGGGTCCGGGGAGGGATTCCGGACCCGCCCCGGCTTTGAAGGAAGGGCGCCCGCTCCGGTATGATTCCCGTTCTTCAATCTCTTTGATCATCCGTTGGGGGAGGGCGGGATGGAGCGCGTCGCGGTCGTGGGAGTGGGGGCCATCGGCGGGGTAGTGGCCGCCCGGCTGCTGGAGAAGGGCCGGTGCGACGTCACGCTCTGCGTGCGGACCCCCTTCGAGAAGCTGGTCGTCGAGACCCCGAAGCGGGTGATCGAGTCCAGGGTCCGCTGCGCGACCGATCCCTCGGCGGTGACGCGGGCGGACTGGGTGCTCCTCGCCACCAAGGCCCACCAGACCGGGGGCGCCGCGGGCTGGCTCAAGGCCCTGGCCGGGCCGGGGACGGTGATCGCCGTCCTCCACAACGGGGTGGAGCACGTCGAGCGCGTGACCCCCTTCGCGAACGGGGCGCACGTCCTCCCGGTGGTGGTCCAGTGCCCCGCCGACAAGGTGGGCCTCGGTCGGGTGAAGCACCGGAGCTTCGTCCGCCTCGTCGCCCCCGACGGCCCGCACGGGCGCGGCCTCGCCGCTCTCTTCGAGGGGACGGACGTGGAGGTGCCCCTCACCCAGGACATCCGGACCGACCTCTGGACCAAGCTCACCGTCAACTGCGCCCAGAGCCCCATCACCGGCCTCACCCGCAGGAGGCGCGAGGTGCTGGGCCGGGAGGACGTCTCCGAGGTCTCCCTCGCCATGGCGCGCGAGTGCGCCTCCGTGGGCCGGGCGGCCGGGGCCAAGCTGCCGCCCGGCTTCGCCGAGGAGGTCATCGCCCGGCAAAAGAAGATGCCGCCCGACGCCACCACCTCCATGCTGACGGACGCCTGGGAGGGGAAGCCCCTCGAGATGGACGCCTTCACCGGGGCGGTCATCCGCTTCGGGGAGAAGCACGGCATCCCCACGCCGGTGACCCGCGTGGTCCACGCCCTGGGGTCGGCGATCAACCGGGAGGACTAGGGGCTGAGGCGAAGAATATGCCGTAGGGGCAGGCCCCAGTGCCTGCCCCGGCGCAGGGCGGCCACAGGGGCCTTCGCCCTCCGAAGGGGCTACGGTCCCCGAAGGGGGGGCCGCCCCTACAGAATCGGCATGAGATTCATTCAGGGGAGGTCCGCGTGAGCAAGGTCGCGGTGGTCGGGGCAGGGGCGATCGGAGGGACCTTCGGCGTCCGCCTGTGCCGGACGCACGACGTCACCTTCTGCGTCCGCACCCCGTTCGAGAGGCTGCGCGTCGAGACGCCCTCGGGCGCCTACGACGAGCCGGTCCGGTGCGCCACCGTCCCCGCCCAGGTGGGGAGGGTGGACTGGGTGCTCCTCGCCGTGAAGGGCCACCAGACGGCCGGGGCGGCGCCCTGGCTCAAGGCCCTCGCCGGGCCGGGCACCGTCATCGCCGTCATGCAGAACGGGGTGGAGCACGTCGAGCGCACGGCGCCCTTCGCGCACGGCGCCGAGGTGCTCCCCATGGTGGTGAACTGCCCCGCCGACCGCCTCGGCCCGGGGCGGATGGTGCAGAACCTCCACGCGGGCCTCCAGCCCCAGGACGGCGAGGCGGGGCGCGGGCTGGCCGGGCTCTTCGAGGGCACCGACGTCAAGGTCACCCTCCAGAAGGACATCGTGACCGCCCTCTGGACCAAGCTCTGCGCGAACCTGGCCGGGGGGCCCGTCACCGCCCTCACGGGCCAGCCGCGGGGAGTGGTGCGCCGCCCCGACGTGGCCGCCCTCGCCCGGACCCTGGTGCGGGAGTGCGCCGAGGCGGGCCGCGCGGCCGGGGCCAAGATCCCGGACGACATCCACGAGACGGCCGTCGCGACCATCGCCGGCCACCCGCCCCACCTCTCCACCTCCATGCTCCAGGACCGCCTGGCCGGCCGCCCCCTCGAGGCCGACCCCTTCACCGGAGCCGTCATCCGGGCCGGGGAGAAGTACGGCGTCCCCACCCCCGCGACGAGAGTCATCCACCCCCTCCTCATGGCCCTGAACGGAGGAGGAGAGGGGGGATAATCCCCCGGTTGACCCTGCCCTCCGCCCGCCGGGATAATTGCCGGGCGATGCGCGGCAGGTGCTCAGTTTCCGCCGGGAGGTGCCTCGGTGCCCGGGTTTCCCTCGTTTTCCCTGACGATTTCCGCCGCGAAGGAAGGGCGCGCGGGCTAGGGGGCTTGGCCTTGGACGGGACGGGAGCGGCCCTTCAGCCGCGCGGGCTGGGACTGCTGGCCATCTTCTGCGACCTGGAGGCCCGCTGGCACGGGGAGTTCCGGGAGTGGCTCGTGGAGGAGATGTTCCCGGCCCGGCTCGAGATCGGCTTCTGCTGCTGCGCCTCCTACGGCCTCGTGCCCGGCGAGGAGGAGGGCCTCTCCTCCTCGGCGCCCCCCTTCCTCACCCTCTACGAGACGCCCTCCCTGGCCGACCTCTACGGGGAGCCCTACGCCGCCCTCCGGCGCAACCGCGGCGAGCGCGACCGGGCCTTCCACCAGCGGATGATGGGGGTGGAGCGCTACACCCTGGCGGCCGCGTGCCTGCCGCCGGCGGGCGGGGAGGGGGGGCTGGGGCCCCTCGTCTTCGTGGACCGCTTCGACATCCGGCCCGCCGACATGGACGGCTTCAACGTCTGGTACGAGGCGGAGTACGCCCCCTGGTGCGCCATGACGCCGGGCTTCCTGAGGCTCCGGCGCTACCTCGCCATGGAGGGCGCCCCGCGCCACTTCCTCTTGCACGAGTTCGCGTCGGAGGCCTTCCTCGGCCACAAGCTCTGGCGGGCCATCCGCCACGAGGAGCGCTGGGCCCCCTGCGCCATGACGCACGGCTCCCCGGCGCTCTATAGGCGGGCGGCGCAATTGCCGTGACTATTTGAATTTATTGTCACAACAGAATTTTTGTCATGTATAGCTTGATTGACAATAGGGCAGAAAAGAGCCATATTATCAAAGCGGTTGACAGGGCTCCCTTTTATTGGAGTCCGTGGCATTGAATATGCCGTCAGCCGCCTTTTCTTTTTCTCCCGCCCAATCTCCCTCTGGCGGGCCCTCCGCCACGGGGAGCACTGGACCCCCACCGCCATGACCCACGGCTCCCCCGCCCTCTACCGGCGGGCGATCCACGCGCCGTAGCTACGAAGACACGTGGGGAAATCGAAATGGCGACGTCTAATTCGAGTGAATTCGGGATCCGGCTCGGCAACATTCCGCTGTTAAACCTCCGCCTTGATTTCAATTGCCTTCTCGCCCTATTCCGGTCAGAGCATTTTCGATCCCAGTTTCGTGGCCATCGGGGAAAACCAATTCCGATTGAGACCCATTTCTTTACGTGGTATGGACGGCCCGAGGCCTTGCTCACATACCTCGTGCGTGATTCTATTGTTGCGCTTGAATGCGCAGTAAGCGGTGCCGTCTATTGCGAGGCTATTGCACGGGGCAAGTTCGATAAACGGATACTGGAAGCTATCAAGAATCCATTTAAGTTACAAGGCAAAGGAACCGCGGATCTAGTTTTCAACGTACTGCCAAGCCTGATTGATTCTACTTTCTCTCTTGAGAAGCGAGATCCTGAAAAGTGGGAGCGGTCGCGTTTGTTCTATACGGACGTCCGTAATCCTCTTTTCCATTCGTATGAAATAGCCAATGCAGAACCGGAACCTGTTTGGAAAATATTTGAATTTATCTGGACGCTCTTTCAATGGCTCAATTCCTGGCATAACATCAAAACAGGTATGGGGCCAATTCAACTAAACAATCCAAATCTTCTCGTTGAAGTCCCAGATGTTCCAGATTATCGGGTGAAACAAATCGTTCCGGAACGCAAACTTGAACCAAATTCAGAACGCGATGCAAATTTGCCACCTGATTTAGTGCAGGCACCCGATATTGAGGATGTTCTAGGAATGTATTTGCCTTCAGAACAAAAGGTTTGCTTTACTCTGCGAGCGAATGATGGACGGCGCGTCAACATGGAATTCTCAGCCCACGCGGCCATGAAACTTTTTGCATGTTTAACTACTGCTCACCAGGAGCGGGGCTGGAAAATTCCGGATCGGCTCTAACATTTGACATAACCTAGGACGTTCTTTATGGCCCCCTACTTCTTCGCCTTCCCCATGAACGAGTAGTCCTCCGCCCACGCCTTGGGCGGATCGGCGGCGTTGGGGCCGTGGCCGTCGCGGGCGAGGCGGTCGCGGAACCAGCCCTCGTACACTTCATTGCGCGCGGGGTCGAAGACCCCCATGTCGCAGAAGATCTCGATGCAGTTGCCCGAGGGGTCGGAGATGTAGATGGCGTGGTTCTC
>MGDP01000141.1 GCA_001790955.1 Candidatus Tectomicrobia bacterium RIFCSPLOWO2_12_FULL_69_37
GGACGTCCGCTCCAAGTCCCGGGTCGGCGGGAGCGACTTCGGCACCAACGCCAAGCGCGTCCGCGCCTACCTCGAGGCGCTGGGGGGGAAGAAGGGCTAGGGCAGCGCGAACCGCTCGTCGTAGATGTCGAAGGCGGATTTCGCCGCGTTGTCCCGCGCCTCTTCGATGAGCTTCCGCGCCTGGGGCGAGAGGCCGCCGCCCTTGAGATAGGCCTCGAAGAAGCCGTGGTAGAAGTGGTCCGGCTTGACGCGCACCCGCACCCGGAGCCGGGCGGCCCCCGCCGGGCGCGCCTGGCGGTAGTCCATGACGAAGGACTGCTGGGCCGGGATGCGGGTGTCGGAGACCTCCCGCGCGAAATCCTCCGAGAGCCGCCGCCCGATGACGGCCGCCTGCCGCGTGCCGGGGATGGCCTTGCCGGCCTCGTCCTCCAGCTCGGCGACCACGTCCACCGAGGGGGTGATGTAGGTCGGGAAGTGGTGGCCGGCCCCCGTGTTGGTGAGGACGATCCGGGCGGCGGCCACGCCGGGCGCCGCCCGTCCGACCTCCACCTCCACCCCCACCGCCCCCTGGGCCATGTCCTTGTCGTGGATGCCCCGCCAGAGGTGCTCGCGCCGGGGCATGTGGCAGCTCTGGCAGGGCACGCCCTCCTCCCCCCAGAGGCTCTCCCGCCACTCGCGGAAGGTGTTCTGGATGGGCTTGCCGGCCGGGCCGCTCCCCTCGTGCTGGTGGCACTTCATGCAGAACTCGGCGCCCTCGAAGAAGGGGGTGCGCTCTGCGCCGCCGTGCTTGCCCGAGAGGGTGGCGCCGCCCCGGCCCTCCGGGGTCTCGCGCTTGGGGGGGCCGTGCACCCGCCAGCCGCGCACGTGGCAGGCGGCGCAGGCGAGGCCCGCCATCTCGAGGGCGGGGAGATGCGAGGGGTTCGGCCGCCAGGCGGCGGAGGCGCCCTCCCCCGCGGGCAGGCGCTTCTGCTGCTCGGCGAGGGGGGCGTGGCACTCGTTGCAGCCGCGCGCCTGGGCGGGGTCCGAGCGCCACAGGTCCACGAGCTGGCCGTAGACGCCGGGGCCCACGGCCTTGGCGTGGAGGGAGGTGCGCCACTGGCGGTACTGCTCCTCGTGGCACTTCCCGCAGGCCTCGGGGAGGAGGGAGCGCTCCTCCCCCTGGTAGGAGGCGGGCGCCTCGCCCATGGGCGGCAGGGGGTAGGCCCAGTGGGCGCGGAGGAAGTCCCCGGCCGTCTTCCACTTCCCGGACGGAGCGGCGGGCGCGGAGGAGCCGCCCTTCGTGTGGGAGGAGCCGAGGAGGCTCCCCCCCGCCGCCAGGAGAAGGACGATGAGAGCCAGCCGGCCGCGGAGAAGGCGCCTCAACGCCCGCGCCTCCCATCGGTGAGCGGGGAAGAGAGAAAACCGCCGGGGGGAGGATAGCCTCCCCCCGGCTTTCATCCAAACAGGCGGTGCAGCCAGCTTACTTCTTGGCGCAGGGGTTCTTGGCGGCGCAGGGGTTGCCCGGCTTCGCCGCGCAGGGGTTGCTCTGCGCGGGGGCGCAGGGGTTCTTGGCGGCGCAGGGGTTGCTCTGTTTGGCCGCGCAGGGGTTGCTCTGCTTCGGCGCGCAGGGGTTGCTCTGCTTCGGCGCGCAGGGGTTGCCCTGGGCGAAGGCGGCCCCTCCGGACAAGAGGACCACCGCCGCGAACGCCAGCATCATCGCCTTCACCTTCCTCATCTCCGCTCTCCCTCTCTAAAGGAAAATGCCCCGAGGGGGCCGCCGCCCGGCCCCTCATGCCCTCGGCTATGGCCTGGGAGGAACTCGGCGGGCGCCACTCGGTTTCGCCGCCGGTTCGCCGCCGGGCCGCTCTGTTTCATGTTGCGAAGAACGAACCGCCCGCCCCGGTTATTCCCCAGAGGGGGCGGGACCGGGCGCCGGGAGGGAGACAAGACCTCGAATCGCATGAATTTCCGGGTTTCAGGCGAAAAAGGACCGCCGACGCCCCCCGCACGGAGCATCGGCGGAACTTACCGACCGCCCCCCCGCACGGGGGCGGGGTCGGACTGGGTCTGCACTAAACCAATCAACTAAAGGATTTTCGGGGTTCCCCCCCGAGAAAAATTTTTCTCGGGAGGGGAGCGTCCGGAAGCCGGGGAGCGAAAGCCCGCCCCAATTCCTACTGCCGAATCCCGTTCCACCAGGCGGGATGACGGAAACGCGGACGGCCCGGGAATGTCGGCCGAAAAAAAACGCCCGCGGCGCGAACCTCTCCGCAGGCGAGGCGGGGCGGGGCTCAGTAGGGCAGCATCGCCAGCCCGAGGCAGGCGGTGAGCTCCTGGAGCAGCGTGGCCAGCCGCGCCCGGTCGCTCCCCAGCGACTTGACCGAGATGCCCATGCTCCAGAGGGGAGGCGTCCCGCCCTTCGCGCGCACCCAGACCACCTCGGCCAGGCAGCTCCCGAACAGCTCCTCCCCCGTCTGGATGGAGCAGATGAAGGTCTCCCCCACCCCGGGCTCGCGCGCGGTGACCAGGCAGAACCCCCCGGCGCTCACATCGTCGGGGACGAGCGGAAAACCCGACACCGACAGCGCGTCGATGACCACCGGGATCCGGTGGCGCGCACCCCCGCGCCTCTCCTTGCCCTCGCTCATGGCACGCCCTCCCCTCCGCCCCGCAACGCCCGCCGCGCCCGCGCCCGGGCGGGGCCAGCCCACTCATCGGAGACAATGGGCCCCCGCCCCGCCGCCCGGCCGTAAGCTCTTTCAAATGACGCGGGAAAATGCGCGGAATCCGAGTTCGGCAAAACGGGAATTGTGACGGACGCCACTCCCCCGCCGGGGAGAGGCCGGCTCAGCGGGCCTTGCGGTCCTGGCCCCCGCGCCGGAGGGGGATGACGAGGGCCGGGCGGCCGGAGGCCGGCCGGCGGCCCGCCCGCTCGGAGCCCGGGAGAAGGGCGGCGGCGCGCGCCGCCGCGCGGACGACGGCCCCGACGGCCCGGGCCGCCAGCCAGCCCGCGGCGCTGGCCCCCCCCCGGAGGGTCCGGAAGGCCTCCCGCCCCCCCCGGCCGCCCAGGGAGGCCAGCCGGTTGGTGGCCTCCCGCGCCGCGCCGAGGGGGCGCAGCACCTGCTGGAGGGCCTGCCGGAACACCCAGCGGAGGAGCAGGGAGAAAAACCCCGAGAGGAGGAGGAAGACCCCCAGCACCTTGAGGCCCCGGCGGGGATCGTCCACCACCATGACGCTCAGGAGGGCGATGCCGTAGAAGGCCATGGCCAGGAGGACGAGCGAAGCCGCCAGCAGCCCGCTCGATCGCATCAACATCCGCAGGAGAACCATCCCCTCTCCCCCGCTTGCCGGGATATCGACCAGTGCCTTCCAGGATACCCCAACTTCCCTCCCGCTCCAATCCCCCGCTTTGCGCCCGCTCCGTAGGGGCGGGTTTCAAACCCGCCCCTACGGGCCCCATCGTTCCCGGCCGGCGCCGGAATTTGAGGGAATTTGATGCTGCGCTTCTTTCCCGGCGATGGCCTATCATTCTCCCCGGGAACGGCAGGCCCGCCTCTCCGGGAAGCGGGGGAAAGGAAGGCCAGCGGGGGGTGTTCACTGTTTTCCACTACATTCCACCCGAAAAAATCCACCGCCGCCGGGGGCGCGGAGGGGTGCCCGGGGTTTTCCGGGCAATTCCGGGATATTCCGCGGGTTTTTTCGGCCCGCGTTGACGCGCCCGGCCGGTTTGTGGTCTTTCTCCCGGGAGAAAGGGCGCCGCCGCTGGCGTTCCCTGCATTGAAAGGACGCGCATTTGCTGGACATCCGACGCATCCGCAGCGAAGCCGAGGCCGTCGCCCGGGCCCTCGCCCGGCGCGGGGGAGGGGTGGACCTCGCCCCCCTCCTCGCGGCGGACGCCCGCCGCCGCGGGCTCATCCAGGAGGTGGAGAGCCGGGTGGCGGACTCGCGCAAGCGGAGCAAGCAGATCGGGGAGCTCAAGCGCAAGGGCGCCCCCGAGAGCGAGATCGAGGCCTTCCTGGCCGGGAACCAGAGGCTGGCGGAGGAGGTCAAGGCGCGCGAGGGGTCGCTCGCCGAGGCCGAGCGGGCGGTGGAGGAGATGCTCCTCGGCATCCCCAACACCCCGCATGAGTCCACCCCGGACGGGCGCACCTCGGAGGAGAACGTGGCCGTCCGCACCTGGGGGGAGCGGCCCGCGTTCGGCTTCGCGCCCAAGGCCCACGACGAGCTGGGGGCGGCGCTGGGCATCCTCGACATGAAGCGGGCGGCCAAGATCGCGGGGGCCCGCTTCGCCCTCTACCGGGGGGCGGGGGCGCTCCTGGAGCGGGCCCTCATCAACTTCATGCTCGACCTCCACACCACCGAGCACGGCTACACCGAGTGGCTCCCCCCCTTCATGGTGAACCGCGCGGCCATGACGGGGACGGGCCAGCTCCCCAAGTTCGAGCAGGACCTCTTCCGGGTGGACGACGGGCGCTACTTCCTCATCCCGACGGCGGAGGTGCCCCTCACCAACATCCACCGCGAGGAGGTGCTGGACGGGGCGGAGCTCCCGCTCAAGTACGCGGCCTACACCCCCTGCTTCCGCAGCGAGGCGGGCTCCTACGGGCAGGACACGCGCGGCATCATCCGGGTGCACCAGTTCAACAAGGTGGAGCTGGTGAAGTTCGCGCGGCCGGAGACGAGCTACGCAGAACTGGAGTCCCTCACCCGGGACGCCGAGGCGGTGCTCCAGCGCCTGGGCCTCCCCTACCGGGTGTCGGCCCTCTGCGCGGGGGACCTGGGCTTCGCCTCGGCCAAGACCTACGACCTGGAGGTGTGGCTCCCCTCCCAGGAGGCCTACCGGGAGATCTCCTCGTGCAGCAACTTCGGGGACTTCCAGGCCCGCCGCGCCCAGATCCGCTTCCGGCCCGGGCCTGGGGCCAAGCCCGAGTTCGTCCATACCCTGAACGGCTCGGGCCTCGCCGTGGGCCGGACGGTGGTGGCCATCCTGGAGAACTTCCAGCGGGAGGACGGCTCGGTCGCCATCCCCGGGGCCCTGCGGCCCTACATGCGGGGGCTGGAGGCCATCCGGCCGCGGTAGGAGGGAGAGTCTCGCGGCACAGGAGACCGGCCGCCGGCTGCGCGCGATACCTGTAGGGGCGACCGGCCGGTCGCCCCTACGGACGAAGGAGGCAGGATTTCCGAGACCTCCCGCCTTTCGCCCGGGGTGCTTCGGCGTGCTAGAATCGGCCTCCTTCCTCGTCCGGTGCGCGGAGGGATGGCCGAGCGGTCGAAGGCGGCGGTCTTGAAAACCGCTGAGCGCAAGCTCCGGGGGTTCGAATCCCTCTCCCTCCGCCATCCTGCTTCGCGCATGGGCGCTTCGCAGGATTGGCATCCGTACTTGCGCGAAGCAGGATGCCCTCCGGAGCCTCGGCGAAGGAGGGCCGATTCGGGGAGCGCGAATGTTTTGCGTGTACCTCATCCGGAGCAAGGCATTCCCCGGGCAGCGATACGTCGGGTTCGCCACGGACTTGCGAAAGCGCATCGCAACCCACAACGCGGACGCGGAGGGTGAAACGGGCGATCGAGATGGCCGCCGATTACCACCGGCGGCACCGCGCGGAGCGCCCCACGAAAGCCTGAGATCATCCGCCCCGCCGCATGCATCGCTTGCACGGCGGGGCGGCACAACCCTTCGCGGAGAGGTGGCCGAGCGGCTGAAGGCACTCGCCTGCTAAGCGAGTGAGCTGGGAGACCGGCTCCGAGGGTTCGAATCCCTCCCTCTCCGCCATCCTGCTTCGCGCATGGGCGCTTCGCAGGATTGGCATCCGGACTTGCGCGAAGCAGGATGCCCTCCGGAGCCTCGGCGAAGAAGGGCTATTTCCGTGCATTATGTGTATCTTATCGAAAGCGACGGGACGCCAACCCAACGCTATGTAGGCATGACCTCCGACCTAAAGCGGCGTCTTGAAGACCATAACAGCGGCAAGTCGGTACATACGTCGAAATTCAAGCCGTGGCGTCTTGTCACCTATGTGGCGTTTTCCAAGCAGGGCAAGGCCGAGTCGTTCGAACGATACCTCAAGTCCGGATCGGGCCACGCATTCGCAAATAAGCGTCTCTGGTAGGCCAAGCGGACCCGACACGAGACGGGCGGCAAGTGCCATGAAGACGAAGCTGGGGCAGGCGGTACCGGCGGATCTGGCTTCGGCGATCCGGAAGAGCCCGAGGGCCGCCGAGGCGTAGGCACGCTCCGCCTCCTACCAGTACCGCAACGCGTCCTCGAAGATCCCGGCCAGCTCCTCCGCCCCCACGGGGCGGGGGGAGAGCTTGATCACGCGGTGCTGGGGCAGGGTCCCCTCCACGAGCCGCGGGATGTCCTCCCGCGTGTAGCCGATGGCGCTCAGCCCGTTCGGGATCCCCAGCCGCCGCATGAAGCCGATGACGAGGTCCGAGAGGATGCGGCCCGCGTCCTCGGGCCGGGCGCGGGAGACGTCCGCGCCCAAGGCCTCGGCCGCCTGGAGGTGGCGCCCGGGGCAGGCGGGCGCGGTGAAGCGGAAGGCCGCCGGGGCGTTGAGGACCACCGCGATCCCGTGCGGGACGAGGGGATGGTCCGCCGGGTAGCCCGCCGGCTGGTAGCGCCGCACCATGCCCGAGACGGGATAGGACATGCCGTGGGGGAGGGTGACCCCGGCGTTCCCGAACCCCACCCCCGCGTAGGCCGCCGCGAGGAGCATCTGGCCCCGCGCCTCGTCGTCGGCGGGGTCCTCGACGGCGCGGACGAGGTAGCGGGCGATCATGCGCATGGCCTGGAGGGACCAGATGTCGGAGACGGGGTTCGAGCCCTGGTAGGCCGGCCGCAGGATGGGCGACTCGGGCTTGGGGCGGGTGTTGAAGGGCGCCGCCGTGTAGGACTCGACGGCGTGGGTGAGCACGTCCAGCCCGGTCGAGGCGGCGACCTGGGGCGGCAGGGTGCGCGTGTTCTCCGGGTCGATGATCCCGAGGGTGGGCTTCAGGCGCCGGTGGGCGATGCCGGTCTTGGCGTGCATCCTCTCGAGGTCGAAGATGGCGACGCCGGTCGTCTCGCTGCCCGTGCCCGCCGTGGTGGGGACGGCGAAGAGGGGCTTGAGCGGGCCCGGGACGGGCCGGCCCTTGCCGATGGGCGGGTTCACGTAGTCGAGGAAGTCCCCGGGCGGGTAGGCGGAGTAGAGGTTGGCCGCCTTGGCGGTGTCCATGGTCGAGCCCCCGCCCACCGCGACGAAGCCGCCGAAGGCGCCCGCCCCCGCGAAGGCGATGGCCTCCTGGAACGAGGCGTCCGTGGGCTCGACCCGGACCCGGTCGAAGAGGGCGTACTCGACCTTCCGGGCGGAGAGCGACTC
>MGDP01000142.1 GCA_001790955.1 Candidatus Tectomicrobia bacterium RIFCSPLOWO2_12_FULL_69_37
GGGCCTTCGCTTTCGGGGAGAGGCGCTCCCGGCGCGGACCTCACGGCCGTGAATTCCCAACAGGCGGTTCACCGGCGCATCCTTCCTCGGCCGGTCTTCGCCAGGTATTGCCCCTCTCTCCCGAGGGAAGAGGGAGAAACCTTGCCTCCCCGGAGCAAGCAACGTGTTGGGATCGCACACCTGGCGCGCTTTCTTCTCATGCGCGCGCGCCCCGATCGCGCGATTCTTCCCGCCATCACGCGCGAATTTCCGCGAAGTGAAAGTAGTTTCTGCGCATCACGCGCACGCCGATCGCGTCCTCCATCCGCTTCCGGAGGGACGATGACGACGCGCGCGCGCGATCTGATCGCGCCCTCTCCCCGGCCTCCGCGCGCAGAAAAATGCCGAAAAAATCAAAAAAAATCTTGACGATGTGATTTGACTTGGCATAAATTTTCCAAGGTACATGTTTCACTCCACCGGATGAGGGAACCATGCATCCCCTCCGTTCGAGTGGCGGTTGGTAGTCGCTTGCTTCACCAAGCTGTCTGGTTCACGCACCACCCGCCCGGGTAAGGGAGAATGCTGATGGCGAAGAAAGCCGCAAAGAAGAAGGCCGCGAAGAAGAAGGGTGGAAAGAAGAAGGCCGCGAAGAAGAAGAGATAGTCACTGCACCAAGGAGTTGCAGCCGAGACGCAGCAGTGGTTGTAGCAGTGGATAGGTAGCAGTTAACGCGGCGCTAGCGCCGGCTCAACCAACCGAAGCCACACTGAAGCAAGCGACAGACGAAGGGGGCCCCGCCGAGAGGCGGGGCCCCTTTTTCTTTCCCCGCCGCCGCCGGAGGGCCGCCTTCCCGGAATCCCCTCCCCGCCGGGCCTTTTCCCGGATGGCCGAGTGGGATATAAACCGCAGGCACCCGGCCAGGGCTGAACCACCCCCTCCGGACGGGAAAAAGAGCCGCCGCGAGGGGATTTTCCGCCCCCCCGCGGAGACCCTCCCCGCCCAGCCCGGGAGGGCCGCCGGGGGAGACGCAAGGAGACGCATGGCGCCGCAGCGAGGCTTCCGCATCGGCATCGACACCGGTGGCACCTTCACCGACGTCGTCGGCGTGCGCTCCGACACCGGCCAGGTCTTCACCACCAAGACGCCCACCACGCCCTCCGACTACAGCGTGGGCCTCATCCAGGGCATCCGCAAGATTCTCCAGGAGACCAAGATCCGCCCGAGCGAGGTGACCGGCGTCTTCCACGGCACCACCGTCGCCACGAACGCCATCCTCGAGCGCCGCTTCGAGAACCTGGGCCTCGTCGTGACGGCGGGCTTCCGCCACCTCCTGGAGCTCGGGCGCGCCCGCAACCCGGGCGCGGGGCGCAACGGTTCCCACTTTGCGGCACCTCTCCTGCGCGTCCCCCCCGAGGCCCTCGTCCCGCCGGAGCGGGTGCGGGAGGTGAGGGAGCGCATCTCGGCCGCGGGCGAGGTCCTTCAGCCCCTCTCCCCCGAGGAAGCGGCCGCCGCCGCCCGCTGGTTCCGGGAGCAGGGCATCGGCTCGGTCGGCATCTGCCTCCTGCACGCCTACGCCAGCCCCGGCCACGAGGTCCTCCTGCGCGACGCCTTCGCGCGGGAGTTCCCCGAGTGCTTCGTGAGCGTCTCCCACGAGGTCATCCCCGAGCCGGGGGAGTACGAGCGCGCCGTCACCACCCTCCTCGATGCCTGCATCAAGCCCCGGATCAAGGCCTACCTCGACCGGAGCGCGGGCCGCATCGAGGAGGCGCTGGGGGAGGTGCCCTTCCTCGTCATGAAGAGCAACGGGGGCGTCTCGACCGCCCGCGAGGTGGCAAAAAAGCCCATCGGCACGGTGCTTTCCGGCCCCGCCGCGGGCGCCCTCTCGGCCGCCTACCTGGGCCGCCTCTCGGGCCACGGCCGCCTTATCACCCTGGACGGGGGCGGAACCTCGACCGACATCTCGGTCATCGAGGATGGGGAGACCAAGCGCGCCTCGCGCCACCACCTCGACGAGTTCGTCCTGCGCCTCCCCATGGTGGACGTGGTGACCATCGGCACGGGCGGGGGCTCCATCGCCTGGCGCAGCCCCGAGGGCAGGCTCCGCGTCGGCCCCCGGAGCGCCGGGGCGGACCCCGGCCCCGTCTGCTACGGGAAGGGGGGGGAGGAGCCCACCCTCACCGATGCCAACCTCGTCCTCGCCCGCAGCCCCCTCCACCTGGCCGGGGGCGAGGTGAAGCTCAACAAGGCCCTCGCCATGCGGGCCATGCGCCAGCTCGCCCAGGCCTTCGGCATGGACCCCCTGGAGATGGCCTCGGGCGTGGTCGAGATCGCGGCCTGGAACCAGGCCCACGCCGTCCGGCGCGCCACCGTCCAGCGGGGCATCTCGCCGCGCGACTTCGCCCTGATGGCCTTCGGCGGATCGGGCCCCCTCACCGCGGGGCTGGTGGCCGAGTACCTCGAGATCGGCACCGTCATCGTCCCCCCCTTCGAGGGCATGACGAGCGCCTTCGGCCTGGAAGTCGTGGACCTGGTGAACGACCACGCCCTGCCCCACCTCCAGAGCGAGGAGGGCCTGAACCTCGACGCGCTCGGGCGGGGCTTCGAGCGGCTGGAACGGGAGGCGGACGAGGGCCTCGCCCTCGAGGGGGTGCCCCCCCACCGCCGGGTGTTCCGGCGGACGGCCGACATGCGCTACCAGGGGGAGGCCCACGAGATCGAGGTGGACTTCCCCTCGGGCTACCTCTCGCCCCCGGCGGCGGCCTCCGCCATCGAGCGGTTCCACCTCCTCTACCAGCGGCGCTATACCTACAACTACAAGGGCCGCCGGCCGGCCGAGATCGTCCAGCTCCGGGTGAACGGGATCGGCCTCACCGACCCCCCCACCCTCCCCCTCATCCCCGCCGGGGAGGAGAGCCCCGAGGAGGCCTACAAGGGGGCCCGCCTGGTGTGGTTCCGGGAGCTGGGCGGCTTCGCGGACACCCCCGTCTACTACCGCGAGCGCCTCAAGGAGGGGAACTCCATCCCCGGGCCCGCCGTGGTGGAGAGCTTCGGGAGCACCACCGTGGTCTTCCCCCGCCAGGAGGCCCGGGTGGACCGGTACGGGAACCTGGTCATCCGCTTCCGGGCGGACGTCTTCGAGAAGAGAGAGCGCGCCGGCCGGCCCACGGGCTGGCACGGCGTGGGAGCGGCCTGGGGATGAACGTCGACCCCGTCGTGAGCGAAATCGTCGCGGGGGCCCTGCGGGCCATCGAGGAGGAGGTCGAGGACCTCCTCGCGCGGGTCTGGCGCAGCCCCTCGCTGCGGGACGCCGGAGACTTCTCGGCCGCCCTCTATGACCGCTTCGGGCGGGCCCTGACCGGGCGCGTCCTGGGGGCGAGCCCGCTGCCGATCCTCTCGGCCCATCCCGCCGGGGACATCCGCCCGGGGGACGTCTTCCTCCACAACGACCCCTACCTCCCCCCGTCGGGGCTGGGCGAGGCGCCCGACCTGCGTCTCACCCGGCCCCTCTTCGACGGGGAGCGCCTCATCGCCTTCCTCCAGGTGCGGGGCCGCCACGACGACCTGGGCGGCACCCACCCCGGCGGGGCCCCGCGCGGAGGGGCCGGCCGCGGACGTGCGCGCCATCCTCCTGCGCAACAGCCGGCGGCCCGAGGCGCTGGCGGACGACCTCGAAGCCCAGCTCGGCGCTCTGAGGGTGGGGGCGCTCCGCCTCCGCGACCTGGTGCGCCGCTACGGGGCGGACCAGCTCACCGCCTGCTTCGCCGACCTCCTGCGGGAGTGCGAGCTCGCCTTCCGGCGGGAGCTCCTCCCGAACCTGCCGGAGGGGAAGTGGGAGGCCGAGGCGGCGCTCGAGACGGACGGCTTCTCCGGCCCCCACCTCCTCCGCCTCTCCCTCCAGCGCGAGGGCGAGGGCCTCGCCGTCGACCTGAGCGGCACCGGGCCCCAGGCGCGGGGCCCCATCAACTGCCCGCTCGAGGGCGAGGGCCGCCTCTTCCTGGCCCGGCTGGTCTCCCCCCTCCTCATGCGGCTGGCGGCGGACCCGGCCCGGCTGGAGGGCATCACCCTCAACGACGGCGCCTGCCGGGCCATCGAGGTGCGCCTGCCGGGCCCCGGCACCCTGGTGACGCCGCGCTTCCCGGCCCCGGCGGGCCTCCGGGTCCTCACCCTGAGCCGACTCCTCTCGGCCTTCGGCGAGGCCCTCTTCCGGGCCACGGGAGGGAAGACCCCCGCCGGCTTCGACAATCTGCGCGTCTGGAGCCTGGGCGGCCGGGACACCCGGGGCGCCTTCCACCTCTTCCGCGAGGCCCTGGGGGCCGGGATGGGGGCCTCCCCCCTGGGAGACGGGGGCTCGGCCGTCCCCCCGATCAACGGGACCGGCGGCCTGCCCGTCGAGCTGATCGAGGCCCGCTACCCCCTGCGGGTGGAGTCGGCCGGGCTGGCGCGCGACTCGGGCGGGGCGGGCGCCCGCCGCGGGGGCCTCGGGGTGGTCCGCGAGTACCGCCTCCTTCTAGAAGGCAGCCTCTCGAGCGGGGTGTCCCTCAGCGGGGGGGGCCCGGCGGGCGGCTGCGGCGGCCGGCCCGGCGGCCCCTGCCGCCTGACGCTCACCGAAGGAAAAAAGAAGGCCCAGGGCCTCCCCCCGCTGGCCTCCGCCCACCCGTTCGCCCGGGGGAGCCTCCTGCGGGTCGAGACGCCGGGCGGCGGAGGGTGGGGCGACCCGAAGGAGCGCGACCCGGAGGCCGTGCGCCTGGACGTCCTGCGCGGCTACGTCTCTCCCGAGGCGGCGCGGGAGCTCTTCGGCGTCGGGCTCGGCAAGGCGCCCGATCACCCCCACGACCCGGAGCAGACCCGGAAGCTGCGCGCCCAGAAGAGCTAGCCCGGCCCCCCATCTCCGCCCCGCCGCCGGGAGGGATTCCCCCGCGCGGCTCCAACCCTTGACGTTTCGGGCCCAGGCCCTATATTCGGGGCAGGGAGCCGTCGCCTCACCTTCCAGCCAGGAGCCATCGTCATGCGGGCATTTCGGGCCAGCGTTCTGCTCACCTCTCTTTTCGCCGCCGCCGGCTGCGGAGGCCCGTTGATCCAGGAGGTCCCCGTCTCCCTCCAATACACGCCCGTTCTCGGGAAGCTCCCCCCCTCGACCGCCCGGATGGTGACCATCGGGGTGTTCCGGGACGCCCGCGAGGGGAAGCCGGAGGGGATCGTGGGCGAGCGCGTGCACTTCACCCGGGAGACCGACCGCTTCAAGCCCCGGGGGGGGGTCGCCGGGGCGCTGACCGGCGTCGTGGAGGGCTACTTCGCCAAGCGCGGCACCCGGCTCAACCGGTCGCGCTGGGACGGCTCCCCCGGCGCCCTCCGGACCCAGGAGGGGGATCTGGCCATCTCGGGCCGGGTGAC
The DNA here is from genome assembly GCA_001790955.1 of Candidatus Tectomicrobia bacterium RIFCSPLOWO2_12_FULL_69_37. Taxonomy (GTDB): domain Bacteria; phylum UBA8248; class UBA8248; order UBA8248; family UBA8248; genus 2-12-FULL-69-37. The sequence continues at coordinate 5,374 of MGDP01000142.1, forward strand.
CCAGCTGTGGTTCGCGGCCACCGACTACGCCACCCGGGGTGAGGCCTCCAGCGTCATCCGGCTGGAGATCACCGCCGGCTCCCCCCGCAGCGGCACCATCATCACCAAGACCATTCAGATCGAGCCCACGAAGAAGAGCAACCTCTTCTTCGAGACCCGCCAGATCGAGCAGTGGCTGAGCGAGTCCCTCTCGGAAGCCGTCGAGCGGGTGCTGCCCGAGCTGGAGCGCCGCCTCGTGGGCTAGGCCTCGGCTCCCGGCGTTTTGTTCGTGCCGGCCCTTTCGGACGCGCCGCTCCCAGATTGAATAATCGGCCATTATCCGATACGATTTCCCCGAGGGGGGGCTTCCCGGCCCCCGCCTTTTTCCGGCAGGGCCCTTCCGGTGGCGGTAAGAGCGCTTCGGTCTTCGGGGGATGGAGGATTCCTCACCATGGCGATTCGGGTCGGAATCAACGGTTTTGGCCGCATCGGGCGCAACCTCTTCCGCGCCGGGGTGGGTGACCCCGACATCGAGTTCGTGGCCGTCAACGACATCACCAGTCCCGAGACCCTGGCCCACCTTCTCAAGTTCGACTCCGTGCACGGCCGCTTCTCGGGCAAGGTCGAGGTGAAGGAAGGCGCGCTCGTCGTCAACGGCAAGTCCATCAAGGTCCTCGCCGAGCGCGACCCCGAGAAGCTCCCCTGGGGCCAGCTCGGGGTCCAGGTGGTGGTCGAGAGCACGGGCCGCTTCACCAAGCGCGCGGACGCCGAGAAGCACCTCAAGGCGGGCGCGAAGAAGGTGATCATCTCCGCCCCCGCCAAGGACGAGGACATCACCATCGTCCTCGGCGTCAACGACGACAAGTACGACCCCGCCAAGCACAACATCATCTCCAACGCCAGCTGCACCACGAACTGCCTCGCCCCGGTGGCCAAGGTCATCCATCAGAAGTTCGGCATCCGCCGGGGCCTGATGACCACCACCCACTCCTACACGAACGACCAGCGCATCCTCGACCTTCCCCACGAGGACCTGCGCCGGGCCCGCTCCGCGGCGGTGAGCATGATCCCCACGACGACGGGGGCGGCCAAGGCCGTCGCCCTGGTGCTCCCCGATCTCAAGGGGAAGCTCGACGGCATGGCCATGCGCGTGCCCACCCAGGACGTCTCCGTCGTGGATCTGGTGGCGGAGGTGGACAAGGACGTGACGGCCGAGGAGGTCAACGCCGCCTTCCGGGAGGCCGCCGGCGGCGCGCTCAAGGGCATCCTGGAGGTGACGGACGAGCCCCTCGTCTCGGTGGACTTCATCGGCACCGCCGCCTCCTCCATCGTGGACAGCCTCTCCACCAAGGTCCTGGACAAGAGGATGGTGAAGGTGCTCGCCTGGTACGACAACGAGTGGGGCTTCTCCTGCCGGATGGTGGAGATGATCAGGAAAGTGGGCCGGGGCCTCTAGGCCGGTCCCGCGGCGGCGGGAGAGAACCGGATGGGGAACATCACGAGCGCGATCGAGAACGGCGTTCCCAAGCTCACCATCGAGGACGTGGAGGTCGCCGGGAAGCGGGTGATCCTGCGGGTGGACTTCAACGTCCCCCTGGACGATCAGGGGAACATCACGGACGACACCCGCATCCGCGCCGTCCTGCCCACCATCAACTACCTGCTGGACGAGGGGGTGAGGGTGCTCGTCGCCTCCCACCTGGGCCGCCCCAGGGCCCGGCGGGACCCCAAGTACTCCCTCGCCCCCGCCGCCAAGCGCCTCAGCCGGCTCCTGGAGAAGGACTGCCCCCTCGCGCCGGACTGCGTCGGGCCGGAGACGAAGGCGGCGGTGGAAATGATGAAGCCGGGGAGCGTCCTCGTCCTCGAGAACCTGCGCTTCCACGAGGGCGAGGAGAAGAACGACGACGGCTTCGCCCGCGAGCTCGCCTCCCTCGGCGACCTCTACATCAGCGACGCCTTCGGCAACGCCCACCGCAACCACGCCTCCATGTCCGCCATCACCAAGTTCCTCCAGCCCGCCGCCGCCGGCTACCTCATGATGAAGGAGGTCAACTACCTCAGCCGCGCGGTGAACAACCCCATGCGGCCGGTGGTGGCCATCCTGGGCGGCGCCAAGGCGAGCACCAAGATCGGGATCATCGAGCGCCTCCTCGCCAAGATGGACAAGATCATCATCGGGGGCGGCATGGCCGGCACCTTCCAGAAGGCCATGGGCTACGAGATGGGCAACAGCATGGTGGAGGACAACCTCATCGACACCACCCGGGCCATCATGCAGAAGGCCAAGGAGCGGGGGGTGCGCATCTACCTCCCCTGCGACTACGTGGTGGCGGACAAGTTCGAGGCCTCGGCCGAGACCAAGGTGGTCCCGGCCCAGGAGGTTCCCAAGGACTGGTACGCGCTCGACATCGGCCCGGCGAGCACCACCCTCTTCGCCGAGGCCCTCCAGGGCGCGAAGACCATCATCTGGAACGGCCCGATGGGGGTCTTCGAGGTGGACGCCTTCAGCCGCGGCACCTACGCCCTGGTGAGCCACGTGGCGAACTCCTACGCCCTCACCATCGTGGGCGGGGGGGACACCGACGTGGCCGTCCACGCGGCGGGCGAGTCGCGGCGGATCTCCTACATCAGCACGGGCGGCGGGGCCTTCCTCGAGCTGCTCGAGGGCAAGGCGCTCCCCGGCCTCGCCTCGCTGACGGACAAGCACTAGGCGGCCCTCCCCGCGCGGAGGGAGATGGAGACGAGCATGCGCCTTCCCCTGGTGGCCGGAAACTGGAAGATGAACAAGCGCATCGCCGAGGGGCGCGCCCTGGCCCGCGCCGTCGCCGAGGGCGTCGCGAGGCTGGGCGGGGCGAGGGGCCGCGCCGAGGTGGTGCTCGGCCCGCCCTACCTGGCCCTCCCGGCGGTGGCCGAGGCCGCCGCCGGCTCGGGCCTGGGGGTGGCGGGGCAGGACTGCTCCCCCGAGAAGGACGGCGCCTTCACCGGCGAGGTGAGCGCCGCCATGCTCAAGGACGCCGGGGCCACCCACGTCATCCTCGGCCACAGCGAGCGGCGGGAGCTCCTGGGCGAGGCGGACGCCCTGGTGGCCCGGAAAGCCTCGGCCGCCCTGGCGGGGGGCCTCCTCCCCATCCTCTGCCTGGGCGAGGCCCTGCCCCTCCGCCAGGCCGGGAAGACGCTCGACCACGTGGGGCGGCAGATCCGGGAGTCCATCCTGGCGGCCTTCCCCTCCCCGCCGGAGGGACTGATCGTGGCCTACGAGCCCATCTGGGCCATCGGGACGGGCGTCACCGCCACCCCCGCCCAGGCCCAGGAGGTCCACGCCTTCATCCGCTCCCGGCTGGGCGAAATCTACGGGGTGGACTGGGCCGCGAAAACGCGTATCCTGTACGGGGGCAGCGTGAAGCCCGACAACGCCGCCGAGCTGTTCGCCCAGCCCGACATCGACGGGGGCCTCATCGGGGGCGCCAGCCTGAAGAGCGAGGATTTCCTGGCCATCGTGGGCGCCGCCCTCACCGCCCGATAGCCTCCGCGGGAGAGTAAGGTCCGGATATGACCATCTTGCTGACCATCGTGCACATCGCCGTCGCCGTCGCCTTGATCCTCATCGTGCTCCTCCAGGCGGGCAAGGGCGCCGGCATCGGGGCCGCCTTCGGCGGGTCGAGCCAGACCCTCTTCGGCGCCCGGGGCCCGACCAGCTTCCTCGGGAAGCTCACGGCGGGGGCCGCCGTCCTGTTCATGCTCACCTCCCTCCTGCTGACCTACATGGGCTCCCGCGCCTCCACCGGCTCCATCGTCCCCGCCGCCCCCCTGCGGCCGGCCGGCCAGGCCGGCGCGCCCGCGAAGCCCGCCCCGCTGACGCCGCCGCCCGCGCCCGTCGAGAAGAAGCCCGGCTCCTAGAGGGGGAGGCGGCCCGCCGCCTCGGAGGGAGGGGATCGGTTGGTCAAGCGGCTGCTCCTGTTCGTCCCCCTGGCCGTCAGCGCGCTCCTCCTCCAGTCCTATTTCTGGGTCCCCACCTTCAGCGATCAGGTGAAGGGCAGCGAGGCCCGCCTGCGCCAGTTCATCAACGCCTCGACCGGCGACGCCCAGATCCTCAACCCCGTCCTCCTCACGGACGCCGCGAGCGGCGACATCGCCGACATGGTGTTCAACGGCCTCATCGACCGGGACGAGAACCTGAACTACCGGGGGCGGCTGGCCACCTCCTGGGAGATCTACGAGGAAGCCTACTTCGTCCCCCGGCCGGGCGGCCCCACGGCCCAGGCGCTCAGGGAGCGCATCGAGCGCGCCCGGGCCGCCGGCCAGCCGGAATGGATGCGCAACGTCGCCAAGGCCGAGGTCATCCCCCCGGCCGAGGAGAAGGGCTCCCTCGCCGTCCCCAGGCGGGGCCAGCGGGGCTTCGACCAGGTCCCCTTCACCGTGGCCTATCCCGAGCGCGTGAAGATCACGCTGAAGGAGGTGGACCAGGACCTCTTCGACCGCCTCAAGGCCCTCCTCGGCGCCGGCGCCTTCGCCGCCGACCCCGCCCCCTACCTCAAGGGAGACCTCCCGGGCCCGGCCCGCCAGCAGGCGCTGGCCGAGATCCCCCTCGCCGAGCACAACCCGGTCATCACCTTCCGCCTCCGGAAGGGCGTCCTCTTCCACGACGGCCGGGAGTTCAGCTCCAGGGACGTGCGCTTCACCTACGACGCCATCATGAACCCGGCCAACCTCTCCCCCCGGACGGCGGACTACGAGCCCGTCAAGCGGGTCGAGACGCCGGACCGCCACACCGTGCGGGTCACTTACAAGCGGCTCTACTCCCCCGCCTTCGGCACCTGGGGGATGGGCATGCTCCCCGAGCACCTCCTGAACGAGAAGGCCCTGGCCGAGGAGGCCCGCCGGCTGCAGCGCGACCCGGCGAAGTTCACCCTGCGCGACAGCGGCTTCAACCGGAGCCCGGTCGGCACCGGGCCCTTCCGCTTCAAGGAGTGGCGCTCGGACGAGGTCATCCGCCTCGTGCGCTTCGAGAAGTACTGGGAGGGCCCCGCCGAGTACGCCGAGTACATCTCCCGCATCATCCCCGACGCCCTCACCCAGGAGCTCGCCTTCTACTCCGGCACGGTGGACAGCTACACGGCCGGCGTCCACCAGGTCGAGCGGCTGCGCAAGGACCCGCGCTTCCAGGTCTTCTCGGGCCTCGCCTTCGGCTACACCTACATCGGCTACAACCTCCGCCGCGCGCCCTTCGGCGACGTGCGGGTGCGGCGGGCCCTCACCATGGCCGTCAACACCCGCCAGATCCAGGAGTTCCTCCTCTACGGCGAGGCGGAGGACATCACCGGCCCGTTCGTGAAGCAGAGCGACCACTACGACAAGAGCGTCAAGCCCCTCCCCTACGACCCCGAGGGGGCCGAGCGCCTCCTCCGCGAGGCGGGCTGGCGGAAGGTGAACGGGGTGATGCAGAAGGACGGCAAGCCCCTCCAGTTCACCCTCGTCACCAACCACGGTAACGAGGTGCGCAAGGCCATCGCCGTGGCGGTGCAGGACGCCTGGAAGAAGATCGGGGTCGAGGTGAAGGTGGACCTGGTCGAGTGGGCCGTCTTCATCCAGAAGTACATCAACACCCTGAACTACGACGCCGTGATCCTCGGCTGGCGGATGGGCCTCGACCCGGACCTCTACCAGATCTGGCACTCGAGCCAGGCCGGGCCCGGCCAGCTCAACTTCGTGGGCTACAGCAACCCCGAGGCCGACCGCCTGATCATCAAGATCCGCCAGGAGTACGACCTGAAGAAGCAGGTGGCCTACGCCCACCAGCTCCACCGCATCATCTACGCGGACCAGCCCTACACCTTCCTCTACGTGGGCAAGGCGACGGGCCTGCTGGACCGCAAGATCGCCATCGCCGAGCGGGGCCCGGGCGGGGGGACGCGCTACCGCAAGATCACCGCGACCAAGACGGGCAACTACACCTTCCACTTCAACAAGTGGCTCAAGCTACCCGCCGTCCCCCGGTTCGAGGGCTAGGCGGTGGCAGCCTTCATCATCCGCTCGATCTTCTTCAAGATGATCACGCTCTTCATCATCTCGGTGATCAGCTTCCTCATCGTCCACCTCGCGCCGGGCGAGCCCAGCCAGATCGACCCCCTCAACCCCCGCTTCCGCAAGGAGGACATCGCCCGCTACCGCGCGGCCTTCGACCTCGACAAGCCGCTCCACCAGCAGTACTACCTCTTCTACAAGAAGTTCTTCACCGGCGAGCTCAAGAGCTTCAAGGACAACCAGCCCGTCATGGGGAAGATCTGGGAGCGCTTCCTGAACAGCCTCCCCATCTTCATCGTGGGGACCATCCTCACCTGGTGCCTCGCCTTCCCGATGGGGGTCGGGGCGGCCCTGCGCCGGAGGGGGGCCTTCGACCAGGCGACGACATTCCTCAGCTATCTCCTCATCTCCGTGCCAGGCTTCTTCCTGTCATACATTCTGATCGTCCTCGTGGTGCAGGGGTTTTCGATCGGCCTGCCCGAAATGCGCTTCGCCCTGATGGGCCTGGAGATTTCCACGCCGGCTCTCCACCTGACCATAGCTGGCCTTGAGGTTCCCGTCTTGGGCATCCGCACCTTCGGCCAGGAGAACGCGCCGGCGATCTACCAGGTGAACGACCGGCTGTGGCACCTCGTCCTGCCGAGCCTGCTGGGGGCGACCGGGGGCATCGCCTTCCTCTCCCGCTACGTGCGCGGGCAGATGATCGAGGTCCTCGACTCCGACTACATCCGCACCGCCCTCTCGAAGGGACTGCCCTCGGACACGGTCTACTACGTCCACGCCCTCCGGAACGCGGCCCTGCCCTTCGTCACCATGTTCGGCCTCCTCCTGCCGGGGCTCATCGGGGGCTCCGTCATCTTCGAGACCATCTTCGCCTGGCCGGGCATGGGGCGGATGGGCTACGAGGCAATCCTGGCGCGGGACTTCCCCATCATCATCAGCCTCAACTTCATCGCCGCCGTCCTGGTCATCGCCGGCACCTTCGTCTCCGACGTCCTCTACGTCATCGTGGACCCCCGGATCCGGCTATGACGGAGATCGCCGCGGCTCCCGCGGGGGAAGACATCGAGCTCGGCGAGGAGCTCACCCCCTGGCAGCGCGTCCGCCGCAACCTGGCCGCCGACCGGATGGCCGTGGCGGGGGGCGTCTGCCTCGTCCTCTTCCTCGCCCTCGCCCTCCTGGGGTGGTGGGGGACCGCGGGCGAGAGGCCCCACTTCAATCCGAGCGTCGTCCGCCTCCCCGACAAGCTGAAGCCCCCCCTCGCCCCCCCGAACCCGAGGGCCGTCCCGCCCGAGGCCCGGCCCCGCCTGGGCATGTACCTCTTCGGGACGGACGAGCTGGGCCGGGACGTCTTCGCCCGGATGCTGGAGGGGGCGACGGTCTCCCTCTCGGTGGGCTTCGTGGCGGTGGGGATCGCGGTGGTGCTGGGGGTGGTGATGGGGGGGGCCGCGGGCTTCTACGGCGAGCGCGCGCCCGGGGGGGCGCCCCTCCTGGGGGCGCTGGCCGGCCCGATCGCGGGGTTCGCCCTCTGGCGGGACTTCGGGACCTTCGCCCTCGCCGGGGCGGCGCTGGGGGGCCTCTGGGACGCCTGGCGGAGGCGGCCGGGCGGGGGCCTCGATCTGTACGGAACCTTGCTGGGCTTCCTCCTCGGGCTCGCCCTCTCCCCGCTGGGTCCCCTCCTCGCTCCCCTGGTCGGGGGGCTCGGCCCCACGCGCGGCGCCGGGGCCGAGGTGTGGGTGATGGCCGCCTCGCTCATCGGGATGGCGGCCTTCGGGGGCAAGCTGGGCAGCCGCGCCGAGGACGACGGCCGCGCGGCCGCCCTCCTGGGAGGGGTGCTGGGGCTCGCCGCCGCCTGCGGGATCGCCCTCGCGGCCGGCGCCGCCCCGCCGTGGGGCTCCGCCCTGACGGCCGCGGCCCTGGGCGCCTGGGGGGCGGCTCGCTTCCGCCTCGACCGCCTCATCCGGCGCTGGCGCCTGCCCCGGGTGGACATTATGTTCACCATGCTGGTGGACGTGCAGCTCTCCTTCCCCACCTTCTTCCTCATCCTGACCGTCATCGCCCTGCTGCCGCCCAGCATCTGGAACATCATGGTGGTGATCGGCGTCACCGGCTGGGTGGGACCGGCGCGCTTCGTGCGGGCGGAGATCCTCTCCCTGCGCGAGCGCCCCTTCATCGAGGCGGCGGTGGCCCTCGGGGGGAACGACTCGCGGCTCATCTTCCTCCACCTCGTGCCCAACTCGCTGGCGCCGGTGCTGGTCTCGGCCACCATCGGGATCGCGAGCGCCATCCTCACCGAGGCGGGGTTGAGCTTCCTCGGGTTCGGCGTCCCTCCCCCCCACGCCACCTGGGGGAACATCCTCGCGGACGGGAAGAAGTACCTCTTCGACGCCCCCTGGCTGACCTACATCCCGGGGATGGCCATCCTCGTCGTCGTGCTCGCCTTCAACCTCTTCGGCGAGGGGCTGCGCGACGCGCTGAACCCCCGGGCGAAGCCCTCCTAGGGGGCCGCCGAAGTTGACAGCCGGGCGGCGGGCGTCGCAATATCCCACCCGGCCTCTCCAGGCCTGACGCCGCGCGCCCAAGTGGTGGAATTGGTAGACACGCTAGCTTGAGGGGCTAGTGGGGGCGACCCCGTGTCGGTTCGAGTCCGGCCTTGGGCACCATTTTCCCTCCCCATCGGGATTCCCGGCTGACTGAGGGGCGCCCCGCCCCGGCAAATCAGACCCAGCCCCGGCCCCTTTTCGTCCGCATGTAACTCCCGGAACTCAAAGCGGTTAAGAAAAATTTGCATCCCGGGCTGGCCGCTTCCGGGATCCATGTCCTATACTATAGGGGAGCCCTAGTTTATGAAGCCGCTGATTCGCGCAGCGTCTGGAGGGGGCGACCGATGGCAGAGCAAACGGTGTGGATTTGCCCGAACTGCAAACGGACATTCCGCGGGCACGTCTTCGGAGAAGGCACGTCCATGAGCGGCCCGACGTGCAACGCCTGTTGCGTGCCCCTCGTCCCTCCCCAGGCTCAGGAGGGGGATGAGGAGTTCGTCAGCGGCGTCGGCGGGAAGCCAGCCAGGGGAGCCGTGGCGGACTACTGGGAGTAGGGAGGCACCCGCGCCTTCAGGCGGCGGGTCAGCCCTCCTTCTTCTCCGGCTCGGCCGCGCTCCAGTAGCGGCGGTACTCCTCGCCGAAGGTCAGCGTCGAGAAGTCCTTCATCCGGTCCAGGAACACCACCCCGTCCAAGTGGTCGAACTCGTGCTGGCACACCCGGGCGGGGAACCCCTCCAGCTCTTCCTCGTAGCGCTTCCCTTGGGCGTCCAGCGCCTCGAGCCTGACGCGGGCGAAGCGCGGCACCCGGCCGTGCAGGTCGGGGATGCTCAGGCAGCCCTCCCAGTCCTCCCCTCTCTCCTCCCCCAGGGGGGTGATCGCCGGGTTGATCGCCACCCGGAAGGTGGCGTCGTCCTCCGGGTTGGGCCGCACGATGAAGATCCGCAGCGGGAAATGCACCTGAGGGGCGGCGAGGCCCACCCCGCCGTACTCCGCCATGGTCTCGATCATGTCCTCGACCAGGCGGGGGACCTCCGGGCTCTTGAGCTCCGCCGGGGTCAGCGCGCGGGCCGCCTGGCGCAGCACCGGATGCCCCAGCCGCGCCACCTTGAGAATGGCCATCCGATCCCTCCTGCGCTCAGCGGGGGGGCAGCGAGGTGAACCAGGCGGCCAGCGCCTCCGGGTCCGAGGCCTCCTCCAGCGAGTCGACGACCCGATCCGCCTCCCCGAGCCGATCGCGCGCGAAGCTCGTCGTCACCGCCAGCACGCGCATCCCGGCCGAGTGGGCGGCGGCCACTCCGGCCAGCGAGTCCTCCACCGCCAGGCACGCCCCGGGCCGCCGCCCCAGCCGGGCCAGCGCCAGGGTGAAGCTCTCCGGGTCGGGCTTCCCCCTCGACACCATCTCGGCCGTCACGACGGCCGAGAAGCACCCCAGGAGCCCCGCCCGCTCCAGCACCGGGCGCACCTCGTGCCCCAGCGCCCCGCTCGCGACGGCGAGGGGCCACCGCGCCGAGGCCTTCCGGATCATCTCCACCGCCCCCGGCAGGAGCGGGGGATTCCCGGCCAGCCGCTCGTAATGCGCCGCCTTCGACTCCAGCAGGCGCCTGAACTCCGCCGGAGGGACCGTCCTCCCCCGGTCGCGCAGGAGCGCCTCGAACAGCCGCCGGTCGTCGTAGGCCAGGTAGCGCTCGGTGTACTGCTCCCCCGTCAATTCGAGCCCCAGCTCCTCCAAGAGGGTGCGCTGGAAGGCCGCGAGGTGGAGCCGCTCGGTGTCAGCGATGGTGCCGTCGAAGTCGAAGATGATGGCGGCCAGTGCGGCCATGCTAGACCCAGCCGCCCCCGTCCTCGTAAACGTTCACCCCCGTGATGTAGGCCGAGGCGTCCGAGGCCAGGAAGACGCACAGCCCCATGATGTCGCCTGGCTCCCCGACCCGGCCCAGGACGGTCTTGCCCTTGAGCCACTTCTCCGCCTCCGGGTTCGCGAGGGCGGGGGCGGTCATCGGGGTGCGGTGGGCGCCGGGGGAGATGCAGTTCACCCGCACCCCGTAGGGGCCCCACTCGACCGAGAGCGCCCGGCTGAAGGCCGCCACCCCCGCCTTGCTCGCGTTGTAGGCGGCCCGGGCGGCCCGCTGGCCCCGCTCCCCGAGGAAGGTGCCGACGTTGATGATGCTCCCCCGGCCCCGGACCACCATCCCCGCTCCGACCGACTTGGAGGCGATGAAGGTGCCGGTCAGGTTCACGTCGATCACGAGCCGCCAGGCCTCGTCCGAGAGCTCGACCGTGGGCTCGCCGTTGAAGACGCCGGCGGCGTTCACCAGGACGTCGATCGGCCCGAGTGCCTCCTCCGCCCTCTCCACGGCGGACTTCACCTCGGCCGACCTCGAGACGTCCGCCCCCGCCGCGAGGGCCTTGCGGCCGCGCTTGCCAATCTCCCTGGCGGTCTCCTCGACGAGCGCCTTCCGCCGGCCCAGGACGGCCACGTCCGCCCCCGCCTCCGCCAGGGCGAGCGCCATGGCCTGGCCCAGGCCGCTGCCCGCCCCCGTCACGAGGGCCACCTTCCCACCCAAACGGAACTTGTCCAGGATCATCAGGGCTCTCCAGCGGGCCCAGCCGCGGCTGCCGGAATGAATCCCGCATGAACGGCGCCTCAAGCTAGGGGATGGGCGGAGGGGGTGTCAACCGCGGGGGGCGCGGTTGTTCCTCCTCTCCAGCGTGTGGCATCCTGCCCCTACAGGCTCAGAAATCCGGGCTTTCCCCTGGGGAGGCGCCCGTGCGCACGCGGAAGACCGACATCTTGATCCTCGGCTCGGGCGGCGCGGGCCTCCTGGCCGCGCTGGCCGCCCACGACCGCGCGCCGGAGCTCGATATCCTGGTCGCGGTCAAGGGGCTCTTCGGCAAGAGCGGCTGCACCCGGATGGTGCAGGGGGGCTACAACGTCGCCCTCTCCCCCGGGGACTCCGCCGGGAGCCACTTCCTCGACACCCTGGAGGGCGGGGCCTGGATCAACGACCAGGAGCTGGCCTGGACCCTGGTGAGCCGCGCCCCGGACTGCGTCCGCCGCCTGGAGACCGTCTGCGGCTGCTTCTTCGACCGCAACCCGGACGGCACCATCCACCAGAAGGCCTTCGCCGGCCAGAGCTTCGACCGCACCGTCCACAAGGGGGACCTGACCGGTATCGAGATCACCAACCGCGTCTCGGAGCAGCTCGCCCGCCGGGGAGTGCCCGTCCTGGAGGAGCACCGGGCCGTGGCCCTCCTGCCTGCGCGAGGGGGGGAGAAGCGCGTCGCCGGGGCGCTCCTCCTCGACATCCGCACGGGCGAGTTCCTGGCCGTGAACGCCAAGTGCACCCTCCTTGCCACCGGGGGCGGGCCCACCCTCTACCGGATCAGCGCCTGCGCCCAGGAGCTCTCGACCGACGGCATGACCATCGCCTGGGAGGCGGGGGCGGAGTTCTGCGACATGGAGATGGTCCAGTTCCACCCGACGGGCATCCTGACGGGCGAGGGCCTCCAGATCACCGGCACCCTGCTGGAGGAGGGCCTGCGCGGGGCGGGGGGCCACCTCAAGAACGCCCTCGGCGAGCGCTACATGGCGCGCTACGATGCCGGGCGGATGGAGCGCTCCACCCGGGACGTGGTGGCGCGGGCGGGCTACACCGAGATTCTCGAGGGGCGCGGCACCGGGCGCGGGGGGGTCTTCATCGACGTGAGCCACCTGGGGCGGGAGTTCGTCTGGAAGAACTTCAAGGGCATGGCCGAGCGCTGCCGCGACCTGGGCTACGACCTGGCCGGCGGCCCCGTCGAGGTCACCCCGACCGCCCACTACATGATGGGCGGGGTGAAGATCGACCCCGCCTGCCGCACCGGCCTGCCCGGCCTCTTCGCCGCGGGGGAGGACTCGGGCGGCACCCACGGCGCGAACCGCCTCGGCGGGAACGGGGTGGCCAACTCCACGGTCTTCGGGGAGATAGCGGGCGAGGCCATGGCCGCCGAGGCGGCGGGCGCCCCCCTCCTCCCCTTCGACCCCGGCGCCGCGCGCCGGGCGGAGGAGGCGGCCCTCTCCGCCCTGGGCGGTGAGGGCTCCCCCTACCCCATCCGGGCGGCCCTGAAGGACCTGATGTGGGAGAAGGTGGGCCTGCGGCGCACGGGCGCGCGCCTCCAGGAGGCCATCGGGGAGGTCGAGGCGCTCCGGGAGCGCGCCGCCCGGACGCGGGCGGGGGGCGGCAAGGCCTACAACCTCGCCTGGCAGCACGTCCTCGACGTGCGGAACCAGCTCGCGGCGGCGGAGCTCATCGCCCGCTCGGCCCTGGAGCGGGACGAGAGCCGGGGGAGCCACTTCCGGGACGACGCTCCCCATCCCCGCCCGGAGGGGCTCTACAACATCTTCATGCGGAAGGAGGGGGAGAGCTTCCGGATGGAGCGCCGCCCCGTGCGGTTCACCCGGCTGCGGCCCGAGGCGGCGCGGCCCGCGCCCGTCTCCTCCACCGTGGATTGAGGAGAGGGATGGACTCCGCCCGCGCGCCCCGGCCGACGGCCCGGCCCCCGCTGTGGGACCTGACCGCCTGGCGCGCCTTGTATCCCGGCATGTGGGCCTGGGTCTTCCAGCGGCTCTCGGCGCTGGCCATCCTCGTCCTCTTCCCGATCCACGTCATCTACCCCTACGCGGACTGGATCCGCGTCACCATGCTGGCCTGCGTCACCTGGCACGCCATGCACGGGGTGAAAGTGCTCCTGACCGACTTCGGCTTCCCGGCCCGCCACCAGCGGAAGCTCCTGGCCGCCCTCTCGGCGCTGGGGCTCGTCCTCTTCGTCGGGCTCGCCTTCCTCCACCGGGGCTACTGGAGGTTCCTGGGATGACGGAGGCGGTCTTCCACATCCGGCGGGGCGGGGAGGCGGACGACCCGGAGGAGCGCTTCGATCGCTTCCGGGTGGGCGTGAGGCCCCGGATGACCGTGCTCGACGCCCTGGTGGCCATCCAGGGCGGGGAGGCGCCCTCCCTCTCCTACCGGTACTCCTGCCGGGTGGGGATGTGCGGCACCTGCGCCCTGCGGGTGAACGGCCGCCCGCGCTGGGCCTGCCGCACCCTCGTCGAGGGCCTGGGAGGGGAGGTCCGCCTCGAGCCCCTCGCCCACTTCCCGGTGCTGCGTGACCTGGCGGTGGACATGGGGGTATTCTTCGACAAAATGAAGCGCGCCCGGGGCTGGCTCGAGCCCACCGGGGAGGCGGCCCGCGAGCCCGTCCGGCTCGCGCCCGAGAGCCCCGAGCGGCGGCGGATCGAGCCCCACATCGAATGCATCACCTGCGGCATCTGCTACGCCGCCTGCGGCATGGTGGGCCACGATCCGGGCTACCTCGGCCCCGCCGCCCTGAACCGCGCCTTCACCCTCGTGGCCGACAGCCGCGACGGGGCGGGGGCGGAGCGACTCGCCGAGGTCTGCGGCGAGCACGGCGCCTGGCGCTGCCACAGCCAGTTCAACTGCACCGAGGCCTGCCCCAAGGGCATCAGCCCCTCGGACGCCATCCAGGCCCTGAAGCGCCGGGCGCTGGCCGAGGGCGCGCGAGCCCTGGCCGCCTCGGTCCTGCGCGGGATCGCCCCGGGGAGCGGCCGCCCCGCCGCCTAGAGGGGCAAGGAGGGAACCGCCATGCGGACCACCGAAGCCGCCGCCATCCGGGCCAGCCTCATCCGGGAGGTCGCCTTCGAGCTCAACCGGCGCGCCGCCATCGCCATCCCCAGGGACGTCGAGAGCAGCATCGGCGACCTGGCCCGGCGGGAAACCCAGAAGCTCTCCAAGTTCGTCCTCCTCGAGATCGTGAACAACTACAAGGCCGCGGTGGACGACCAGCGGCCCATGTGCGCCGACACCGGCCTCCCCCGCTTCTACGCCAAGGTCGGGAACGACGCCCGGGTGGAGGGCGGCTTCGTGGCCCTGGAGCGGGCGGTGCGGGAGGGCACGGCCGAGGCTACTCGCAAGGTCCCCCTGCGCCCCAACCGCGTCCATCCCCTGACCCGCAAGGATTACAACAACAACGTGGGCATCCACGCCCCCACGGTGGACTACTCCTGGGAGCCCGAGGCGGACTGGATCGACCTCACCTGCTTCCAGAAGGGGGGCCTCTTCGGGGGGGACTACCGGATGCTCTTCCCGCAAGACGGCATCCCCGGCATCAAGCGCTTCTACCTGGACGTGATCAGCGAGTTCTTCAAGCGCGGCCTCTCCTGCCAGCCGGCCATCGTGGGGGTAGGAATCGGGGGGACCAAGGACGTCTGCGTCCGCCTCGCCAAGGAGGCCGCCTGCCTGCGGGTCGTGGGGGACCGCAACCCCGACCCCGGCGTGGCCGAGCTGGAGGAGGAGCTCCACGAGATCGGCAAGAAGACCGGCCTGGGGCCCATGGGCTTCAAGGGCGAGGGGGCGGTGCTGGACGTCCACGTCGAGGTGGCCTACACCCACACCGGCGGGATGCCCGTCTCCATCCACCACCAGTGCTTCGCCCTGCGGCGCGCGACGGCGCGCATCCACCCGGACGGCAACGTGGACTACCGCGAGAACCCCCTCTGGTTCACCGGCTACTACCGGCGCGAGACGGTGAGCTGAGGGCGGAGGACGGCGCGATGACCCCCGGAGACACCTCCGACCTTCCGATGGACGAGCACCGCTTGACCACCCCGGTCGGCGCGGAGGACCTGGGCAGGCTCAAGATCGGGGACGTGGTCTTCCTCACCGGCCTGGTCTTCACCGGGCGGAACGGCCTCTACCAGAAGCTCTTCGAGGAGAAGGCCGCGCCCCCGGTGGACATCCCCTCCCTCACCAACGTCACCTTCCACTGCTCCCCCGCCGTCGCGGAGAAGGCCCCCGGGGTGTGGGAGGTGGCCGCCGTGACGGCGACGGCCAGCTTCCGCTTCGAGAAGCACGTGCCCATGCTGATGGACCAGTACGGCGTGCGCCTCGTCATCGGGAAGGGAGGCATGTCCCCCGAGGTCTACGAGAAGCACTTCAAGCGGCTCGGGGCGGTCTTCCTCAACACCGTGGGCTACGGCATCGGGGCCCAGTACGGCCGGGGCGTCAAGGGCGTCCGCGAGGTCCACTGGCTGGAGGAGCTGGGCATCGCCCAGGCCATGTGGGTGCTGGAGGTCGAGGGCTTCGGTCCCTTCCTCGTCGAGTGCGACAGCCAGGGCAACAGCCTCTACGGCCTGGCCCTGGGCGAGTCGAACGAGACGCTCAAGCCGCTCTACGAAGGCCTGCCCCTCCCCTCGCTCCGGCGGCTGGGGGAGGTCCACAACCCCGAAGACGAAGTGTTCTGACGCCCGAGCGGGCCGGGCCTCCGCCCGGCCCTCCGCCCCTCTCCGCGCCCCCGGGGAGGGCCTGACCGCGGGAGGAGACGGTGGCCAAGGGAATTGTCTGGATCACGACGACCTGGATGCACGGGTTCAAGGACCCCATGCGCTACCTCAAGCCCCTGGAGGACATGGGGCTGGAGGTCTTCATCGACTCGAACGGCCGGGACGCGACCGAGGAGGAGATGACCCGCAAGCTCCCCGGCGTGGTGGTCGCCATGCCGAGCAACGACCCCTTCAACGAGCGCACCCTCGCCGCAGCGGACAGCCTCCGGCTCATCGCCCGGACGGGCGTGGGAGTGAACACCATCGACCTCGAGGCCGCCACCCGCCACGGGGTCGTGGTCACCTACGCCCCGGGAAAGAACGCCGATTCGGTGGCCGAGCACGCCATCGGGCTCATGCTCTCGGTCGCGCGGCGCATCTCCGACCACGACAAGAGGCTCCGCCAGGGCGCCTGGGGCGCCCTCCGGCTCCCCCTCCCGCCCCTGGGGGGGAAGACGCTGGGCATCATCGGCCTCGGGAACGTCGGCAAGGCGGTCGCCCGCCGCGCCGTGGCCTTCGGGATGGAGGTCATCGCCAACGACCTGGTCCGCGACGAGCGCTTCGCCGCCGAGGTGGGGGTCTACTACAAGCCCCTGGAGGAAGTGATCCGGCGCGCCGACTACCTCAGCTGCCACGTCCCCCTGACGGACCTCACGCGGGGCATGATCGGCCGGGACGCCCTCCGGTGCATGAAGCCCACCGCCTTCCTTATCAACACCTCGCGCGGTCCCGTGGTGGACGTGGACGCCCTCGCCGGGGAGCTCCAGCGCGGCACCATCCAGGGAGCGGCGCTCGACGTGCTCCCCCAGGAGCCGATGAAGCTCCCCCACCCCATCTTCGGGCTCGACAACGTCGTCCTCACCCCGCACATGGGCGGGTTGGGGGAAGACGCCTGCGAGAACTCGCTCCGCCACGCCGTCCACTGCGCCGTGGAGTTCCTCTCGGGCCGCCGCCCCCCGGACGTGGTGAACCCCGAGGCCCTCGACCAGCCAAGGGGACAGCATTGAGCTTTCCGCCGTGGAGGAAGGCTCGCCCGGCGGCTCATCCTCCGGCCTCTCTTCTTGGGTGTGGCATTTTGCCCAATCCCGGGGAATTGCCTCCGGGCCGAATCCGTTGGAGAATGCCGGGCCTTTGATGCCACCGGGCCGCCGATTCGCAGACGAGGGAGAACGCATGCGCCGCATGACAGGCCTGCTCTCGGGCATGGCCGCCGTCCTTTTGGTGTGCACCGCCTGGGCGGGGGGAGGAGGGGGCGGGGACTCCCTCCTCCGCATCCCCTGGAACGTCACCGAGCACCGCCTCGCCAACGGGATGCAGGCCCTCCTCCTTCCCGACCGGCGCGCCCCGGCCGTCGTCTTCCAGGTGTGGTACCGGGTGGGGAGCCGGGAAGAGGAAGCCGGCAAGACCGGCCTCGCCCACTTCCTCGAGCACATGATGTTCCGGGGCACGAAGAAGCACGGCCCCAAGGAGTTCAGCAACATCGTCAAGCGCAACGGCGGCAGCCACAACGCCTTCACCAGCTACGACTACACGGCCTACTACGAGCGCATCGCCTCCGACCGCCTCGAGCTCGTCATGGAGCTGGAGGCGGACCGCATGGTGAACCTCGAGATCAAGCAGTCGGAGTTCGAGCCCGAGAAGAACGTAGTGCTGGAGGAGCGCCGCTCCCGGACGGACGACTCTCCCACCGGCTCCCTCTTCGAGCAGGTCCAGGCGGCCGCCTATACCCGCCACCCCTACCGCAACCCGATCATCGGGTGGGAGAAGGACATCCGCGGCCTGACCGCGGAGGACCAGATCGCCTTCTACAAGCGCCACTACGATCCGGCCAACGCCATCGCCGTCGTCGTGGGCGACTTCGAGCCCTCCCAGGCCATCCGCCTGCTGGAGAAGCACTTCGGCCCCGTCCACTCCCGCGCGCCCGCCAAGCGCCCCGAGTTCCGCCAGGAGCCCCTCAAGGAGCCGCGCCGCGTCACCGTCCGCAAGGAGGCGGAGCTGCCCTACATCGCCATGGCCCACCGCGCGCCCCACTGGAAGAGCCCCGACGGGCCCGCCCTGGCCATGCTCGAGGCCATCCTCGGCGGGGGAGAGACCAGCCGCCTCCACCAGCGGCTCGTGCGCAAGGATCAGATCGCCCTGAGCGCCGGGGCCGACTACACTTACATCTCGGTGGACCCGGGGCTTTTCTATCTCTTCGCCCAGCCCGCTCCCGGCAAGAAGGCCGAGGACGTCGAGCGCGTCCTCCAGGAGGAAGTGGACCGCCTGATCAGCGGGGGCGTCCCCCAGGACGAGATGGCCCGCGCCCTCCGCAGCATCGAGGCCCAGACGGTCTTCTCGATGGACAGCCCCTTCTTCCGGGCCATGCTCCTCGGCCGCTCGGCGGTGGCGGGGGACTGGCGGCTGGTGGAGAGCTACCTCCCGAGCCTCGCGCAGGTGAAGCCCGGCGACGTCGTCCGGGCGGCGAAGACCTACCTCGGCGCCCGGGGGCGCGTCACGGGAGTGCTGGTTCCTCTCCCCACCGAGGGGAGGAAGCCCCAGGGCCCGCCCGCGGGCCCGCCCAGTGGCCCCATCAGCGAAGGAGGGCGCTGAGCCATGCGCACGAGACGAGCCGTTCTCCAAGTCCTCCTCGCCGCCCTCCTCCTCGCCTGGAGCTTGGCCTCCCCCTCGGCGGCCGCGCTGCGCTACGAGCGGGAGGAGCTGCCGGGCGGCGCCGTCCTCCTGGTGAAGGAGACCCCCGACCTCCCCATGGTCCACATCCAGGTCTCGGTCCAGGCGGGAAGCCGCTACGAGGCCCCGGACAAGGCCGGGCTGGCCAGCATGACGGCCGGCCTCCTCACGCGGGGCGCCGGGAGGAGAAGCGCCCTGGACATCAGCCGCACCAACGACGCGCTGGGCGGCGGGGCGGGGGTAAGCGCCGGGAGGGACTTCGCCACGGCCTCCCTCAAGGTCCTCACCCGCGACCTGGAGGAGGGGTTCGGCCTCCTGGCCGACATCCTGCGCCGGCCCGCCTTCCCGCCGGAAGAGATCGAGAAGACCCGCCGGCAGATCCTCGGCAGGCTGCGGCAGCGGCAGGACAAGCCCAGCTACCTGGCCGGCAAGGCCTTCCGCGAGAAGCTCTTCGGCGGCACCGCCGAAGGAAGGGAGGTGGCCGGCTCGCCGGAGACCGTCCCCAAAATCCAGCGCGCCGACCTCGCGGCCCACCACCGCGCCCGGTACGGAATGAAGGGAGCTATCTTCGTCTTCGTGGGGGACATCAGCCTCCGGAGGGCGCGCGAGATCGTGCTGGCCCACTTCCAGGGCTGGGAGGCGGCGGGCGGCCAGGTCCCCGCCCCGCCGGCCCCCGAGACGCCCAAGGCCATGAGCGTGATCAAGCTCGACCGGCCCCTGAAGCAGAGCACGATCATCCTCGGGAACCAGTCCCTCACGCGCAAGCATCCGGACTTCTACGCCGCCCGGGTGATGAACTACATCCTCGGCGGGGGCGGCTTCGAGAGCCGCCTCATGACGAACCTCCGCGAGGAGAAGGGCCTCGTCTACAGCGTCTACAGCTACTTCGACGCGGGCATCCACGCGGGACACTGGCGCCTCATCCTCCAGACCAAGAACGAGAGCGCCAACCAGGCTATCCAGGAGTCCATCGCCGAGGTGCGCCGCATGCAGGAGTCCGGCGCGACCGAGAAGGAGCTCCAGGAGGCCAAGGACTACATCACGGGCAGCTTCGCCACGCGCCTCGCCTCCTCCTCCCAGATCGCGGAGTACATCCTCTCCGTCGAGCAGCTCGGCTTCCCGCCCGACTACGCCGACCTCTACCTCGGCAAGATCCGGGCCGTCGCCCGGGAGCAGATCCAGGAGGCGGCCCGCAAGTACATCCGGCTGGAGGAGGCCGTGCTCGCCGCGGTCGGGAACCTGGCCGAGGCGGATTTGAAGTATTGAGCCGCGCCCCCGCCGGGGACGGCCGGGGACGCAAGGAGGACCTCCATGAAGCGCACCGCCATCCAGCCCAAGGGAGTGGCCAAGCCGGGCGGCCACTACTCCCACGGCATCGTCGTCGAGGACGCCCGCCGCACCCTCTACGTGGCCGGCCAGGTCGCCTTCGACGAAGCGGGCAAGCTCGTGGGCCCGGGCGACATCGAGGCCCAGACGCGCCAGGTCATGCGGAACCTCAAGCGGGTGGTCGAGGAGGCGGGCGGGCGGATGGAGGACGTGGCCAAGACCACCGTCTTCACCACCATGCTCGACTACCGGGGCCCCATCGGGAAGGTCCGCCAGGAGTTCTTCCAGGGCGACCCCCCGGGCAACACCTTCCTCGTCGTCTCGAGCCTGGCCAATCCGGACTTCCTGGTCGAGATCGAGGCCATCGCCCCCCTCCCCTAGAGGGAAGCTCCCTTTACAAAGGGGGCCGGCTCTGCGAACGTGGAACCCGCCTCCGGGCGGCGGTGTTGGGTGAAGGAGGGTCCGGTGCCGGGGATGCGGGAGCGCCTCGCGGAAGACATGAAGGCGGCCATGCGCGGGAAGGAGGAGCTGCGCCTCGCCACCATCCGCATGATCCGCGCCGAGATCCTGAACAAGGACAAGGAGCACGGCAAGGAGGCCGCCGAGGAGGACATCCTCAAGGTCCTCCAGAGCATGATCAAGAGGCGCGAGGAGGCCGCCGGGCAGTTCGCCAAGGGGGGCCGCCCCGAGCTCGCCGCCAAGGAGCGGGACGAGCTCCGGATCGTGCAGTCCTACCTCCCGGCCCAGCTGGGGGACGAAGAGCTCCGCGAGGCCGCCCGGGCCGCCGTCGCCGAGGCGGGCGCCGCGACGCTCAAGGACATGGGCAAGGTGATGGGCGTGCTCTCCAAGCGGTTGGCCGGGCGGGCCGCGGGCGCGCGGATCAGCCAGGCGGTCAAGGAGCTTCTGGGCGGATGATCTCCACGGAGGAACGCGAAGGATGACCCAGCCCGCGTACTACCGCGTCGAGGACGTAGCCTCCGCCCTGCGCTGCGAGCCCGAGCCGGAGGAGATCGTCGCCGCCCTCGCCGAGCGCGACTACCGCATCTTCGAGGCGGAGCAGCCGCCCGGCGCCTTCGTGCCCTACCACGCCCACGAGGAGGAGGAGACCATCATCGTCCTCGGCGGGAGGATGCAGTTCAACGTCGAGGAGGAGCTCGTCCCCGTCGGGAAGGGCGAGATGATCGTCATCCGCGCCGAGGCCGTCCACTCCGCCGCCACCGTCGGGGGGAGGACGGCAAGGCTCCTCATCGCCTTCGGCGCCGAGAAGCGCCCCGCGAAGGAGGCCGGCTGGGAGGGCGAGGAAGACGACGCCCGCCCCTGACCCCTTCCTCCCCTACTTCGCCTACGGGGCCAACCTCTCCCTCGCGGCCATGCGCCGCCGCTGCCCGCTGAGCGAGCCCGCCGGCACCGCCCGGCTCGAGGGCTACGCCCTCCGCATCGCCCTCCCCGCGAACCGCCCGCCCGGCCAAGGCTTCGCCACCGTGACGGCGGCCCCCGGGCGCTCCGTCCCGGGCGCCCTCTTCCGCCTCCACCGCGGTGACCTCAAGGCCCTCGACGCCTACGAGGGCTTCCCCGCCCTCTACGCGAGGGAGGAGCTGGCCGTCCTCGCCGGGGGCCGGCGGGTCAAGGCCTTCCTCTACCGCATGTACGAGCCCCTGCGCCCCGCCCCCCCCGAGGCCGGTTACGCGAAAACCCTGCGCGAGGGCTACGCCGACTTCGCCCTGCCGGCGGAGGTCCTGGAGGAGGCGCTGGCAGAAACCGAAGGAATTCATTCGTAGGGGCGAGGCATGCCTCGCCCCTACAGAGGGGTGCCGCCTTGTCTCCGCGCCCCGATCATCGCTAGGATGGTGGCGCCGCCGGGAAGGACCTCCGCCATGACGCGCCGCATATTCGCCTCCCTCGCCCTCGCCGCCCTGGCCGCGCTCCCGGGCTGCGCCTCGACCGAGCTCGCCCGGGGGGACGTGCTCCGCGTGGACCGGCGCGAGCTGCCCCCCGCGGCCACCGGCCACCGCCTCCTCTTCCGCGCCCCCGGGGAGCTCGCCCTGGAGACGGTGCGCCTCTGCCCCGTCCAGGAGCGCCGGGTCTACCAGGAGGTGGAGGTGCGCCGCGAGTCCGCCGCCCTCGCCGCCGCCGCGGGGGTGGGCTGCGGGGTCCAGAAGTTCGGCGAGCTCGCCAACATCACCGCCGGGCGCACCGTCGTCAGCCCCTCCAGCTGCGCGGGAGCCAGCTTCACCGACCGCACCCCCACGGGCCGGACCCTCGAGGGCCCCTGGGAGACCGTCCGCCGCGAGCCCTGCGGCGGCGCCCAGCCCGCCCGGGCGGGGGGGAGGCTCCAGCTCCTCTTCATCCGCAGCGGGGTTGAGCGCGCCTACACCCTCGGCGCGGACGGGCGCTTCCGCATCGCCCCGGACGACCTCGCCCAGCTCCGCCTCTACTTCACCCTCCTCAAGGGCATCGAGGTCGGCGCCCTCTACGGCGGCTCGGCCTGGCGGCAGAAGGTCGACCTGGAGTAGCGTCCCCCTGGTCAGACCGCGCCCCCCTATTTTTTCATGGGCTTTTCCCATCAATTCCCGTTACTAAGCGTTACGGCCCCGCCCGCATAGTTTTCATGCGCTTTTTCCATCAATAACCCTCAATATCCGCGACGGCCCTGTGATTCCCCCGGTGGGGAATCCCGGCAAACCGGGGTGACGGCCCTTTCATCCACGCCTCCTGAAACCTGTAGGGGCGAACCTTGTGTTCGCCCTCGCCCCTCCGGAGGGCGATGACAAGCATCGCCCCTACGAACACCCCCCCGCGCGGGCGCACATCCGCCCCGCCGGAGGGAATATAGCCCCTCCGCCCGGGGAAGCTCTTGCCTCATTTTCGCGCAGGCTCGTGCAGGTTCCGGCAAGGGGGGAAAAGAAACGGTTCGGCGCTTTTCTCCCTCCCCCGCCGGGGGAGGGCCGGGGTGGGGGAAAGGTCATCCGGCGGCTTTCCCTCCCCCAGCCCCCTCCCGCCTGCGGGCCGAAGCGCCCTTCCACCCTCCGCAGCGGCAGCGCCGCTGCTGCGGAGGACGGGTCGGCGGGCGAAGGCCCGGAGGGAGGGGGGAACTTCTTGCCCGTTTCCGCGCAGATTCCGGATGGGGGGGGAAAATACCCAAACCGCGATGCTTCGCAGAGCCTGTCCTGAGTCCTTCGCTTCACTCAGGATAAACTCCGCGAAGGGCTCAGCATGACGGCGGTATTCACCCGGCGTGCCAGCGGGAAAGAAGATGTCATCCTGAGGGAGCGAAGAATCTCGGTTGGACAAAAAAACCCCTCCCCCCGGCCCGGGGAGAGGGGTTTCCCCCTTCAAATCAATCCTTGGTCACCGCTATCGCCTCGATCTCGACCAGGAACTTGGGGGATGCCAGCTTGGCCTCGACCGTGGTGCGGCCCGGCTTGTCGGAGCCGAAGACCTCGGCGTAGACCTCGTTCATAGCGGCGAAGTTCTTGATGTCCGTCAGGTAGACCGTGGTCTTCATCACGTCCGCGAAGGTGGCGCCGCCTTCCCTGAGGACGGCCTCGATGTTCTTCAGCACCTGGCGGGTCTGGGCGCGGATGTCGCCCTCCCCCACCACCTGGTTGTCCTTGTCCACCGACACCTGGCCCGCCGTGAAGACGAAGGGCCCGCGCTTG
>MGDP01000143.1:0-533 GCA_001790955.1 Candidatus Tectomicrobia bacterium RIFCSPLOWO2_12_FULL_69_37
TGTCAATCGAGGCACTCGCTCTTTGATTGACACGCCCGCCGTGCGTATATACATTGTATATCCGATGAGGGCGGGCGATGAAAGCCACGGTGGCCAAATGGGGGAACAGCCTGGCGTTGCGGATTCCGTCCCCATTGGCCGAAGAATGTCAGTTGAAAGAAGGCACGCAGGTTGAAATCGTATCGAATGGGAAGGGGCTTTTGATCCGGAAGCCCCGATTCGTGCTCGCCGATCTCTTAGCGGCCATCACCCCCGAGAACATTCACCCCGAGATTGGCGCGGGTGAGGCGGCCGGCCGGGAAGAATGGTGAAAAGGGCCAAGTACATCCCCGACCGGGGCGATATCGTCTGGCTCCGGTCCAACCCGCAGGCAGGGCGCGAGCAGGCGGGCGACAGGCCCGCCCTGGTTCTTTCCCCGAAGGCGTACAACGAGAGGACTTCCCTGGCGGTTCTTTGTCCCATCACAGGCCAGCGGAAGGGCTATCCGTTCGAGGTAACCTTGCCGGATGGCCTGCCCGTCGGTGGAGTGGTGC
>MGDP01000143.1:541-5599 GCA_001790955.1 Candidatus Tectomicrobia bacterium RIFCSPLOWO2_12_FULL_69_37
CGTTCGAGGTAACCTTGCCGGATGGCCTGCCCGTCGGTGGAGTGGTGCTGGCGGACCAAGTGAAGAGCCTGGATTGGGCGATCCGCTTGGTGTCTTTGAAATGCAAGGCCCCGAGGGCCGTGCTGGAGGAAGTGACCGGAAAGCTGAGCGCCCTTATCGGCTCATGATCCAGCCTTTGAACCCTTCCGCTCCTCCGGCATTTCGAGAAGCGAAAACCCGGATCAGTTCACCGCCCGGGAGGCCCTACTCCCCCCGGATTTTCCGGATGGCCGCGGCGTAGTCCGGGGAGCCGAAGACCGCCGTCCCCGCCACCAGCACGTCCGCCCCCGCCTCCCGGAGCGCCGGGGCGTTCTCGGCCGTCACCCCGCCGTCCACCTCGAGGAGAGCCTTCGATCCCCGGGCGTCCATCATCCGCCGCGCCTCGCGCACCCGCTCCAGGGCCGAGGGGATGAACTTCTGGCCCCCGAAGCCGGGGTTCACGCTCATCACCAGCACCAGGTCCGCGTCCCCCAGCACCGGATCGAGGCTGCCCAGGGGGGTCCCCGGGTTCAGGGTCACCCCGGCCAGCGCCCCCAGGGCGCGGACGGCCTGGATGGTCCGGTGGATGTGGTGGACGGCCTCGACGTGGACGGTGACGATGTCGGCGCCCGAGCGCACGAACTCCTCCAGGTAGCAGTCCGGCTGGGCGATCATGAGGTGGACGTCCAGCACGAAGCCGGGCGAGACCCGCCGCGCCGCCGCCACCCCCAGCGGCCCCACCGAGATGTTGGGGACGAAGTGGCCGTCCATCACGTCGAAGTGGAGCCAGTCGGCCCCCGCGCGGCGGACGGCCTCGATCTCCTCCCCCATCCGCTCGAACCGGCAGGCGTGGAGGGAGGGGGCGATCCGGACCTTCCCCCGCGTCATGTCGGGCTTGGGCATGGAGCCGCTCCCCTAGTGCGCCTGCTCCTCCACCAGCTGGCCGTCGAGGAAGATCCGCGCCCAGGTCCGCCCCGAGGAGGGGATGAGGAGCTGGATCTCCTCCCCCGCGTTCACCTCGCGGGCGAGCGCCTCGCGCTTCTCCCCGCCCGTCTCCAGCTCGACGCGCAGCTTGCGGGCGGGGAGGCCGGGCGGGACCCGGTAGCGCAGGACGCCGTAGTTGCCCGTGATCTGGTCCCCGCCGCGGGCCACGTCCACGTGGACGCGGTAGCCGGCCAGCACCCGCTGGCCCGCCGGGGGAATCTGGGCCACGATCGTCCCGCGCAGCGCGCCCTGCCGGTCCACGTAGCGCACCCGCCCCACGCTCAAGCCCACCTCGCGCACCCGGTCGAGCGCCGCGTTGACGGGTTCCCCGGCGAGGGAGGGCATGACGTAGGCGCGCTCCCGGGGGCCCTGGCTCACGAGGAGGACCACCGCCTCCCCCCGGGGGATGGACTTCCCCTCGGCGGGCCAGACCCCCACCACCTCGTCGACGGGCCGCTTCGGGTCGAACAGGCGCTCCACCAGCCCCACCCGGAGCCCCTGCTGGCGGACGAGGGTCTCGGCCCTCGACAGGTTCTCCCCCTGCACGGCGGGCACCGTCACGTCCCGCGAGCCCTGGCTGAGCACGAGCGAAACCGTGCGGTGCCTGCGGATGCGCCGGCCGCCCGGCGGGCTCGTGGCGACGACGTGGCTCACCGGCACCTCGTCGCTGAAGACCCGCTCGGCCACCTGGAGGGGGATGCCCCGCTCGCCCAGGATCTCGAGGGCCCGCACCACGTCCATCCCCGCCACGTTGGGCAGGAAGACGCTCTCCCCCTCCTGGAAGAGATAGAGCCCCGCGATCCCTCCCCCGGCGCCCGCCAGGAAGAGGAGGAAGGCCGCGAACGCCCCTCTCATCAACGCGCGCATCGCGCTATCCCCCTCGCCGCCACCGCATGGCGAAGAAGCCGTCCAGCCCCGGCGCCTCCTCCGGCCGGATGCGCAGCGCCCCGTCCGGCCCGGCGAAGCGGCGGGCCTCCGGAGGAAGGCCCTCCCCCGCGCCCTCGGGGGTGAAGCCGGCCGCGCCGAAGCCCGCGGCCACCTCCTCCGTCTCCTCGGGCTCGTTGCTGCACACGGCGTAGACCAGCCGGCCCCCCGGCCGCACCGCCCCGGCCGCCGCGCGGAGGATCCCGCGCTGGCGCGCCCCGTGGGCGGCCAGGTCCTCCTCCCGGAGGCGCCAGCGGGCGTCCGGATGGCGGCGCAGCACCCCGAGGCCGGAGCACGGCGCGTCCACCAGCACCAGATCGAAGGCGTCCCCGAAGGCGGGACGGGAGGCGTCCATCACCACGGCCGGCACGTCCACGCCGATCCTAGCACAGTTCTCCCGGAGGCGTCCGAGGCGCGCGAGGGAGAGGTCCGCCGCGACGGCCCGGCCGCCCGGCGACGCCGCCCAGGCGAGGCAGGCCGTCTTCCCGCCGGGGGCGGCGCAGGCGTCCAGCGCCCGATCGCCGGGCCGTGCCCCGGCATAGCGCGCCGCGAGGCTCGACGCCTCGTCCTGCACGATGAAGAGCCCCCCGGCGAAGGCGGAGGTCTGGGTCAGGCTCGGCCCCTGCGCCTCGACGCGCAGGCACCCGGGGTCCGCGAGCCCCGGGGAGGTCTCGATCCCCTCCTCCGCCAGCCGCGCGGCGAGCGTTTCGGGCGCCGTCCGCAGCGGGTTCGCCCGGAGGACGAGCGGCCCCTCGGCGTTGTCCGCCTCGCAACGCGCCCGGGCCTTCTCGTATCCCAGGGAGGCGATCCACCGGCGCACCAGCCAGCGGGGGTGGGACTCCCACGCCGCGAGCCGATCCTCGGGGTCGGCGGGGGGCTCGGCCGGCGCCTTCACCTTGCGGAGGACGGCGTTCACCAGCCCCCTCTCCCACCTCCCCTCCCCCGCCAGCCCGGCCGAGGCGTTCACCGCCCCGTGCGCGGGGACCCGGTCCAGGAAGAGGAGCTGGTAGGCCCCCAGGCGCAGGGCCTCGCGGACGCGGGGGGGGAGATGGTCCGGGCTCTTCTCCAGGAAGCGGCCCAGGACGAAATCCAGGCGCCCCCGCCAGCGGAGGGCGCCGTAGACCAGCTCCCGCAGGAAGGCCCGGTCGCGCGGATCGAAGGAGGCGGGAGTGAAGCGGCCGACCAGCTCCTCCGCGCTCCCGGGCCGGGAGCCGAAGGCGAGGAGGGCGGCGTGGGCGGCGCGCCGCACGGGGTCGGCGCCGCCCCTCGCGCCGGCGCGCGGGGCGGCCCCGGGCCTCCGGGTCATCCCCGGCCGCCGAGGCGGGCGCCCGCCAGGAGGGGGCGGCCCCGGAGAAAGGCCTCCGTCTCCATCCGCCTGCCGCCCGGGGGCTGGACTTCGAGAAGCGCCAGGTCCCCCTCCCCCGCCCGCACCCGGAGCCCCCGCCCCTCGGGCGTCTCCGCGAGCCCCAGCGCCTCGCCGGGCCGGGCCTCCACCCCGCTCTCCGAGGGAAGCGGGTACGCCCTCCAAATCCGCACCGCTCCCTCCGCGAGGCCGGGCCAGGCCGTCTCGGCCACGGGCCAGGGCCGGAGCCCCCGCACCCGGCGGTCCAGCCCGGCGGCGGAGAGGGACCAGTCGAGCGGCGCCTCCTCCTTCGCGAGCTTGGCGGCGTAGGTCGCGCCCTCCTCCGCCTGGGCTTCTTCCTCCGCCTCCCCCCTTTCGAGGCGGAGGAGGGTCTCCGCCAGGAGGGGCCCCCCGGCGGCGGCGAGGCGGCCGTGGAGGTCCTCGGCGGTGTCGCGGGGGCCGATGGGGAGGAAGAGCCGGGCGAGCACGGGCCCGGCGTCCAGCTCGCGCACGAGGCGGATGACGCAGGCGCCCGTCTCCTTGTCCCCCGCGAGGAGGGCGCGCTGGATGGGGGCCGCGCCGCGCCAGCGCGGGAGGAGGGAGGCGTGGAGGTTGAACGCCCCGAGGCGGGGGACGGCCAGGAACTTGCGCGAGAGGATCTGGCCGTAGGCCACCACCGCCACGGCGTCGGGGGCGAAGGGCTCGATGTCCGCGGAGCGGATGCGCTCGGGCTGATGCACCGCGAGCCCGGCCGCGAGCGCCCGCGCCTTGACCGGCGGGGGCGCCACCCGCCGCCCCCGGCCCGAGGGCCGGTCGGGCTGGGTGAAGACGGCGGCGATCTCGATCGGGGAGGCGAGCAGCGCCTCCAGCGCCGGGACGGCGAACTCGGGCGTCCCCAGGAAAACCACGCGCATCGGCCGGCCTCCCCTCACGGGCCCCGGGGGCCCTCCCCGGGCCCTCCCCTCATAAACAAGCGGGCGGCGGGGGTCAAACGAACCAGGGCGCGGCGGCGCGGCCCCGCTTCTTGAGGCGGCGCTTCAGGAGGTCGCGCTTGGCGCGGGTGAGATGATCCAGGAGGAGCTTCCCGTCGAGGTGGTCCATCTCATGCTCGAGGACACGGGCGAGGGGGCCCTCGCCGTCGAGAAGGATCTCCTCCCCCTGGAGGTTCAGGGCGCGCACCCGCACACGCATGGAGCGCCGCACCTTCTCGTGGACGCCGGGGAGGGAGAGGCAGCCCTCCTCCTCCATCTGCTCCCCCTCGGCGGAGAGCGGCTCGGGGTTCACCAGGACGCGGAGCTGGCCGGGGTCCTGGCCCAGGGAGAGGTCCACCACGATCAGCCGGACCTCCTCCCCCACCTGGGGGGCGGCCAGGCCGACGCCGGGGGCCGAGTGCAGCGTCTCGACCATGCCCCCGGCGAGCTCGCGCAGGGCGGCGTCCACCCGCCCCACGGGCCGGCAGCGCTTGCGGAGGGCGGGGTCGGGGTACACCCGGATGGGCAGGGCCGCCATGCCTACTCGCTCCACTCCTCCGCGCCCTCGCCCGGGGCGCCCAGCGCCTCCGCCGCCGCGCGGAGGCACACCCCGGCCGGGAAGCCCCGCCCCTGGAGGTGGCGCAGCAGGCGCGCGCGGGCGCGGGGGTCCTCCCCCCCGCCCAGGGCGCCCAGCCGCTTCCGGGCGGCCCGGAGGGCGAGGCGGTGCTCCTCCCCCTCGCCGTAATACTCCTCCAGCACGGCCCGGACGAGCGGGGCCGCGACCCCCCTCGCCCGGAGCTCCTCCTCCAGCAGGCGCCG
>MGDP01000144.1 GCA_001790955.1 Candidatus Tectomicrobia bacterium RIFCSPLOWO2_12_FULL_69_37
CATCGTCCGCAATTACTTCCGGGCGGGCCATGTCCGCTACGCCGCCTCGTGAAAGGTGTCAATCATTTACCGCTCCCGGTAATAACATGATTGGAGCTCATGACGAACACCGTGGGCGCGCCCTCGATGGGGAAGACGACGAAGGTTTGGCTCCAGGCGGCTACGCTGGCGAGGTAGACAACGTTGGGCTGGCCCGGTTCCATCCCCATGCCCCGGCTCACGCCGTAGACGATGAGGCCATCCAGGCCTTTCCTGGCCATGCTTTCCCGGATGCGCGCGTAGCGGCGGGCGTACTCCTCCTCGGAGAACCAGGGCCAGAAATAGTTCGGGCACTCCATGACGAATTCCCTTCGCGCCCGGCAGCCCACCGCCGCTCGCTGCTTTACAGAAGTTCGACGATGTCGACGAGCATCCCTTTGATGCGGCCATCGCACAGGTGGCCGCCGTAGACTTCTTCCCATTTTCCCGGGCCGCCGCTCAGCGTCATATGCAGATGGACGTAAGGCTCCGGTTCCCCCTTCCAGCGGTGCTTCTCCAGCAGCGTCTCAGGCTGGGTGTCTGGCCAGCTGATGTAGCCCTGGCCGTGGACGTCCCTCCAGTCGGTCAGGTGCTTCCGTGTCCACTCCTCCGGGGGCATCGGGGGGGAAGGTTTCAGCACCCCGGGGATGATGTCGCACTCGTAGAAGGCGCCGAGAAAGAACACGAGGCCGGACCGGATGCTCTTCTCTTTCACGAAGCGGACAAGCACGCCGTAGAACTCATCCGATTCCTCCATCCGCAAGTTGAATATCCGGCCGAACTTCCGCTCCGTCACTTTCATTTCTCGCCCCCAAGACTGAGAAGGAGGGACAGGCACGGCCCCCACTCGGGCGCCCGGCCGGTCACTTTGTCTGAACCATCTCCCAGACGGCGATGGTCTCGTCGCCGCGAGGCTCAAACCTCAAGGTCTTGCGCAAGCCGAACGTCTCGCGGAATTTGAACAGGATCTTGTGCATTGCCTGTTCCTTCATCTTTCCCCATAGCTTCTCGAACGCCGCCTGCTGCATCTCGGGGTCGGCCATGGCGCCCGCTTCCTCGTTGAGCTTATCCAGCTCCGGGAAGCACGACACGCTCCAGACGCCGGTGCATGAGCTCGTGCCCCGCCAGACGCCCGTGGTGTCACCGACCGAGTTTCCCCAGCTTCGCCAGACCAGCGCCGGCTCCTTGGTCTTCCCTTCTTGGGCGTTGTTCACCGCCCGCCGGTAGAGGGGCCAGGTGTAGGCCTCGACCTTCATGTCGATACCGATCTTCTTGAGCATCGCGGAGACGGCTTCGCCCGTCTCGCGATCTCCGACGAACCTTCCGTTCGGGGCGACGAACACGGCTTTGAACCCGTTCGGATAGCCGGCCTCCTTCATCAGCGCCTTGGCCTTGGCGAGATCGTAGCCGAACCATTTAAGGCCGGGGTTGTAGCCCGAAAAGGACCAAGGGTGATAGAGCATGTGGAATGGGTCCGTCAGCCCGCCCATGATGGTCTTGCCGATGAGATCGGAGTCGATGGCGTAGTTCACCGCCTGGCGGACCTTGGGATCCGCAAACGGCCCTCCGTGGCGCATGGCGAAGGCGAGGTAAAAGATCCGCATCCCGGGGACCACCACGACTTTCGTGTTGGGATCCTTCTGAAGCTCGGGGATGAATTGGGCGTCTACTCCCTGGATGAAGTCAAGCTCTCCGGTCAACAGCGCCTTCACCCGCGTCGTGGCTTCGCGGATGGGCCGGAGGGCGACGGTCTGGGGCCGGTCCGGGTACTGGCGGTTTCCCCACCAGTGCGGGTTTGCCTCGAACACCATCTTGGAGCCCTTTGTCCACGACTTGAGGACGTACGGCCCTCCACCGTAGGTATTGAGGCTGACCTTGGCCTTATCCACTCCCTTCGACTTGGGGTTGATGATGAGGAACCAATTGTGCAGGCGCCCGAACAGGCCGTTATCGGGCCCCTTTTGGTGCCAGATGAAAGTGTGATCGTCGAGGACCTCGATGCTCTTGAAGGTTTGGAAATAGCCCCGCTGACGGCTCTTGAGGTCTTTGTCGAAGATGCGGTCCATAGTGAACTTCACGGCGTGAGCGGTGACGGGGGTCCCGTCGGAGAACTTGGCGTCTTTCCTCAACCAGAACTTGAAGCTCGTGGGGCCGAGCTTCTCCCACTTCTCCGCGAGCCACGGAATGGTTTCTTTCTTTTGCAGGTTATATTTCACCAGAGTGTCATAGGCCCAGCCCCAGACTACGAACCCAAGGGCGTCGGAGGTGGCGTTCGGGTCCATGGTGGGCGGATCGGTCGCATGGCCGATGGTGACCACCCCTTTAAAAGCC
This sequence comes from Candidatus Tectomicrobia bacterium RIFCSPLOWO2_12_FULL_69_37, assembly GCA_001790955.1. GTDB lineage: Bacteria > UBA8248 > UBA8248 > UBA8248 > UBA8248 > 2-12-FULL-69-37. The sequence continues at coordinate 2,350 of MGDP01000144.1, forward strand.
CCGGCGGGAGAAATCGGGGATAGGGCAAGCGAAATCGCCAACGCCAAGAAGAAATATGCCGGTTTCCGCATTCTGATTCCCTCCTTGCAGGTGGACGTACAGCCCGGCTCCCGTCCGGAGCCCAAGAACCTGGCAGGCAGCATTCTGGAAAAATGTCGCTCAGGGGCTCCCGCAGGAGCTCAGGCTCGCTCGGGCCCGAGCGGCGAGGGGCGCCTGAGTGCTTTTCCACCGGCGGTGCCCCGGGGGGAATTCCATTTCATCCAGCGCACATGCGGGCGCTGTTCCATGCAGCCGAGTGGATGCACAAAAATTGTGCTTTCAATCGAGAATATGTTTGTTATCATAAACAATCCAACCTGGCCTCGCAAGAGATTCTCGGCCCGGCGCGCAAAATAAGGGAATGCGACTCAGTGGATGAGGAGGAAAACGGTCCCGGGAGCGTGTCGCACTCTTCGTGCGGCCTGCGGGTGGAAGAAGCGGACAGTCGGGAGTGGCCCTTCGTCCAGCAATCGAGTGCACCGGCCGGAGACATAGGAAAGGAATACCTGGTTTTAGCAATTCGCACCTGGCAATCCGGAGAACTTTTCAAGGCGACCCGAGGAACCGGCGAATTTTTCGGCGCCGACTCAGCAAGGAATGGTCATCGCCTTTCTCTTTCGGTTCAGGTGGGAATATATGAGAGGGCATCTCTCGGAAATGCCGATCGCGAGCCACCCGATCCCCTATTACTATCAGATCGCTGGGGTCTTGCGCCGCAGAATCGAAGCAGGGGAAATGGCGCCTGGCGAAAGACTTCCCAAGGAGATGGATCTGGCGGAGATGTTCGGGGTCAGCCGTGTACCCGTTCGTCAAGCCCTGTCTTTGCTGGCCGCCGAGGGTGTGCTGACCCATAAGCGCGGGCGCGGGACTTTCGTCCGCGAGGGCATCGCGAAGACCGAATCATTCCGGCTGACGGGGCTCATCGGCGGGAAAATTTCCAAGGGGAAGGAGCACCGCATGATAGCAGTGGAAGATGTGGCCCCCACCCCGCAGTTGGCCGAGTTCTTCGGGCTGAGGCCGGACGAGGGCCTGACGCGCTTCAGGCGCCTGAGGCTGGAGCAGAATACGCCTTATTGCTACATCGTCAATTATTTGGGGCGGGAGATCGCGAGGGGCATCAAGGGCGCGAAATTCGAGAACAAGACCATGCTGGAAATCATTCAAGGGAGGCTCGCCATCTCGCTGGGAAAAATCCTTCAGACGTTCGAGGCCCGGATAGCGGACAATGAAATCGCGAATCGCCTTTCTATCGCCATGATGGCTCCCGTCTTTTATGTCGAGACTTTTGTCCGTGACAAAATGGAAAGACCGCTCGAATTCTCCCAGATTTACTACCCGGGGGATCGGCACAAGTACAGCGTCGAAATCTTGGCCGATTCGGACGTTGGCTAGAATCCCCGCCGGGTGTCGCCAATCCGTTCTGTCTCCACGCGGTCCAAGTGGGTTTAATGGCAAGTACTTCGAAGATCGGCCTCCTCTTTGCGGGCCTGTGCGCTGACGGCGGGAGCCGGCATAGGCCGCAGCCAGCTGGCGACAAGATTGGCGCCCAGCACGGAGAGACTGTCGGCTTCGGCGGGAAGCAGTCAGGGCGAAAGCGCCGGTCGCGGCACTTGCGGCGTCGGCTCCAAGAATCGTTCTTTCCGCTTCTGCCAGATTGTCTCGCTCCCGGCGTGGAAACGATGCCAGGGATGTGCATCGTTTTTCCTCATTTTCTAGTTGGTTGACAGTTCTGTGCGCGCAATTCTAGAATACCCCCATTAGCATTAAATCGGGTGGCCATTCTCCGGTTCGTCGCGGGTGCCGGAGCGCGGTGTGCCTTCGCAGCAGGGCCTTGGCTTAGGGCGGCCTCTTCCGCTTGGCCGTCATCTTCGCGCGGCGGGTACTCTGCTTGTTCCGGGGGACGGCGATGAACTATTGGCTCACCCAGCTGTTCAACGGATTTTCCTACGGTGCGCTCATTTTCCTCCTCGCCATGGGTCTCTCCCTGATCTTCGGCGTGATGCAGGTCATCAACGTGACACATGGGACCTACTTCCTGGTCGGCACCTACATCGGGCTGAGCATCCTCACGTGGACCGGCAACTTCTACCTCGCCATACTGGGGGGAGGTCTCGTGATCGCGCTGGTCGGAATCTTCATCGAGCGCTTCTTCTTGCGGCGGCTGCGGGGGAACGACCTGGGCCAGGTGCTCATCACGTTCGGCTTCGTCCTCTTGCTCCAGGACGCCATCCTTCTCATCTGGGGACCCGACCCGAAGTTGATGGGGGAGCCCAAGTCGATCTCCTTCACCGCCCATATCGGGAGCTTCACCTTCCCTTCCTACCGCCTCTTCGTAATCGTCGTGGCGGCGGCGGTGGCGGCGGGCCTCTGGCTCTTCGAGAACAAGACCAAGTTCGGCTCCGCCGTCCGCGCGGCGGTGGACGACGTCGAGATGGCGTCGGGGATGGGGGTGAACGTCCCTCTCGTCTTCACGGTGGTCTTCGGGCTGGGGTCGTTTCTGGCGGGGCTGGGGGGGGTGCTGAGCGGCCCCTGGCTGGGCCTGCAGTACGGGCTGGACCTGGAGATTCTCCCCTACGCGTTTGTGGTCGTCATCGTGGGGGGGATGGGGAGCCTCAAGGGGGCGATCCTCGCGAGCTTGCTCGTCGGCCTCGTCGACAATTTCGGGAAGGGCTTCTTCCCCGACCTCGCCTACTTCACCCTCTTCCTCCCCATGGCGGTCATTCTGGCAGTCCGCCCCCAGGGGCTTTTCGGGAGGACGCTGTGATCTTCGAGCTGCTCCGCGGCCGGGGGAGGGTGGCGGTGGCCGTCGCCGCGCTGGTTTTCTTCGCGGTCTATCCCTGGTTCGCAAGCCGCTTCATGATCACCGTGCTCGTCCAGTGCCTCATCATGGCCATCCTGGCCATGAGCCTCGACCTCATGGTGGGCTACACCGGGATGGCCTCGCTCGGCCACGCCGCCTACTTCGGCTCGGGCGCCTACGCGGCGGCCATCGTGTCCGTCACCTACAAAGCGAGCTTCCCCGAGGCGCTGGCGGTGGGACTGATCGTCGCGGTCGCCGTGACGGCGGTGTTCGCCCTTGTGGCGCTGAGGGCGACGGGGGTGTACTTCCTCATGATCACCTTCGCCCTCGCCATGCTCATCTGGGGGCTCGCCTACCGGTGGAACTCCATGACGGGCGGTGAGAATGGCATCGCGGGCGTTCAGCGCCCCTCCTTCATCGCGGGCACGACGACCTTCTACTATTTCGTGCTGGCAATCGCGGCCGCCGTGTTCGTCTTTTTCGGTGTCCTGGTGCGCTCGTCGTTCGGGCGCACCCTCGTGGGCATCCGCGAGAGCGAGTCCCGGATGCGGACCCTCGGCTACAACGTGTGGCTCCACAAGTACATCGTCTTTCTCATCTCGGGCCTCTTCAGCGGGCTGGCTGGGGTGCTCTGGGTGTTCTACGACAGCCTGGTCGCGCCCCCCCTGGTGGACCTCAGCACCTCCTTCGACGCCCTCCTGATGGTGTCCGTCGGAGGAGGGGGCACCCTCGTGGGCGCCGTCCTGGGCGCCGTCATCGTCAAGATGCTTGAGAATCTTGTGAATCTCGTCACGGACCGGTGGCTTACCGTGGTAGCCCTCGTCTACATCACCGTGGTGCTTCTGGCCCCTCAGGGGATCATTGGTCTCCTGAGGGACCTGATGGCGCGCAGGGAAATGAACAGGGCGGCACTCGAAGTCGCGGGTCGGGCAAACGCGTCGGCGGGCAAGGAGGGATCGAAATGAAAAGAGCGCTTGTCGGATTGACTGTCTTGGCAACGGCGTTGGTCCTTGGCCTCGTCCTGGCCCCACGGGGGGACGCTGCCGAGAAGGGCCCCATCCGCATCGGGCTGCTCACCTCGAAGACCGGTGTGCTCGCCATCCATGGCACCCATCAGATGGCGGCTGTCGAGGCGTTCAAGGACAAGTACGGGACCACGGTGGCGGGGCGGAAGGTAGAGTTCTACCCCGAGGACGATCAGAGCAAGGTCCCGCTGGGGGTGACCAAGGTGCGCAAGCTCATCACGGGCGACAAGGTCCACATCGTGATGGGCGGCCTGTTCGCCTCGACGGGCTACGCCATCGCGCCGCTCGGGGACCAGTACCAGACCCCGATCTTCGTGTGGAGTTGTCCGGACGACCTCTCTCAGCGCAAACGATACAAGTTCGTCGTCAAGTACTTCTCCTGCAGCCAGCCTCAGCACGCCATGGCCCATTGGTTGCGCAAGAACAAGCCCCAGGTGAAGAAGGTCATCATCTTCGGGCCTGACTACGCCTTCGGCTACGAGTCCTCGGGGGGCTTCCAGAAGGTGTTCGAGGACATGGGCGGCCAGGTCGTCCAGAAAATCTACGCGCCCATCAACACCGTGGACTACGGACCCTACATCGGCCAGTTCCGCAAGGACGCGGAAGGGATGTTCGTGACCCTCGCGGGGCCGCAGGCCCTCCGCTTCCCGAAGCAGTACCAGCAGGCGGGGCTCAGGGACAAATATGTCCTCGTGGGGAACGGCACCAACACCGACGAGTTCGCCCTCGCGGCCCAGGGCGAGGATGTTCTCGGCTGGATCACGGCCCACATCTACGGTGGCGCCGCCTACCCCTCGCAGGACAACCAGGAGTTCGTCAGGAACTTCAAGAAGCATCTTGGCAACAAGGACCCAGGCTATTACGCCGAAGGGTACTACGGCGCCCTGGTGCTGATCTACAAGGCCATCGAGGCGATCAAGGGAGACGTCGAGAACAAGGCGAAATTCATGGAGGCCCTGGGCCGCACCAAGGTCACGGAGGGCATGCCGGGCGGCCCGAAGGTCTCCGACGGATACGGGAACCTGAACACGAACGTCTACATCCGCGACGTGCGTAAGGAGGCTTCCGGAAAGTTGTATCACCACGTGCTGCATGTGTATGAGAACGTGAGCCAATTCTGGAGCTACAGGCCGGAAGAGTTCCTGAAGCAAGCGGTCTACGACAAGGACTTCCCTCCCTGCAAGTTTTGCAAGTGAGGGCGGGGCGGAGAACGGGGGAAATCCGCCCCCTCCCGCGATCCTGAGCGGCGAGGGGGCGGGCTTCGCCAGCTTTCGGGGCTCGTCGCGCCCCGGGAAGAGAAGGGGTGGCCGCATCGTGACTCCCGCAGAGGTTTCTCTCGCCGTTGAGAGCGTGTCAAAGAACTTCGGGGGGCTGGCCGCCGTCAAGGAGGTCAGCCTCCGGGTCGAGCGCGGGGAGCGGCGGGGGATCCTGGGCCCCAACGGGGCCGGGAAGACCACCCTCTTCAACCTCATCGCTGGCGACCTCAAGCCCTCCGCGGGCAAGATCCTCCTCCACGGCCAGGACATCACCCACATGCCCAACCACCAGCGGGCGTACCTGGGCATGGCGCGGACCTTTCAGATCACCAATCTGTTTCCCAACATGACGGTGATTGACAACCTGCTCTTGGCGGCCCAGGCGCTGGATCGCGCAAAGTTTTCCATGTTCCGGCCTATCCAGAGCCATGAACATATCGTCGCACGGGCGGAGCGGGCCTTGGAGCAGATCAAGATGGGAGATTTGCGGGACATCCCGATCAAGCACCTTTCCTACGGCGTCCAGCGCCAGATCGAGGTCGCCCTGGCTCTCGTCGAGGAGCCGAAGGTCCTTCTTCTCGACGAACCGACGGCCGGCCTGTCTCCGGCCGAGTCGGCGGAGATGGTGGGCCTCCTCAAGGAGCTTGACCCGGGCATCACCATACTCATCATCGAGCATGACATGGACGTGGCCTTCGAGCTGACCGACCGGCTCACGGTCATGCACGAAGGCTCCATCCTCGCCGACGGGCCCAAGGACGAGGTGCGGAACAACCAAACGGTCCAGGAGATCTACCTCGGCTATGGATGATCGGGGATTGATGCTCCAGGTGGACGACATTCACACCTATTACGGCGAGAGCTACGTCCTCCAAGGGATCTCGCTCGGGGTGCCCAGCGGGACCGTCATGGCCGTCCTCGGCCGCAACGGCATGGGGAAGACAACCCTCATCCGCTCCATCATCGGTTTTACCAAGCCAAGAGCCGGCCGGATTATCTTCGAGGGCAGGGACATCACCCCCCTCCGGTCTCACCAGATCGTGAGCTTGGGGATAGCGCTCGTCCCCCAGGGGCGGCGGATATTCCCCTCCCTGACTGTGCGGGAGAATCTCACCCTCGGCGAGAAGCCGCCCGGCGCGAATGGGAGAGGGGAAGCCTGGAACCTGGACCTCGTCCTCGATCTCTTCCCCCGCCTCAAGGAGCGGCTCTCGAACACGGGCAACAAGCTCAGCGGCGGGGAGCAGCAAATGCTCGCATTCGCCCGGGCCCTGATGACCAACCCCCGGCTCCTTCTCCTCGACGAACCGACCGAGGGGCTGGCCCCGCTCTTGGTCCGAGCCCTGGGCGACATTCTCCTGAAGTTGAAGGAGCGGAAACTCTCCATTCTCCTGGTCGAGCAGAACCTGAAGTTCGCGTTGCAGTTCTCCAATCACGTGCACATCCTGAACCGGGGCCGCGTGGTGCACTCCTCCTCGCCAGAGGCGCTCGACAAGAACCACGAGGTGAAGGCGCGCTTTCTCGGCGTCTGAGTCGAAGCTCCAGGCCTGAAAAGAGGCGGGAGAAGCGGACTCTTCGCCCACAAAACCTCAATGATTTCAATATGAGTTTCTATCAGCCCGAGGGGGGGAGCGTTGCGGCATAAACAGGATTACAATATCCGATAAGGATGTATTCTTCCGGCGGAACGGTGTCCGGATTTTCTGCCCGTGTTCCCCTTCCGCCCGAGTGCTGCGGAAAGGAAGCCCGTCGCGCGGAGAGCGTGCTTCGGGCACGGGTGACCGGCTTTTGCGGCACGAGCCGCATATGACCCACATCGGAGGGATGGAACCATGGACCTGAGGCTCTCGGACGAACAGATCAGACTGCAACGGCTGGCCCGCGATTTCGCCATGAGGGAGATGAAGCCTGTGGTGGCCGAGCTGGACAAGCTTTCGGATCCCAACGAGGTGCAGAAGCGTTTTCCCTGGAACGTCATCAAGGAAGGCTCGAAGGTCGGACTGCGCACGGCTGCCCTGCCGAGGGAATACGGCGGCGCCGGAATCGGAATCCTCACTCATCTCCTCATGCTGGAGGAGCTCTGCCAGGCGGATTCGGGTTTCGCCACCCATTTCCACCAAGCGTGGAAGATGGCCAAGCTCCTCGTCCAAAAGTGCTCGAAAGAACAGCGGGAGCATTTTCTTCCCAAATTCAAGGACGACGACACCGCCCTTCTCGCCGTGGGGATCACCGAGCCGGACTCCGGGTGCGACACCTTGATGCCTTACGACGAGCCGGACGGCGGCGTACGGACCACCGCAGTGCGGGATGGGGACGGCTGGGTGATCAACGGCACCAAGCACTTTATCGCTTGCGCTTCGGTCGCCAAGCTCTTTTTTGTGGCCACGCGGACGGACAGGACCGTCGGCGTCACCAAGGGCCTCACGACATTCCTCATCGAGAAAGGGACGCCGGGTTTCCGCATTGGCCGCATCCACGATAAGATGGGCAACCGCTTGATGATGAACGCTGAGCTTATCTTCGAGAACTGCCGTGTGCCCGACTTCAACCGCGTGAGTGAAGTGGGCCGGGGGCTCCAGTTCCTCGCCTCCTTCGGCGCGCGTCATGTTCCCACGACGGGCGCCTTCGGCCTCGCCCTGGCGCGGGCGGCGTTCGAGTACGTCGTCGAGTACACGAAGAGCCGGGTGCAGGGAGGCAAGCCGATCATCGAGCACACCACCGTCGCCCTCCGGCTCGGGGAGATGGCCGCCCAGATCGAGGCCGCCCGGGCCGTCTGCCTCCAGGCGGCGTGGATGGCCGACCAGCCCGACTATGACGCCAGGCATGGAATCCTGGCTTCCATCTTCGCCTCCGACGTCGGCCCCAAAATATGCGACATGGCCCTCCAGATCATGGGGGGCTACGGCTACATGCGGGACTACCCGATCGAGAAGATTATGCGGGACGCCCTGATGTGCTATCATATCGATGGAACCTCAGATGTTCACCGGATCAAGATCGGCGAGATGCTTCGCGGCGTTGCGCGGACCGGGTACATCGCGGAGTGAGCTCATGGCCTGCCAGACGGCGTTCGGTCCTTCCGCTCTCGCTGTATGAACGCCGCTGCCCGGCTGGAAAGCATCGAGAGAATCGCCGTCGTCGGGGGCGGTTACGTGGGCCACGGGGTGGCCCAGCAGTTCGCCCAAGCGGGCTATCCGGTCTCGATGTACAACCGCACCGGGGAGAGTTCCGCCCGCGCCATGGCCGGCGTGGAGAGGGGGCTCAAGCTCTTTGTGGACGCGGGTCTCTCCACCCCGGCGGAGGCGGAAGCCGCCCGGGCCCGGGTCCGGCCCACGAATGATCTGAGGGACGCCGTCCGCGGCGCGGATTTCGTCGTCGAGGCCGTGGCCGAGCGGCTCCCTGTCAAGCAGGAGCTTTTCCTGCGCCTGGATGGCCTCGCCCCCGGGAGCGCCATCTTCGCGAGCGAGACCTCGGGCCTCCGCATCAGCGACATCGCGCGAGGGACGCGACGTCCCGAGCGCTGCATCGCCACCCATAATTACACTCCTCCCTACCTCGTCCCCGTGGTCGAGGTGGTGCCAGGCGAGCGGACGGCGCCCGAGGTGGTCGAGGCCACCTGCGCCCTCCTCCGCCGAGCGGGCAAGGAGCCCGTCCTTTGCAAGGAGGTGCCCGGCCACATCGGCACCCGCCTGACGACTGCCCTCCGGCGGGAGGCCTACTACATCGTTGAGCAAGGCTACGCCACCCCCGAGGCGGTGGACACGGTCCTCCGCGCGGTGGCGCGCCTGATACCGGTGATCGGAGTCATGGTGATGACGGATTTCTCTGGCGTCGACGTCCTGCGGGACGTCCACCGGAACATCCAGCCCCACTTGGACCACCGGCCGGACCCGTCGCCCCTCCTCGACCGCTTGATCGAGGACGGGCGGCTCGGCATCAAGAGTGGCCAGGGGTTCTACCGCTGGACGCCGGATCAGATCCAGGAGATGTTCGAGGCCCGGGGGCTTGAGCTCATCCGCTGGATGCGCCAGTCCCCGCCACCCCCGCTTCCACCATCCCTCTGACGCAGGGCGTCGGTTCAGCGCTCCTCCGGTCGGCCCAGGAGAACGGACATGATGGACTATCTCTTGAACGACGAGATCCGGCAGTGGCGGAAGAAGGCGGCGGACTTCGCGAAGGGCGAGCTCAAGCCCCGCGCCGCCGAGTGGGACCGCCGGGCGGGCATCGATCCCGCCACGGCCTTCCCGTTCGACGCGCTCAAGAAGTGCTCGAAGGCGGGTCTGCGCACCGTCACGGTGCCCAAGGAGATGGGGGGCGCGGGACTGGGCATCCTCGGCCACTGCGTGCTGCTCGAGGAGCTTTTCCTGGGAGAGGCCGGCTTCGCCTCGGTCGTCCACCAGGGCTGGAAGCTCGCCAAGATGCTCTGCCACTTCACCTCGGACGCCCAGCGCAAGGAATTCCTGCCCCGCTTCATGAACGTTGACACGAGCACCATGGCGATCGGGATGACCGAGCCCGACCACGGGACGGACAACATCCTCCCCGCCCGCCAGCCCGAGGCCGGCCTCAAGCTCTCCGCCAGGCGGAACGGCTCGGGGGGCTGGATCCTGAACGGGATGAAGCACTTCATCGCATGCGCTGCAATGAGCAACATCAACTTCCTCCTGACGCGCACGGACGCGTCCGTCCCCGTGAACGAGGGCTGCACTATGTTCATCCTGACGGACGAGCTCCGCGGCTTCCGGCGGGGCAGGGTGCACGGCAAGCTCGGCGCCCGGCTCCTCATGAACGCCGAGATGATCTATGAGAACTGCGAGGTCCCCGACGCCTGGCGCCTGAGCGAGGTGAACAAGGGGGTGCCCTTCATGGCGCGCGTCTTCAGCCGCCACTCCCCGACGACCGCCACGTTCGCCGTGGGGATCGCGCGCGCGGCCTACGAGGAGGCTCTCGCCTACGCGGGCAAGCGCGTCCAGTGCGGCGTCCCCATCATCCAGCACGAGGGTGTGCGCAACCGGCTAGCCGACATGTACACGTCGGTCTCGGTCGCGCGGGACGCCATCTGGCACGCCGCCTGGCACGCCGACACCGCGCCGGAGGGCCAGTACGACCCCAAGGAAGGACTCCGGGTGGCGCTCTTCGCCTCCGAGATGGCGCCTGAGGTATGCATCTCGGCGATGAACGTGTTCGGCGGGAACGGCTACATGTGGGACCACCCGGCCGAGCGCCACGTTCGCGACGCCCTGATGTGCTACCACATCGACGGCCTGAACGACATCACCCGGATGAAGCTGGGGGCGATGCTTGCCGGCGAGGCGCACGCTGGGGCCATTTAGGAAACCCGCACGGCGCGGCGGGAGGAGAAGTCGCATGCGCGCGATGGTCCTGCACGAGTGGGGCGGCATGTTGACCCTTGAGACGGTTCCCGACCCCGCCCCCGGCCTGGGGGAGGTGGTTCTCCGCGTCCACGCCTGCGCACCGGATCAGTTCGACGTGACCATCCGCGCGGGCCGTGCGGGCGGCAAGCTCCCCCTCATCCTGGGCCACGAGATCGCGGGCGAGGTGGCGGCGGTGGGCGCGGGCGTCGAGGCCTGGCGGGAGGGGGATCGTGCGATCCTCCACGCCTACCTGACCTGCGGCGCCTGCCGGTTCTGCCAGATGGGGCGGGAGACGCTCTGCCGGGACTTCCGGGGCTACTTCGGCGTCCACGCCGACGGGGGCTACGCCGAGTACGTCCGAGCGCCGGCGCGCAACCTGTGCCGCATTCCCGAGAGCGTGGGCTACACCGAGGCGACGGTCATCGTGAGCCCGGTCGCGACCCCCCTCAAGGCCATCAAGACGCGCGCGGGGGTCCGCCCGGGGGACGACCTTGTGATCGTGGGGGCGTGCGGGGGAGTGGGCATCCACGCGGTCCAGATCGGCAAGCGCTTCGGGGCGCGGGTGATCGCGGTGGACATCGACGACGCGCGCCTGGAGCGGGCGAAGGCTCTCGGAGCGGACTACGCGGTCAACGGCCGCCGTGAGAATTTCGGCGAGGCGGTGGCCCAGATCACCAGCGGGAAGGGGGCAGAGGCCGTGCTCGAGTTCGTGGGGACCGAGGAAACCCTCCCCCGCAGCTTCGCTTCCCTGGCAGTGGCGGGGACGCTCATCGTGATCGGCTTCCAGCCGGGAGCCGTCTTCGCGAGTGATCCCACCCGCTTCGTCATGGAAGAGATTGCCGTCACAGGCTCGCGCTACGTCAACCGGGCGGAACTCGCCGAGGCCGCCCGCTGGGTGGGCGAGGGCTGGGTGAAGCCCGTCATCTCGGCGACCTATCCCCTGGCCGAAACCGAGAGGGCGCTCGCCGACCTCGCCGCCAACCGCGTCTTCGGCCGGGCCCCCATCCTGCCGGGAGCGTAGCCGGTCTCCGCCCCGTCGCCCCGGGCGGCGGCGTCACCGATCCCGGGCGAAGTCGCTGCTCCAGATTCGCGCGAGGCGCGCCATGGCCTCTTCGGGGAGCCCGTCCGCGCCCGAAGCCGAGAGCACCTCGTCGAGCTGCGCTTCGCCCGAAAAGCCGCATAGCACCGTCGAGACCCCCGCCTTCATGAGGGCGAAGCGGACGGCCGCCTGAGCCAGGGAGGCAGCCTCCCTCCCCGCTAGCCAGCGCAGCCGAGCCGCGCGCTGCACATCCCTGCCGTATTCCGAGCCCGGGGAGAGGAGAGGGGGCGGCGCGTCCACGAAGCCCAGGAAGTTTGGCGCCTCCGAGAGCGCCCCCAGTGCCAGCACCCGGATGACCAGGACTCCCATCCCCAGCTCGGCGGCGCGGTCCAGCAGGAGGCCGTAGTCGAGCGCGGAGAAGCCCGGAGACACCGGATGGCCCGCGCTCGGGTTCAGCAGGTTGTAATAGACCTGGAGGGTGTCGAAGGCCCCGCTCTCCGCCACCTCGCGGACCGCCCTCGGGTCCCCCAGGCCGGTCAGGCCGAAGAAGCGCACCTTCCCGCGGTCGCGCAGCGCCCGGAAGCCCTCCAGCACCCCGCCCGGCCCGAGGATGTCCGCCGGGTCCAGGACGAGCCCGATCGGCCACTCGCGCCGCGGGGCGATGAGGTTGTGGATCTGGACCAGGTCCACGGACTCCTGCCCGAGGCGCTCCAGGCTCCGTTCGACCGAGGCGATGGCCGCGCCCTTGGGGTCGGCGAGTTCCTCCGGCCCCAGGCGCACCTTGGTCGAGACGGTCGCCTTCGCTCCCAGCGCCCGGAGGGCCCTTCCGAGGTTGGCCTCGGAGCGGCCGTTGCCATATCCTGCCGCGGTGTCGAAGAAGGTGAGGCCCCGATCCAGGGCGCCGCGGACGGCGCGGAGCTGGGCCTCGCGGTCGTCCTCGGCCATGAGGCGGCTCACCCCGCCCGTGCCGAAGCCGACCTCGGAGACGGTCAGCCCGGTCCTCCCGAGGGTGCGGTAGCGCATGAGGGTCTTCTGATTCCGGGCGGCCCGCTCAGGCGCGGGCGTGTTCCTTGAGCGGGCGCTTGAAGGCCACGGCCGCCACGTCGAAGTACTCGAGGGTGGCGTTGTTCTGCGCTCGGAAGCTCCGTTGGCGCTCCGAATTGAACCAGGCTTCGGCAGAGACCAAGTCCTCGAAGTGGTAGACCGAGGCTCCCCGGCCGGTCCTTTCGTTCGTGCCCCAGGTCTTGTCGATGAGGCCGGGGATCTCACTCTCGAAGAAGGGCACGGATTTTTCCTTGTCGGCGCGGAGCTCTTCCAAGGTGGGCAGGAGGGCTGGGTAGTGCAGGATGACCATGATCATGGCGGCTGGCTCCCTATTGGCGGCGATCCGCTGGTGTCCGATTTCGCTTCCCGGGGCGGGGGGCCCGTCCTTTTTCGTGGATGTCCGTAACCCGCAAGGAACGGCGGGGCCACAGGGGCCATCCTACGACAGATGGGCGGGTGTGCCTACCGGAGCGCCGCCGGGAGAGGGGGCTCCACGGCGTTGACGGGGCCCGGGTGCCGCATCAACATTGAGGTTCCCCTGCGGCACGGCCCGCCGCGAACCCAGCAAGGAGGCTCGACCATGAGCGATGAAACGTACAGGGCGATCCACGAACGGGCCAAGGCGAACCTGGAGAAGATGGGGAAACCGGACCTGCTGGACATCCTCCGGCCGGTGACGCCGGGGACGGCGGTAGTCCGTTCCTTTTATGAGCGGTTCGGCCTTCGCCTGAATCTATTCTCCGCCGCCGAGGCGGACACGGTCTTCGATTTCCTGGGGAAGAAGCTGGCCAGCCCCATCATGGTCGCCCCCATGAGCGACAACTCCCTGAGCAACCACTACCCAGGCGCGTTCCGGGACATCTCCGCCGCCGCCCGCAAGTTCGGGACGCAGTACTGGATCGGCGACTGCAAGGACTCGGTGTGGAAGGAAGTGGCCTCCGCTGCGCCTTCCGCCATCCGGATCGTCAAGCCCTGGAAGGACCGGGAGCGGACCCTGGCGTCGCTCAGGCAGGCCGAGGAGAACGGGGCCTTCGCCGTGGGTATGGACCTCGATTCGGGCTTCTACTCCCCGGAGTGCGCGCCCCAGCCGGCCTCGGCGCTGCCCATATACGTGAAGGCGACGCGGCTCCCGTTCATCGTGAAGGCCATCGGCGCGGTGCAAGCGGCGCGCGCCGCGCGGGACGCGGGGGCCGCCGCCGTCATGGTCACCAGTCACGGGGGCTCGCTGGGGCCCTCCTGGGGGCACCCCCTGGAGGTCCTGCCGGAGATCGCGCGCGCGGTGGGGGATGACGTGCTCGTCCTGGCCGAAAGCGGCCTCCGGCGCGGGGAGGACGTGCTGAAGCTCCTCGCGCGCGGCGCCAGGGGGGTGCTGATGGGGCGCGGCCTCCTCCTCGGCCTGTTCGCCGGGGGCTCGGAGGGGGTGCTGGAGGTCCTGCGGATGCTGGACGAGGAGCTCAAGCGCGGCATGGTGCTGGCCGGCTGCCCCGACCTGGCGTCGATCGGGCAGGCCGAGGAGAACGGGGCCTTCGCCGTGGGTATGGACCTCGATTCGGGCTTCTACTCCCCGGAGTGCGCGCCCCAGCCGGCCTCGGCGCTGCCCATATACGTGAAGGCGACGCGGCTCCCGTTCATCGTGAAGGCCATCGGCGCGGTGCAAGCGGCGCGCGCCGCGCGGGACGCGGGGGCCGCCGCCGTCATGGTCACCAGTCACGGGGGCTCGCTGGGGCCCTCCTGGGGGCACCCCCTGGAGGTCCTGCCGGAGATCGCGCGCGCGGTGGGGGATGACGTGCTCGTCCTGGCCGAAAGCGGCCTCCGGCGCGGGGAGGACGTGCTGAAGCTCCTCGCGCGCGGCGCCAGGGGGGTGCTGATGGGGCGCGGCCTCCTCCTCGGCCTGTTCGCCGGGGGCTCGGAGGGGGTGCTGGAGGTCCTGCGGATGCTGGACGAGGAGCTCAAGCGCGGCATGGTGCTGGCCGGCTGCCCCGACCTGGCGTCGATCGGCGGGGATATTCTGATCCCCCGCTAAGCTCGTTAGACGCCCATCTTCTCCGCGAGGGCGAGCAGCGCCTCCCGGAACGGGGCCTCGGGGGCCCGGAGGATGCCCGCCCCGATCTGGCCGATCCCGGCCTGGCGGTGGGCGATGCCGGTGTTGATGATGGGGAGCACGTTCGTCTCCACCACCTTCCGCACGTCGATGGCCATGGGTGCGCCCGCGAACTCCAGGACGGGGAGGGTGTAGTCCCGGCTCCGCGTCCAGGTGATGCCGTACATCTCGTTCGTCGCGCGCAGGGCCTCGGCGGGGGTGCCCCCCACGAACTGCACGATGGCGGGCGCCGCTCCCATGACGAACCCCCCCAGCCCCAGGGTCTCCATGATGGCGGAGTCGCCGATGTCGGGGTTGGCGTCCTCCTGGCGGAAGCCCGGGAAGAAGAGGCCGATGGGCATCTTGGCGGGCGCGGTGAACCAGCGCTCCCCCAGCCCGCTCACCCGGATCCCGAAGTCGGTCCCGTTCCGCGCCATGGTGTAGACGAGGGAGCAGTTCTCGACGCCCCGCATGGCCTCCAGGCTCGCCTTGGCCGAGGGCATCCCGTAGTTCAGGAAGAAGTGGTCGTTCCCGGAGATGAAGCGGGCGGCCCGGGCCACGAGCTTGCCGTCTCCCACGGCGTCCGCGAGGTGGGGCATGGTCATCCGGATGAAGGTGGCCGTGGCGGCGAGGTTGCGGTTGTGCACCTCGTCCCCCATGTGGATGGCGCGGGCGATGAGGTTCTTGATGTCCAGCCCGCCCATCGCCCGGATGGTGGCCCGGAGGGCGGGCCCCAGCTCCTCCCGCATCCAGCGCAGCCGGTCCAGCACTTCGGGGGAGTAGGCGCCGTAGCGGAGTACCTTGCCCAGGCCCTCGTTCAGGTTGCAGTAGGCCCGGTTCCCGCCGCCCAGCTCGGGCGGGGCCTGGTTCTCGATGACGTTGACGGGCATGGAGGGGGAGGTGACCCCCGCCATGGGCCCGACCGAGGAATGGTGGTGGCAGGGCTCGAAGGAGATCTCCCCGTTCGCTCCTAGGCGCTCCGCCTCCCTCTCGTCCTTGGCCCATCCTTCGAGGAGGATGGCGCCGACCACGGCCCCCCGCATGGGCCCGCTCATCCGCTCCCAGGCGATGGGGGGGCCAGAGTGCAGGATCATACGGTCCTGCATGCCCGGTATCACGTCCTTGGCCGTCGCGACGTCGATCCATGTCGGGCGGGCGGCCTGGAGCCGTTCGGCGGCCCTCTCGTTCGCCTCATCGCAGGCTGACATCCGCTCGATGATCCCCGCCGTCTGGCGGTCCCCCCCGGCGGGAGGCTTCCAATCCACCTGGGCCGCCCGCCCCCCCTGGGCGCGGATGGACTCGGCGAAGAGCTCCGCCCCTACGTTGGCGACGCGGACGCCTTCCAGAAGGCTCAAGGGGTTCCCGCTCATCCCGCCATCTCCCGGAAGGCTGCTTCGGCCAGCAGGCAGGCCTCGGCGTGCGTCTCGGCCACGACGGCGCCCGCCGCCTCCAGCTTGCGCCGCTGGGTCTCCAGCCCCTGAGGGTCGCCTGCCGTCCCCGTCACGCTGCACAGGCAGAGGACGTCTGGGTGCTCCCGCCTGGCCCGGGCTACCGTCTTGGCGGTCTCTCCCCCCGGATCGGGATGGGCGCCCAGCCCCAGGACGACGTCGAAGAGGAGCACCGCCGTCTCCGGGTTCCCCGCCTCGCGCAGCATCTGCCCCTCGCGGAGGGAGGGCTCGATCATGGGGTGGGGGCGGCCCCGGGTGAAGTGGTCGTCCCCCAGGTCGATGACGGTGTGCCCCGGTGAGGTTTCGGGATCGGCCAGCTTGTCCGCCTTCACGAGGGGGGCGTTCGAGCGGATGGCCCCCAGGGTCTTGCGCAGGATGGCTTGGGCCTCGGCGCAGAGGGTGCCCCCGGTGTAAAGGCCGCGCAGGAACCTCCGGCGGCTGTCTTTCTTGCTTTGCGCCCAGGCCGTGACCTTGGCGAGAAGATCGGGGGAAGGGATGGGAGCCGGGGGGGCGGCGCCTCCCTTCGAGAGAGAGGCGGCCAGGTGCCCCGCCTCGGCCAGCGTCCCCGCGGCGCGGAGATCGGCCTTGCCCCGGTACGCGCTCCGGATGGCGCCTGCGTCCGCTCCGACGAAGTGGATGACGGCGGGCTTCCCGGCTTCGCCGAGGGCGCCGAGAATCGCCTGGAGGGCCCGGGGCTCGGGCGGCTTCCCCAGGATGAGGAGGACCTCCGCCGCCTGATCCGCCGCGAGGAAGCGGATGGCATCCACCATGGCGAGGCCGCCCACCGCGTCCGTCACGTCGCGCCCGCCCGTCCCCAGGGCGCAGCGGACGCCCCCGCCCGCGCGGTCGATGGCAGCCAGCGCTTCTTGGATGCCCGTCCCCGCCGCCCCCACGATCCCGATGGGGCCAGGGAGGACCACGTTGCAGAAGCCTAGGCCCACTCCCCCGATGTGGCAGGTGCCGCAGTCCGGCCCCATCACGAGGAGCCCCTGCTCCCGCCCCAGGCGCTTGAGGACCACCTCGTCCTCGACCGGGACGTTGTCGCTGAAGATGAGGCAGTGGAGCCCCTTGCGCAGCGCCCGCTCCGCCTCCCGGCGTACCCAGGGGCCGGGGATGGAGAGGAGGGCCAGGTTGATGCCGGGGTCCGCCCCCAGGGCGGCGTCGAGGCTGGCGAACGAGAGAGGTGGGATGAAGCCTGGGGACGCCTGGGGGCGGGCGGTCAAGGCCGCCTCCATCTCTCGCAGCGCCGCCGCCGCCGCGGCCTCGCTCTCGGCCAGGACCGCGAGCACGAGGTCGTTGGGGCCCGCCCCCTTCGCCGCCTCCATCGGGAAGCCGGCCCCCCGGAACTGCTCCAGGTTCATGGGGGTGCCGAGGACGGCCATCGCCTGGCGGACGCCGGGGCGCGCGGAGGCCGCGGAGCTGATCCGCATGAGCTTGATCGAATCCTGGTACGCCCCCGGGAGGACCCGGGCCAAGGAGGGCATGAGGGCTTCTCTCCTTCGGTCAGTCCACTATCGCCACGGCCCGGATGGGGGAGCCGGAGACGCCCCGGAACTTGATGGGCAGCACCGAGAGCTTGAAGCCGAAGGGCTTCGGGATGAGGTGGAGGTTGATCATGTTTTCGATGTGGCAGTAGTCCTTCTCGAGCATGACGCGGTGGGCCTCCCAGTAGCGCCGGGTCTGGTGCATCTTCCAGATGGGCACGTCCCAGCCGCTCGCGTCGATGCCCATGACGCGGACGCCGTTGTCAATGAGGTAGTGGGTGGCCTCGGCGCTCATGCCGGGCTGGTTCTTGGTGTAGTCGGGGTCGGTCTCCCAGTTGCGGCTGGCGTCGGTGCGGATGAGGACGATGTCGAGAGGCTTGAGCCTGTAGTTGATCTTCCTGAGGGCGGCCTGGATGTCCGCCGCCATGATCTCGTAGCCGCTCTCCTTGTCCGTGAAGTCGAGCACGACGCCGCCCGAGAAGCACCACTCCAGGGGGATCCGCTCCGTGGTAAAGCCCTTGGGGTTGTTGTGCCAGGGCGAGTCGATGTGGGTGCCGGTGTGGTCGCTCATGAAGATGACACAGTGGTTGGTGACGACGGGGGCGCCGTAGTTGATGGAGCCCGTCCGCCGGGCCACGGTGTCCCAGTCCTCGTCCACCGTGAGGCTGGGGCCGGGGAGGTCCGGGTAGATGGGCATCCCGCGGTAGATCTCCATGCTGAGGTCGATCATCTTCATCGCCGTGCTCTCCCTCGTCTCGACACCGCGCGCTTCACGGAAGTGTTTGATCTCGAATTGGTTGGACGAACCGATCGGTCGAAAAACGGCCGCTTCCGGCCGCGCTTCTTCTTCAGGAGGCTCCGCTGCTTTTCCGTCGCCGCCGCGTCGACTGGGGCGTCCTCTCCTTTCCCGATCACGACGCCGTAGTCCCGCCGGGCGCCCTCCCGCGTGACCTTCCCCCACAGGACGTCCTGCCGGACGAGCTCGGTCTCCCGCTCCAGAGGATCGCCCCAGCCGCCCCCGCCCGTGGTGACGACCCGGACGATGTCCCCTTTCTTCACCGGCACCCGGTTGCTCAGGGCGGGGACCACTCTCTCGCGGGAGGTCCCCGGATTCAAGGTGATGCCGTAGAGCCCCCCCGCCATCCCGCGATTCACCCCCCAGGGAGGGATGATCGAGCGGTCGGCGTTGCTGAGGGCCTCGCAGTCGCACAGGATGCGGAACTCCTTGAAGTAGCCCAGGCCCCCCCGGCACTTCCCAGGGCCCCCCGAGTCGGGCGCCAGGCCCAGCCGCTCGACCCGGACGGGGAAGCGGCTCTCGCTGAACTCGGCCGGGAGGTTCCGGCTGTTGGGTACCACGTGAATGACGTCCACCCCGTCCCCCCAGGGCCTGCCGCCCGAGCCCCCGCCCAGGATCTCGCGGAAGAGGAAGAACTTGCCGCCGGGGCCGTGGCCGTGGACGCCCCAGTAGCGGATAGTTTCCTGGTCGGCGGGCATCCGGCCTCCCGTGGCCACCCCCAGCACCCCGCAGAAGAGGCTCAGCAGGCGCAGGATGGTGAAGGTGCGCATGTTGGTGGGGGCGGGGAAGACCGGGGTGATGAGGGTGCCCGGCTCGGGGAATTGGACGTCCATCAGGCGGCAGATGCCCTCGTTCACGTCGATCTCGAACATCCGGTCGTAGCTGTCCGCCAGGTTGCGTAGGATGGGCCCGATCCACTTCTTCAGGAAGGCGCCTTCGGCGTAGTCGCCCGGCCAGTTGATGGGGCCCTTGGCCTGGGGGGAGGTGCCCCGGAAGTCGAGGCGGAGGCGGCCGTTCCGCTTCGTCATCTTGAGCTTGAGGGTGTGGCGCCGGCCGTTCTCCACGCCGTCGCTCTCGATGTAGTCCTCCCAGGCGTAGGTCCCGTCCTTGATCTTGGAGATCAACTCCTCCCGGATGGTACGCTCACACTTGTCCAGCAGGGCCTCGAAGCAGCCGTTGACCGTCTCCCGCCCGAAACGCTCGAAGAGCTCGACGAGGCGCGCCCCGCCCGCCCGGCAGGCCGAGATCTCGGCGTCGATGTCGGCCTGGAGGTGCTCCCCGAGGCGGCTGTTTCGGAAGATGACTTTGTACACCGCCTCGTTCCGGACGCCACGGTCGTAGAGCTTGATGGGGGGGACGAGGATGCCCTCCTGGAAGACATCGGTGGCGTTCGTGGGGAGGCTGCCCGGCACCATGCCCCCCACGTCGTCGTGGTGGCCGAACACCAGGGCGAAGGCGGAGAGCTTCCCGTAATGGAAGATTGGCACGCAGGAGCAGAGGTCGGGGAGGTGCCCGATGCCCCCTTCCGCGAGATAGATGTCGTTCCAGAGGAAGACGTCTCCCGCATGGATATCCTCGAGGGGCCAGTTCTTGAGGACGGGGTCGACGACGGCCGAGTAGGAGCGCCCCGTCAGCTTCCTCCCCTTCACGTCGAAAAGACCCACCCGGTAGTCGTGCATGTCGCGGATGAGGGGGGAGCGCGCCGTCCGCTCGACGAGGTCCTCCATCTCGCGCTCGGCGGCGTAGAGGGCGCCCTCCACGATCTCCTGCACGACGGGGCTGGCCGTTTCCTGGGAGGCGGTCTTCGCCTTCGGGGCCAGCTGGATCCGGAGGTTGTTCCACTTGTCCACCCGGCAGCCGGCGCCCGGCGGCACCACGGTGGTGGAGCCGAACTCCTCGATGACGCAGGGGCCCTGCACCCGGTCCCCCAGCCCGAGCCGGCCTCGGTCGTACAGGGGAGTGGACACGTATCCCTGGCCCGCGAAGTAGACGGGCCGCGCGCCCTTCCGGGCGCGCTCGGGGCCCCCACTGGACCCGACCCGTCTCCGCGGGTGCCGCTCCAGTTCCCCCACGGCGGTGAGGCGCAGGTTCACGATCTCGACGGGGGTGTGGTTCTCGTAGTTGAAGCCGAATTGGGCGCGGTACGCCGCGTGGAAAAAAGAAGCGGACCGGGACAGGGAGCGGGCGAAGCCACCTTCCGCCGGGAGCTCCACCGTCATCTCCTGGCCTTCGCCGAAGTAGCGCATGTCGGCCGAGCGGAGGAAGCGGCGGCGCGCCGGAGGGATCTCCTCCTTGGCCAGGTCGTCCTGCGCCTCGGCCTCCATGCGCTGGAAATCCCTTTCCAGCGCCTTGGGCTTCGCTTCGTCCAGGCGGGTGATGTGGGTCCGCACGTAGTCGTTCCGCAGATCCACCTCGACGAGCCCCACGGCGCTCCCGCAGCCCGGCTGGGCGGGCACCACGATCTCCCGGATGCCGAGCACCTCCGCGATGTCAGCCGCCATGAGGGGGCCCGCCCCTCCGAAGGCGAGGAGGGCGTATTCCCTCGGATCTTTCCCGCGGTTCACCGTCATCTGGCGGATGGCGAGGGCTTGGTTCCAGGCGGCGACCTCGACGATCCCCCGGGCCGCTTCCACGGGGGAGAGGCCCTGGGGCCCGGCGAGGCGGCGGACGCCCTCCTCCGCCTTGGCGCGGTCCAGCGGAATCCCGCCCCCGACGAGGCTTGTGGGGAGCCTGCCGAGGAGGAGCTCGGCGTCGGTCACGGTGGGCTCGCCCCCTCCCTTGCCGTAGCACATGGGGCCGGGGTCGGCCCCGGCGCTCCGCGGCCCGACCCGGAGCCTCCCCTCGGGGTTCACCCAGGCGATGGAGCCCCCGCCGGTGCCGACCGTCACGATGTCGATCATGGGGAGCTTGACTTGGTAATGGCCCAGCTTCGCGGAGGTGGTGTGGCGGGGCTTGCCGTCCTCGATGACGGAGACGTCCGTCGAGGTGCCTCCCGCGTCCAGGGTGATCACCTTGCCGAGTTTGGCCGCCGCGGCGATGGCGGCCCCAGCCAGGGCGCCGGCCGCCGGTCCGGAGAGGGCGGTGGTGAGGGGCCGGCCAGCGATGGCCTGCACGCTCATCACCCCGCCGTTCGATTTCATCACCAGGAAGGGGGTCTTGGGGGTGAGCGTCCCGGCTACGCCCCCGCGCGCCCGCTCGATGTACCTCAGGATGATCGGCTTGCACGCGGCGTCCATGAGGGTAGCCAGGGCCCGCTCGTACTCTTGGTATTCCGGGAGGACCTCGGAGGAGAGGGAGACGCAGCAGCCGGGGAATTCCTCCCGGAAGATCTCGCGGACGCGGCGCTCATGGGAGGGGTTGGCGTAGGCGTGGAGGAGGCAGACGCCCACCGCCGCCACCCGCATCTCCCGCAGGCGCCGCGCGGCCCGGGCTACGCCTCTCTCGTCGAGGGGACGGAGCTCCCGGCCCCTGAAATCCATCCGCCCCCGCACCTCGAGCACCCGGTCGACCGGAACGAGGCGGGGAGGCTTCACCCAGAAGAAGGAGTTCCCGTAGCCGTCCGGCACGCTCTGGCGGGCGATTTCGAGAAGGAAGCGGAAGCCCCCGTTCACGATCAGGCCCATGTTGTGGTCTTCACGCTCGAGGAGGGCGTTGGTGGCCACAGTGGTCCCGTGGACGAAGGTGTGGACCTGCCCGGGGGTGGCGCCCGCCTCCCGGAGGATCTCCCGGATGGCGGACTGAAGGGCTTGGGAGGGATCGGACGGTGTGGAGGGGACCTTCGAGGAGAAGATGGTCCCGTCGGTTGAACGGACGGCCACGACGTCGGTGAAGGTACCCCCCGTGTCCACCCCGATTCGGAACAGCGGGTCGTTCTGCATCGGCGCTCCTGGCCTGGATTCTGGGTGGCGCTCTGGGACCTTCCCTGGAGCGGGGAGGCCCTCCGCTCCCGCGGACGGGAGAGCCAACTGTAAAAGATCGAGGGGAAAAAGAAAACGCGCCGGGCCGGATGGATTTACCCCCGTCCCGGGGGATCGGATATACTCCGCTGGGGGTGCGGGTTCCAATAGGAGATGCCGGTTTATTTCATCGAATTTCGCTTGGCAGGCCGGATGCAAATCTAGTCAAAGAAGGGGCACCACGAAGCGGGGCAGGGTGACTGCCTGACGCGAGGGAGTGGAGTGCCGTGTCGTTGGGATTTGTTTTCGACATCTCGCTGCTCCAGCTGACCATGGTCATGATGGCCCCCCTGATCATCGCCTGCCTGGGCGAGATCATCATCGAGCGGTCCGGCATCTTGAATGTGGGCATCGAGGGCATCGTGACCGTGGGCTCGGTGGCGGGCTTTCTGGGCACCTTCATGATGGGCAGCCCAGTGCTGGGCTGCCTGACCGCGATGATGGCCGGCGGCATCCTCTCGCTCTTGCTCGCCTATTTCGCCATCTCGATGCGGGCGAACCAGATCGTGGTCGGGCTGGGGATCTTCGTCCTGGGACTCGGCCTCTCGCCCCTTTCCTATCGTCTCGCCGTCGGGGTCGTCCAATCCCCGCCCCAGATCAAAACCCTCTCCGGGGTCCCCGTCCCCCTCCTGGGGAATATCCCCTATGTGGGGGAGGTCCTGTTCCGCCAGAACATCCTGGTTTACCTGACGTATTTCCTGGTGGCGGCGGTCGCCTTCTTCCTTTTCAAGACCCCCCTGGGGCTGCGGCTGCGCTCCTGCGGGGAGAACCCCCGGGCGGCCGATTCGCTCGGCATCAACGTGACGGCGATGCGCTACGGGGCGTGCGTCGTGGGGGGGTTCTTCCTCGGGCTGGCGGGCGCCTACCTGCCCCTCCTCATCACGGGCACCTTCACCGACAACCTGGTGAACGGGCGGGGCTGGCTGGCCCTTATGCTGGTCATCTTCGGGCGTTGGATGCCGCTGTGGGCCTTCCTGGGCGCGCTGCTGTTCGCCTACGTGGACGCCTTCCAGTTCAAGGTCAGTTCGCTGCCCCAGATGGCCAAGGCCGTTCCGCCCCAGTTCCTCCTCATGCTCCCCTATGTGTTCGCCATGCTCGTCCTGGTCAAGGTCGCGAGCGGGGCCGAAGCGCCCAGAGCCCTGACCCGCCCCTATGACCGGGAGTCGAGGGAATGAGCGCCGCCCCGCCCCGCGTCGAGATGCGGGGGATCTGCAAGCGCTTCGGCGAGGTGGTCGCCCTCGACCGCGTCGACCTCGAGGCGGCGAAGGGGGAGATCCACGCCCTCCTCGGGGAGAACGGCGCGGGCAAGACCACCATCATGAACATCCTGAGCGGCCTCTACCGCTCGGACGCGGGCGAGATCCGCGTCGACGGCCGCCCGGCGCCAATCCGCTCCCCCAAGGACGCCATCGGCTTCCGCATCGGCATGGTGCACCAGCACGTGGAGCTGATCGGCAACTTCACGGCCCTGGAGAACATCCTGCTCGGCCACGAGGGCACGGGCTGGGTGCTGCGGGCGGAGAGCCAGCGGGGCGCGGTGGAGGAGGTCGCTTCCCGCTACGGCCTCTCCGTGCCCTTGAACGAGCGGGTCAAGGCTCTGCCGGTCGGTATCCAGCAGAAGATTGAGATCCTCAAGGCGCTCTACCGGGGGGCTGACATCCTCATCTTGGACGAGCCGACCACCATGCTCACCCCCCAGGAGGTGGACGCGCTCTTCGCCACCATCCGGAAAATCGCCGAGGGAGGTCTCACGGTCATCTTCATCACCCACAAGATCAAGGAAGTGCTCGCGAACTCCGACCGGATCACCGTATTCCGGGGAGGGTGCAGGGTGGGGACGGTGCGGCGGCCGGAAGCGAGCCGCGAGCTTCTCGTCCAGATGATGGTGGGCGAGAGGGAGTTCCCCGCCGGCGCGGGCCGGCCCGGCGCGGTCGCCTCCTCCTCCGCGGGACCACCCGCCCTCTCCGTGCGCGATCTTTCCTTGAGAAACGCGGACATTCATCTCCTGAAGGATGTATCCTTCGACGTTCCCGCTGGCGCGATCGTCGGCTTGGCGGGGGTGTCGGGGAACGGCCAGCGCGAGCTCGCCGAGGCGATCGCGGGCCTTCTCCCCGTCCAGGCCGGCGAGGTCACGATACGCGGCCGCTCGGTCGAGAAGCTGACCGTCGCCGCCCGGATCGCCCTGGGCCTCGTTTTGATCCCCCAGAACCGGATCGACGAGGGGATTCTCCCGTCCCTCTCCCTGGCCGAGAACTTCGTGCTGGGTCTCCATCCCTACATCTTCAAGCGATCGGGCTTCTTCGAGCAGGGGACCGCCCACGAGATGGCCCGGATCGCCATTCGCGACTACAATGTCCTCACCCGCAACGAGCGCGTGCCCTCGGCCCATCTCTCGGGGGGCAATATCCAGAAGGTGATCGTGGCTCGGGCCATGGCACTTTTCCGCGCCATCGGGGGAGGAATCCTGATCGCCAACAACCCGACCCGCGGCCTGGACATCATGGCCGCCGCCTTCGTCCATGCCCGCTTCCGGGAGGTCCGCGAGGGGGGAGGCGGCGTCCTGCTCATCTCGGAGGACCTGGACGAGCTTTGCTCGATCTGCGACCGGATCCTGGTCATCCACTCGGGCGAGATCCTGGGCGGCTTCGATGGCCCCGACTACGATGTGTACCGCATCGGGGAGCTCATGGCTGGCGTGCGGAGAAGGCAGCCGTGATGAAGGGCGCCTGGTCGGAGGAAGACCGTCGGCACGCGGCCGCGCTGGCCGCCACCTACGCGGCCGCGGCAGCCTTGGCGCTCCTGGCGGCGGCGCTGTTCATCCTCGCCTTCGGCGGCAGCATCCGCGTCGCGTTCGCGACGGTTCTTCAAGCCTCCCTGGGCACATGGGGCGGGTTCGCCCAGACCCTGAACAAGTTCTGCCCATTGCTGCTGGGTTCTCTCGCTGTCGCTTTTGGCATGCGGGGGGGGCACTTCAACATCGGGGTGGACGGCCAGATCTACGCCGGGGCCATAGGGATGGCCGCGGTCGCCTTCGGCCTCGAGGGCCTGAACCTTCCCTGGCCGGTCTTTGTCCCCCTCGGGATCCTGGGAGGGGTCTTAGCCGGGGCGTTCTGGGGGCTCATACCGGGCGTTCTGCGCGTCCGCTACCGCGTGAGCGAGATCTTCGTCACCGTCATGTTGAACTTCGTCGCCCTGTACCTGGTGGACTACCTGGCGAACGGCCCCTGGAACGACCCCCTCGCCGGGGACGCCATCACGGTCCCGATCCCCAAGTCCGCCGTGCTCCCGCAGATGCTCCCGAAATCCGGGGGTCACATGGGCCCGCTCATCGCCCTCGCCGCCGCCGCGGGGATCTACTTCATGATGTCCAGGACCATCATCGGCTACGAGATACGCGCCGTGGGCGACAACCCGACGGCGGCCCGGTTCGGCGGGATCAACATCAACCGGATCACCCTCGTCATCATGCCGGTCTGCGGGGCCCTCTCCGGCCTGGCGGGCGCGATCGAGGTGTCCGGCTTCCACCAGACCCTGCTCCTCGGGCTCACCGGCCCCACCGGCGCGCCCAACTACGGCGCGATGAGCATCCTGATCGCCGTCATCGGCCGGCGCCATCCCTTGGGCGTCATCCTCGCGGCCGCCGTGTTCGCCATCCTGATGGTGGGCTCGGACTCGCTCCAGCGGAGCATCGGCCTGCCCGGCTCCGCCGTGTTCGTCTTTCAGGCCATCATCGTCCTGACGGTTCTCTACGTGGAGGCCAGGCGCCAGTTATCCACCTGAGGCGGAAGTGGTGATCCAGGTATCCGGCGGGAGATCGCTAAATCGGGTTGGCTTTCAGCTGCCAAGGAAATTCGGCTTCCGCTTTTCCATGAACGCCGTTCTTCCCTCGATGTAGTCCCGGCTGTCGAAGCAAGTCTTCACCATTCGGCTGATCGCCCCGAAGTCTCGGCTGGAAGGATCCTTGAGGGTCTCGCCAATGGTGAATTTCGCAGCCTTGACCGACAGGGGGGCGTTCGATGCGATCGTGGTTGCAAGCTCCCGGGCAGTCTCTTCGAGCTTGCCCGCGGGCACGACACGGTTGACGAGCCCGATCCGGAGCGCCTCCTCGGCAGACAGGCGCCTCGCGGAGAAGGCGATCTCCTTGGCGAAGGCAGGGCCGACCAGGTCCACGAGCTGCTTCATGGCCTCGTAGCCGTAGGCGATGCCCAGGCGGGCGGCGGGCACGCCGAGCTGGGCGTCCTCCGAGGCGATGCGGATGTCCGCGTTGAGGGCGACGGTCAGGCCTCCGCCAAGGCAGTAGCCCCGGATCATGGCAATGAGGGGCTTGTCGAGGTCGGCGAGCCGCTGCCGCGCCCCGGACAGGGTGGCGGAATATTGCTCGATCTGCTGGGCGTTGCTCCGCTTCTCGTCGAATTGGGAGATGTCCGCCCCCGCCACGAAGGCCTTGTCGCCGGCCCCCTTCATGACGACGACCCGGACCGAATGGTCCTGCTGGAACTCTTCGACGATCATGGCGATGGCTTCCCACATCTCGAGGGAGAGCGCGTTCCGCCGCTCCGGGTTGTTGAAGGTCATCCACCCGATCCCGTCCTCGACCTCGGCGATCATCTTGTCCGTGTTGAGTTGCATCGGTCCGCCTCGCTGGAAAGTCGCTGCCCCATGCAGCCCCGCCTCATACGACTCCGATGTCGCGCAACCGCTGGATTTCCTGCGGACTGTACCCGATTGACGCGAGAATCTCGTCCGTGTGCTCCCCGAGCTCCGGGGTAGGGTTTCTCTTGCGCTGGGGGGTCCGGCTCAGCTTGACGGCCTGGCCGACGACTTTGATCGGGCCGAGGACGGGGTGAAAGATTTCGGGGTCCATGTTCAGGGTCCGGACCTGAGGATCTGCGAACGTCTGATCGACAGTATGAATGGGCCCGCAGGGAATGCCCTCGGCGTTCAGGATTTCGATCCACTCCTTGCTCGTCTTCCGGCGGATGTGCCCGCCGATGATGGCGTTGAGGGCGTCCCGGTTCTTCGTGCGTGTTTCCTTTTCGGCGTAGTCCGGATGCTCGGTCAGCTCCGGCACGCCGAGCGCGTTGGCGAGGCGTTTCCACAGGCGTGGGCTGCCGGCCTGGATGTTGATCCGGCCGTCCGTGGTCTCGAAGACCCCGGTAGGGATGAGGGTCGGGTGGTTGTTGCCCGCCTGCTTAGGCACTTCGCCCTTGATGAGGTAGCGGGCCGCCTGCAGGTCCATCATCTGGATCTGGGCTTCCAAGAGTGAGGTGTGGACCCATTGCCCCTCTCCGGAGACCTCGCGCTCCAGCAGGGCGAGCAGGATGCCCTGAGCGAGCAGCATTCCGGCGGAGAGGTCCGCTATCGGGACGCCCACGCGCATGGGGCCCCGCCCGGGCTCGCCGGTCACCGACATGAGGCCGCCTAGGCCTTGAGCGATCTGATCCAGACCGGGCCGGTCGGAATAGGGCCCGGTCTGTCCGAAGCCGGAGATGCTCCCGTAGACGATCCGGGAATTCACCTTCCAGACGGACTCGTAGTCGACGCCGAGCCGGTGCTTCACCCGGGGGCGGAAGTTCTCGACGATGACGTCGGCTCCCTTCGCCAGGGAGAAGAATATCTTCTTCCCCTCCTCGGCCTTGAGGTTGAGCGTCAGGCTGCGCTTGTTACGATGGAGGTTCATGGATTCATAGCTGTGGCGGTCGCCACCCATCAAATCGGCGCCCACCGAGGCGGGCTGCTCGATCCGGATGACGTCGGCCCCCCAGTCCGCGAGTTGCCGGACCGCCGTCGGGCCCGATCGGGCCTGTGTCAGGTCGAGAACCTTGAAGCGTGAGAGTGGCATGTTCACGTGATCTCCGAAGTGCGCTTCGCTAGGGCTTTCCGGCCCCATGGATTCTCCGCGTTCGCCTTGTGCCGGGAAGCCCTCCGGCGAGGCGGCTCATTTTTCCCGCTTGTGGATCTGATCCATCTTCTTGGAGCGCCCGGCCGAGTAGACCATGCAGCCCACCGGATAGTGGTAGGGGCCGTGCGGCTCGGTGCCGCCGTAGACGTAGTCGCCGGGCCGGAGGATTTTCCCGGCGACGTGCATCTCTCCTTCAAGCACAAGGGTGCTGTGGAAATACTCGTGGCTGTGGCGCGGTTCGACGTAGCCAGAGGGGAACTTGACGAGCTTGTCCACCCGCTCCGAGATCTCGTCCGAGCCCTCGGCGATGATCTTGACCTGGACGCCGGGGGGATGCCCCAGGAGCTTCGCCCCGTCCCGCCACTCGATCTTACTCGTGTTCACGGCCATGAACTTGGGCGTCGGCTCCATGCGCATTTCTCCTTCGTCTCGGCAAGAAGAGGGCGGATTCGGCGTTTCCCAGCGGCCCCATCGGGTGGCGGATCTTAGCACAAGAAAATCTCGCCTGTCCCGGAGGGGTATCTTCCTGCGAAGGCCCCCGGAAAACCGGGCTGGCTACTACGAAACACCCCGGGGAGTGGTACAATCGCCGAGCCGACTGAAAAACCGCGAACAGGGATCGTTCTGTCTTCTTCAAGGAGAGCCGATGCAATATCGAGTCCTGGGACGAACCGGACTGCGCATCAGCGAGATCAGCCTGGGAACCTCGCAGACGTTCCGCCTCGCGTCCAAGGAGGACGTGAGCCGCTGCGTCCGGATCGTTCATGAGGCCCTGGATCACGGGGTGAACTTCTTCGATACGGCGCCCAGCTACTGGGAGGCGGAGAGTGCGCTGGGCCTCGCCCTGGAGGGGCGGCGCCGCGAGGCCCTGATCGCCACCAAGGTCCGAGCCGAGGACGCGGCGTCTGCCCGGAAGAGCATCGAGCGCTCCTTCGAGCGGCTGCGGACCGACGTGATCGACCTGCTCCAGATCCATTCCATGCGCGGCTGGCGGGAGGTGACGCCGGTGATCCAGGAGTATCAGCGCCAGGGCCGGGTGCGCTTCATCGGGCTGACGGAGAGCGAACCCGGAAACTACGCGGAAATCACCGAGGCGATGCGCACGGGGCTCTATGACTCTATCCAGATCCTGTTCTCCGCCGCGGCCCGGACGTGTTGCGCGGAGATGCTGCCTCTCGCGCAGAAGATGAACATCGGGGTGATCGCCCTGCGCACGATCCTCAATTTGCTGGCGAGCCGGATCCCGACGGATCCGGGGGCAGTCGGGAGGCGTCCCGAGGAGACCCCGGCGCAGAGGAGGGTGCGCGAGGTGCAGGAGCGGGGCGAGTTCTCTCCCCTTGAGAAATATGGCGTGAAAACGCCCGGCCAGGCGCTTCTGAAGTACGTGCTGGGCCACCCGGCGGTCTCCACCATCATCGTGGCCACGGGCAAGGCCGAGCGCATCTCCGAGAACGCGGCGGCCTCGGATGGCCGTCTCTTGCCGCCGGAGAGCCGGGCCTGGCTGGAGGGTTTGTTCGCTTAGGAGAAGGAAGCGCAGACGCCCCTTGCGGGTGACATACCTTGAATTGATGAGGAGAGATCGGATAGCGATCTCACCCGCATGCGCACATCATCCCCGTGTCCTGGATCGAGGATATCCGCGCGGGGCGGCTGGGTTCCGCCGTTTCCATCGCGGCCAGCGGCGGAGCTGAGCGGCTCGTCACGAAATTCACCGTCCTTGGCCAGGAGCGGACGAACTCCTACCCGCTTCCGCGGGAGACCTACGACGTCGAGATGCGCCTCAAGGACATGAAGCGGATGGGCGTGGAGCGGCAGATCCTCTCGATCGTCCCCGTCCTCATGTTCTACAGCCTCGACCCCGGCCAGAGCCTGGAGATCGCCGTCTCCTTGAATGATGCACTGTGCGGCCTGGCGCGGGAGCATCCGGAGGCGTTCTCCTGCATGCCCGCGGCGCCCCTTCAGGCCCCGCAGGCGGCCGCGGATGAGCTCGAGCGGGCGGTGAAGAAGGGGCACCGGGGCGTCCAGATCGGCGCGAACGTCGCGGGGAAGAACCTCGACGACCCCGGGCTCGACATCTTTTGGGCGAAGGCGGCCGAGCTGGACGCGCCCATCTTCATCCATCCCGCCGCCGCGAGAGGGTTCGAGGACCGCCTGCAGAAGTATTACCTCTCGAACTTTATCGGCAATCCCCTCGACACCACGGTCTCGGTGGCGTGCCTTATCTTCGGCGGGGTGCTGGACCGGTTCCCCTCGCTGAAGTTCCTGCTCTCCCACACGGGCGGGTTCACGCCCTGGATCCGGGGCCGCTGGCAGCACGGCTACGGGGAGAGGAAGGAGCCCAAGGAGCACGGGGCGAGGGACCCCGAGCAGTATTTCGGCAAGCTCTACTACGACACCATCATCCACAACGCCGATTGCCTGGAGTTCGCCGTCAAGACGCTGAGGGCCGGCAACGTGGTGTACGGGACGGATTACCCCTTCGACATGGGCGACCTCTGCCCGGCCCGGGAGATCCCGGGCCTCTCCCGGCTCTCTCCGGCGGAGCAGGAGACGATCCTCTCGGGCAACGCCCGAGGCCTCTACAAGCTCTGAGGGGGCGTATCCGGGCCTCTCGTTGATGCTCGGGCCCCTGGCCGCTAGTATTCGTCTTTCTGGCAGGTTTCCACCGCACACGGGTCTGGTCCCGGCTCTGCGGGCCGCTCAGGAGAGGAAAATTGGCCATGTACCGCTACGATCACCTTCACTTCCGCAGCGAGGACCCCCACGCCGCCCGGAAATTCTGGGAAGAGATGTTCGGCGCCAAGATGGTCGCCCAGCGGGAATTGGGCGGGGCGCCCTCGTTCAATATGGATCTGAACGGCATGACTTTTATCGTCTCGGGCCGCGCGAAGAATGAGAACCCCATCCGCGTCGGAAGCGATCCCCGCTACGGCCTCGACCACTTCGGCCTCAAGGTCGACGACATGGACGCAGCGGCGAAAGAGCTCAAGGCCAAAGGGGCCGAATTCATCTGCGAGCCCTGGGAGATCCGCCCGGGCGTCAAGATCGCCTTTGTCAAAGGCCCGGACGATATCAGCATCGAGCTCGCGGAGCGCAAAGGATAAGCGGCTCCACGTTCTCTTGAGCCGGGTTTCCGCGGCGGATGCGTCGATACCCCGCATCGGACCCCTTCGGCCGTTTCCGCCGATTTCGGAGAAACGCGATGGGCGGCGAGAAGGTGCGCCTCGGCGCAATCGGGGTGGGCCACTGGGCGGGCGTGCTGGCCAAGGGCGTGGAGAAGAGCGGCGCGGCGGCGATCATTCGCTGCTACGCCCGCACCGGTGAGAGCCGCAGGGCCTTCGGGGAGAAGTTCGGCTGCCGTCCCGCCGATTCTCTGGACGAGCTGCTCCGCGACGGCGCGGTAGAAGGCGTCATCATTTCCACCCCCCACTCGACTCACGTCGATTTGATTCAGCAAGCCGCCTCCGCGGGCAAGCATGTTTTTGTGGAAAAACCCCTCGCCCTGGCGGTGGAGGACGGCAAGCGCGCGACCCGGGCTTGCGAGCAGGTGGGGGTCGTCCTCATGGTGGGCCATCACCGTCGGCGCCTGGGAGCGACGCGCGGGATCCGCCGGATGCTCGACGCAGGCGAGCTGGGCATGCTCCATCAGCTGGAGGGCCAGGTCTGCAACTGGAACGCCCAGCGAAAGCGAGCCGGCTGGCGGAACGACCCGAAGGAGTGGCCGGCGGGGGGGCTGACCGGCCGGGGCGTCCACATCGTGGACAATCTCATCTATCTGGCGGGGCCGGTCCGGCGGGTGATGGCGTTCAGCAAGAGGCTCCTGGGAGCGAACGCGCTCGACGACGTCACCGCCATCGCGCTGGAACATGACAGCGGTCCCCTGAGCTACATCGGTGTCTCGATGGTAGTCCCCTGGCGGATCAGCACGGCGGCTTTCGGCACCCGGGCCTCCGCCTGGAGCGAGCAGGATGGCGCCAAGCTCTACTTCCAGAAGGTCGGCGAGGAGACGCGGACGGAGCTGCCCGTGGAAACAGGCGATCCCTTCGCGGAGGAGATCTCCGAATTCGCGCGCTGCATCCGCGGGGGCGGGAGGTCCGAAACGGGAGGCCCCGAAGCCCTGGAGGTGGTCGCCGTACTCGAAGCCGTCCTGGCGAGCATTCGGAGTGGCCGGGCGGAAGAGGTGGCCGATTCGCGCCAGCAGGCCTAATGGAAATCCGCGGCTTCGCCCGCCAGAAATGGCGCAGGACCTTCTTGACGGACGTGTGGTCCGCTCCCCATCGGGTCGCCCCCCGGCCGTAGCCCCTTCGGTGTCATCCAGCCGCTTTTCCCCCGCGAAGCCAATGGTTGTATGATTCGGACAAGGCCCTCCTGATTCCCGCTGCGGCCGAGGAGGAACGCCGGATGGAGGGTGAGGCTGGAAGCGACAAGCGAAGAGATCCGCGGCATCCGAATCCCTACAAGGGCACCTTCCCTCCCGTCATCACCATGGACATGCCAGGGCTGGCGGGGTTTCCCCTCTCGCCCGAGGATTTCAGCGAGGGGGGCTTCAAGACCCTCGTTCCCGTTCCCTTGGAAGTAGGCTCGGCCTTCCCCTGCGCCGTTCACGTTCGAGGCTCCACCGTTCTCGGTTTCATGGCACGCGTCGCCTGGGTAAAAGAGGTGCAGGGCCTGCCGCCCATGTGGGAGGTGGGGTTTTCGCTCGGAATCTCGGACCTGGACCGGGAGGAGCTCTGGCGATTGCTTTCGGCTGCCACGGGACGGAGCAGGAGCGAGTCATGATCCAAGCGACGGCGGAGAACCCTTTCCATCCGAAACGCAAGAAACCCAACCGGGCGCTCATTTGCGCGCTCACGGCCGCCCTGGCGGCTGCCCTCTATGTGGCGCTGCCCCCCCAGCTCGGCGAGCTGCCCCGGCGGACCCTGGCCATCTTCCTGGTGGCCGCCGTCCTCTGGGCGACCGAGGCGCTCCCTCTTTTTGCGACCTCGCTTTGCATCCTGGGGTTGGAGATCCTCCTGCTGGCGAAAAGGGGAGGGCTCGCGGGGGTGGGCGAGCTCCGGTACGAGCAGTTCTTCCAGCCCTTCTCTTCCAGCATCATCATCCTTTTCATGGGGGCCTTCCTTCTATCCCACGCCCTGACGAAGCACGGCATCGATCGGGCGATCGCCTCCCGCCTTCTTCGGCCGTTCTCCCGTTCGCCTCTCCTCATGCTTTACGGCGTCCTGGGAATCACCGCCCTGTTCTCGATGTGGATGTCGAACACGGCCGCCGCCGTCATGATGATCGCCGTCGTCTCCCCCGTCATCGCCTCGCTCGGGGACGGCAACCGGTTCGCCACCGCGCTCATCCTGGCCGTGCCCTTCGGGAGCGCGGTGGGAGGGATCAGCACCCCCATCGGGACGCCGCCCAACGCGGTCGCCCTGGCGGCTTTACGCCAGGCCAGGTACGACGTGAGCTTCCTGGACTGGATGCTGCTGGCGGTTCCGCTCATGGTGCTGCTTCTGGTCCTGACCGGCCTCCTGCTGTTCTATTTCTTTCTGCCGGAGAGAGGCATGATGCTGGCGAAGCTGGACCCTCCGGCGGAGATCTCCGCGCAGGGGAAGCTGACCCTGCTGATCCTGGCTGTGACGGTCGCACTGTGGCTCACGGGAGATTGGCATGGGATTTCGACGGCTGTGGTAGCCCTGCTGGCCGCGGCGTCGCTCGCCGCCCTGGGCGTCCTGGACCGGCACGACGTGAACTCCATTGACTGGGACATCCTCATATTGATGTGGAGCGGGCTCTCCTTGGGCCAGGCGATGCAGCTCTCGGGCCTGCTGGACTGGGTCGTCCGCCTTCCCCTGGCCCAGATGAGCGGCTTGGCCCTCTCCGCCTCCGTCGCCTTTCTTGCCCTGGGGCTTTCTACCTTCATGAGCAACACGGCCACCGCGAACCTCATCATCCCGACGGCGATGGCCCTCTCCTCGGCGCAACAAGGGCAGCTGGCCATCCTGACGGCCCTGGCCTGCTCGTTCGCCATGGCCATGCCGGTCTCCACCCCGCCCAACGCCATCGCCTTCGCCACGGGAAAGGTCCCGGTGGGCGACATGATCCGGGCCGGAGGGCTCATCTCCATCGTCTCGGTGATTGTGATGCTCCTGGGCTACCAGGCCATTCTGCCTTGGGTGCTGGGCTTCTAAGGACATCAACGGAGGGCCGCCATGGCCATTACCATCGGTTTCGTGGGGCTCGGCAGGATGGGTGGGGCGATTTCGGCCAACCTGTTGGCTTCTGGCTATTCCGTCGTGGGCTGCGATCTCTCCCGAAAGCGGGTTCGCGAGCTGGAGGCTCTCGGCGGGGAAACGGCCGCCTCCCCCGAGGAGGCCGCCGCGCGCTCGCGCATGCTCATGATCTCCGTTCCCGAGGACAAGGACGTGGAGCGGGTGCTGCTCGGGAAGGACGGTGCCATCGGCGGGCTTCGGCGCGGCGGGGTGGTGACGGACTTTTCCACCCTTCTCCCCTCGACCTCGCAGCGGATGGCCGAGGCCCTGAAGAAAGTGGGCGCCTTTTACCTGGACACGCCCATCAGCGGCAACCGGGCCATCACCCGGAAGCGCGGGGGGACCCTGATGGCCGGGGGGGACGAGCGGGCCTTCCGCCGGGCGCTGCCCATACTCCGCAAGATCACCCATCGTCAGTTCTACCTGGGGCCGAGCGGCCGCGGGGCGCTGGGCAAGCTCGTGATGAACACGGTGAGCGAGCTCAACCGGACAGCCCTGGCCGAGGGGCTCGCCTTCGGGATGGCTGGAGGCATCGACGGGAAGGTGCTCCTCGAGTTCCTGGCTTCCGGCTCGGCTTACTCCAAGCAGATCGATCATAAGGGAATGCGGATGGTAAAGCAGGATTTCAAGGACCCGGAAGGCACCATCGAGATGTGCGTCAAGGACGCCGAGCACATGCTCCGGACCGCCCGGGAGCTCGGCGCGCTCCTTCCCCTGACGGCGCTTCGCTGCCAGCTCTACCAGGCGATCATTCGCATGGGCCACGCCTCGGACGACCCCGCCAGCATATTCGCCCTGTATCACTATATGTCCGGCAAGGGGGCGAAGCCGGTCCGGAAGGCCAAAGCGGCGCGAAGGCCCAAGGCCCTCCGGGCATGAGGGCTTTCGGCGGAACGCGGGAGAAGCCCATGGATGAAGCGGCGGACCCCTTCGAGTATTTCTTCCGGCTCCCGTGGACCGACGGGCTGCCGGTGGTCACCCCGACGGAGGCGCGTATCGCCTGGATGCTGGGCGGTACCAAGCGCTCCCCGGGAGGGTCCCTGGGGCACGTCCCCCCCGCCGGCCACGAGGCCACAGTCGAGCAGGCGGCGATCCACGCCGTCATGGCAGGGGCGAGGCCCGAGTACCTGCCCGCCATCCTGGGGACGCTGGAGGCCGTCCTCGCCGAGCGGTTCAACCTGAACGGCCTGCAGGCCACCATGGGCCCGGGCGGGCCGATGGTGATGTTCAACGGGCCCTACGCCAGGAAGATCGGAGTGCACGGCGGGTCCGGCTGCATGGGGCCCGGCTTCCGGGCCAACGCGGCCATCGGGCGCGCCCTGCGCCTCATGATGCTGAACCTGGGGGGCGCCATCCCGGGCGTCTCTGACATGAGCTGCTTCGGCCATCCGGACAAGTTCAGCTTCTGCCTGAGCGAGAACGAGGAGCTGAGCCCCTGGCCCCCGCTTTCGGCGGACCTGGGGTTCGGCCCGGGGGAAGACGTGGTCACCGTCTTCGCCGCCGAGGGTCCGCACCAAGCCTTCGACGACTCCAGCTCCGAACCCGACGGCCTGCTCGCCACCATCGCCTCCGTCATGAGCACGATGGGCTCCTCGAACGCCTACATGCGGCAGAATATGGTGATCGCCATGAGCCCCGATCACGCGGAGGTCATGCGGCGAGCGGGGTACTCGCGCCGGGATGTCAAGCGGCGTCTCTTCGAGCTGGCGCGCCTGCCGGTGGGTCAGATGCGGAAGGGGGGGAGGTTCCGCCAGTCCGGCCGGGTGGACTGGCCCGCGTGGGTGGACCGGGACGACGACGCCTGCCTCGTCCCCATGATCCACGATCCCGATGACATCCTCCTCCTCGTGGCGGGAGGGCGGCCCGGGCCGCACTCGATGATCGTCCCCGGATGGAACAAGTCGAGCCGGTTCGTCTCGATTCGGTACCGCACCGGCTGAGCCGTCGGAGAGGGGCCATGGTCTTGACGCGCAAGCAGATCGGGGTCGCGGTCGTCGGATCGGGCCGCATCGGAACCCACCGCGCCCGCCTGGCCGCGCAGCATCCCGGCGTCCGCTATCTGGCGGTCTCGGACGTGGAGGCCGCGCGCGCCAGGAGCCTGGGCGAGCGCGTGGGAGCCGACCTTTCCTCGGCCAGCAACGAGGAGGTGATCGCGCGGCCCGAAGTGGACGTGGTCATCGTCTCCACCCCCGAGCCCGCCCACGTCGCCCCCGTCCTCCAGGCCGTCGGGCTGGGGAAGCCCGTGCTGGTCGAGAAGCCTATCGCCATGGCGCTGGAGGACGCGGACCGCATCATCGGCGCGGCCGAGGCGAAAGGGGTGGAGGTGCGCGTGGGCTACATCATGCGCTACAAGCGGCAATACTTCCTGGGCAAGCAGCAGATCCTCGAGGGCCGGCTCGGACGGATCATCGGCGGCGCCGGCCGCGTCTACAACAGCCGGGCGCAGGCCTTCGAGATCCTCAAGCGCTCGGCCGACGCCACCCCCGTCGTGGACGTGCTCACCTACTATGTGGACCTTGCCTGCTGGTTCCTGGAGGGGAGCCGCCCGGTGGAGGTGGTGGCCCGGGGGAACGGGCTGGTCTTCAAGGAGGCCGGGTACCCCAAGGCGGACGACGTGCACTGGGCCCTCGTCACCTTCGACAGCGGGGCC
The DNA here is from genome assembly GCA_001790955.1 of Candidatus Tectomicrobia bacterium RIFCSPLOWO2_12_FULL_69_37. Taxonomy (GTDB): domain Bacteria; phylum UBA8248; class UBA8248; order UBA8248; family UBA8248; genus 2-12-FULL-69-37. The sequence goes on from MGDP01000144.1 coordinate 39,498, forward strand.
GTGATGAGCCTCGGCGTCTGCTACGCCCTGCCCTCCCAGTATCCGACCCTGGGCCAAAGCGCCCGCCTGGAGATCATGGGGACGGAGGGCGTGCTCTTCTTCGACGAGGACCACAAGGAGAACATCCTATACTCCGAGAAGGGGTATCCCCACGCCTACGTGCCGGACCACAACCTGAAGATGGTGTTCCTGGGGAGCACCTCCTCAGGGGACTGGTCGCTGGACCACATGTACGGCCCCATCGCAGAGGAGACGCGCAGCTGGCTGGACCATCTGACCACGGGACGGCCCTGCCTCCTGGCGACGGCCGAGGACGCCCGCCAGACTCTCGAGGTGACGCTTGCGATGGAGCTTTCGGCCCGCACCGGCGCGGCGATCAGGCTTCCACTGAGCGAGGGGCACTAGAAGCCGCCCAGGCTGTTCTACTCCACCTCTGCCTTTACGGCGGCCTCGATCTCCTCGATGGTCAAGACCACCCTTTCCCACTCGGCCATGCTGGACTGGATGGCGGCGGCGACCTCCCGGTGCCGCTCCAGGGCGTTGGCCAGCCTCGCTTTATTCCCTTCCTCGTAGAGAGATGGATCGGCGAGGAGCAAGTTGAGATCATCCTTCTCGGCCTCGAGTTTGTGAATCTCGGCTTCCAGCGCCTCGGATTTCTTCTTCAGGTCGCGCGTCTCGCGGTGAAGCCGGTTGCGCACCTCGGCGGCCTGGCGGCGCGCCTCGCGGTCCCCGCGCGGGGGAGCGCCGCGCTCCTTCTCGGCGGCTCTCTCGCTCTGCCGCTTGGCGGTGACGCCTTCCAGGTAGTCGCCCAGCGAGCCGCGAAGCGGCCGGATGGTCCCTTCTTCCACCACCCAGTAGCGCTCGCAGATCGCCTCGAGGAGGTCGCGATCGTGCACCACGAGGATGAGGGTCCCCGCGTAGCTTTCGAGGGCCTCCTCCAGCGCCGCCCGCGCGCCCATGTCCAGGTGATTGGTCGGCTCGTCGAGCAGCAGCAGGTTCGCGCCGGAGAGGAACAGGCGCGCCAGGGCCAGCCGGGCCCGCTCGCCCCCCGAGAGGACGCTCACCTTCTTGAACACGTCGTCCCCTGAGAATAAGAACCCGCCGAGGAGGGAGCGCAGGTCGGTGTTCCCGACGGTGGGCGGCGCGGCCTCCCGCGCGGATTCGAAGACGGTCCTTGAGGAATCCAGGGAGTCCATGACGAACTGCGAGTAGTGGCCCACCCTCACCCGGTCGCCCAGCCTCGCCCGGCCCGCCGTCGGCTCGGTCTCGCCCGTGACGATGCGCAGAAAGGTCGTCTTGCCCGAGCCGTTTGGGCCGACAAGCCCGACCTTCTCCCCTCGCAGGAGCTTGAGGTTCGCCTTGGCGAACACCGGCTTCGCGCCGTAGCTCTTCCCGAGGCCCTCGGCGGACAAGGTCTCGTGGGCGGAGGCGGGAGGATTGGGTAGCCGGATCCGGGGGGCGGCGGCGGGACGCGCGATCCTCTCGACGGGCCTCAGCTTTTCGAGTTGCTTGATGCGGCTCTGGGCCTGGCGGGCCTTGGTCGCCTTGGCGCGGAAGCGGCTGATGAAGCGCTCGAGCTCGGCGATGCGCCGTTCCTGGTGGGCGGCCGCCTTTTCCAGCTGCTCGATGTGAGCCTCGCGCTGCTCAAGGTAGCGGTCGAAGTTCCCAGCGTAGCGGGTGAGGCGCCCGCCCTCGATCTCGACGATGGCCCCGGCCACCCGGTTGAGGAAGTGCCGGTCGTGCGAGATGACGATCAGGGTGCCCGGGAAGCGGGCGAGGAACTTTTCGAGCCAGGCGACCGACTCGATGTCCAGATGATTGGTCGGCTCGTCGAGCAGCAGCAGGCCGGGGTTGGAGAAGAGCAGACGCGCGAGGGAGGCCCGCATCCGCCACCCGCCCGAGAACTGGCTGAGGGGGCGGCGGATCTCCTCGGCCGAGAAGCCCAGGCCCATGAGGATGGCCGAGGCCCGGGCCCTGGCCTCGTAGGCGCCGATCCGCTCCAGCTGATGGTCCACCTCGCCCAGGCGGAGGGAGAGCTTCTCCTGCTCGGCGTCGTCGGCGGCCTTGGCGATCTTCATGTGCAGGAGCTCCTGCTCCCGCTGGAGGCGGATGAGCTCCTGGTCGCCCTCGAGCACCTCGTCCAGGACCGGGCGCTCCGAGGCGTCCAGCTCCTGCCGGAGCACCCCCAGACGGGTACGCCCCTGGAGGTGCACCTCCCCGCCGTCCACCCCCTCCAGCCCCTCGATGATGCGGAAGATGGTCGTCTTCCCGGCCCCGTTCGGCCCGATGAGGCCCACCCGCTCGCCGGGGTTCACGGCCAGGCTGGCGCGGTCCAGGATAACCTGCGCCCCGAACTGTTTGCGGACGTTCTCCAGCCTCAACATGGGGGGAGA
>MGDP01000145.1 GCA_001790955.1 Candidatus Tectomicrobia bacterium RIFCSPLOWO2_12_FULL_69_37
CACCCTGGAGGTCGACACCGGGGTGCCCTGGCCCACCCTGCACGAGGACCTGGCCAACATCGCCATCGTGCCCATCGGCTACATCCAGAAGGCGGGGGACGCGAACTTCGCCCGCAAGCCCGTGGGCACCGGCCCCTACAGGTTCGTCGAGTGGGTGAAGGACGACCACATCGACCTCGCGGCCTTCCCCGGCTACTGGGGCAAGGCCCCGACCCTGAAGGAGGTGCGCATCCGCCCCGTCCCCGTGGACGCGGCCCGGACGGCGGGCCTCATCTCGGGCGAGACCGACGTGGTCTGGGGCGTCTCCCCGGTGGACGCCCGGACGCTCGAGAAGAACCCGGGCGTCAAGGTCCTCCGCACCATCACCCAGCGGAACATCTACCTGGCCTTCGACCACTGGCGCAAAGCGGGCGGCGCCTTCAAGAAGGGCGGCCCCGGCAGCCCCGGCCTGCCCGCCGGGAAGCCCAACCCCTTCCAGAACCTGAAGGTCCGGCGGGCGGTGGCCCACGCCGTCAACGTGCCCGAGCTCATCCGCACCGTCATGCACGGCAGCGGCGCCCCGGCCACCCAGCTCGCCCCGCCCCCCTCCTTCGGCTACAACAAGCGGCTCGCCCCCCTGCCCTTCGACCCGGCCCGGGCGAAGAAGCTCCTGGCCGAGGCCGGCTTCCCGGCCGGCTTCCCGATGAGGCTCGACTGCTCGAACGACCGCTACATCAACGACGGCCCGATGTGCGAGGCCATCTCCGGCATGCTCCGCAAGGTGGGCATCGAGGCCACCCCGAACCCGCGCACCAAGGCCGTCTTCTTCCCGGCGCTGGACAACGGCGACTTCACCGTCTACCAGGCCGGCTGGGGGACGGACGCGGTGGGCCCCACCTTCAGCGCCGTCTTCCACACCCAGGACGCGAAGAAGGGCGTCGGGCGCATCAACCGCGGCCGCTACAGCAACAAGGAGGTGGACGCCCTCATCGCGAAGGCCTCCTCCGAGATGGACGACGCCAAGCGCCAGGCCATGTGGGAGAAGGCCTGGGAGATCGTGATCGGGGAGGTGGCGGTGCTCCCGCTCTACCAGCAGGAGGCCATCATCGGGGTGCAGAAGAACGTGCAGCTCACGCCCCGCTTCAACGAGTGGATCCTCGCCCAGGAGATCACCCTGGCGGGCAGGAACTGAGCCCTCGCGGCCCCCGCGGGCGCCGAGGCGCCCGCGGGGGCGGGACTTCCCCGTGCCCACATTCCTCCTCAAGCGCCTCCTCCAGAGCCTGGCCGTCTTCCTGGGCGTGAGCCTGGTGATCTTCCTCATGCTCCGCACGGCCGGTGACCCCGTCCAGATCCTCCTCGGGGAGGAGGGCACCCAGCACGACGTCGCCCGCCTCCGGGAGGCGCTGGGCCTGGACCGCTCCCTCCCCGTCCAGTACGTGCTCTTCCTGCGGAACGCCCTGCGCGGGGACCTGGGGGTCTCCTACCACCACGGGGTGCCCGCCATGGAGCTCGTGCTCGAGCGCGTGCCCGCCACCCTGGAGCTGGCGGGGGCGGCCATGCTCATCGCGGTCGTGCTGGCCATCCCGCTCGGGGTGATCGCCGCGAACGGCCGGGGCGGCTTCTGGGACCGCTTCTTCCTCTCGGGCTCGCTGGTGGGCATCTCGGCCCCCCCCTTCTGGGTGGGCATCGTCTGCATCCTGGTCTTCGGTGTGGTGTTCCGCTGGCTGCCCACCTCGGGGCGGGGGGGCTGGGAGCACCTGATCCTGCCGGCGGGCTCCCTCGCCCTCTACCGGCTCGCCCTCTTCATCCGGCTCGTGCGCTCCGGCATGCTCGACGTGCTGGGGCAGGACTACGTGCGCACGGCGCGCTCCAAGGGCCTGGCCGAGCGGGTCGTGGTCTTCAAGCACGCCCTGAAGAACACCCTCATCCCCTTCATCACCATCGCGGGGCTCCAGATGGGGAGCCTGCTCGCGGGCGCCGTGGTGACCGAGCGCGTCTTCGCCTGGCCCGGGATGGGGCGGCTCATCCTCGACTCGATCCAGAAGCTCGACTACCCGGTGGTGATGTGCTGGGCGCTCGTGACGGCGGCCATCTTCATCCTCATCAACCTCGCCGTGGACGTCTCCTACTCCTTCGTGGACCCCCGGGTGCGGAGCGGCTGACATGGCCCAGGGAACGGCTCTCCAGCCCTACGAGGCGGAGGCTCCGCCCGCCCCCCGGCCCACGCCCGCCCGGGCCCTGGCCGCCCGGGGGGACGCCCTGGCGGGGGCGGCCGTCCTCCTCGCGGCCTGCTTCGTCGCCCTGCTGGCCCCCTGGATCTCCCCCCACGACCCCATCGGCCAGAACCTGCGCTCGGCCCTCAGGCCCCCCTTCTTCCTCCCGGGGACCCTGCCGGGCTTCCTCCTGGGGACGGACGGCCTGGGGCGGGACGTGCTGAGCTACATCTTCCACGGCTTCCGCATCTCCCTCGCCGTGGGCCTATCGGCGGTGGCCATCTCCTCCGTGCTGGGGGTGGCGCTCGGGGTCTGGGCGGGCTACCGGGGGGGGCGGGCGGACACCCTCATCATGCGGCTGGCGGACTTCCAGCTCACCCTCCCCACCGTGCTCGTGGCGCTGGCCGTCATCGCCCTCTTCGGCTCCGGGGTGGGGAAGCTCATCCTCCTCATCGGCCTCACCCACTGGGCGGTCTACGCGCGCACGGTGCGGGGCTCGGTCCTGGCCATCCGGGAGCGGGAGTTCGTGGAGTCGGCCCGGGCGCTGGGGGCCCCCGCCTGGACCGTCATCCGCCGCCACGTCCTCCCCAACGTGATGACTCCCATCCTCATCATCGCGGCGGTGGAGCTCCCCCGGGTGATGCTCCTGGAGTCCACCCTGAGCTTCCTGGGCCTCGGCGTCCCCCCCACCGTGCCCTCCCTCGGGGGGGCCATCGCCCACGGCTACGGCTACCTCCTGAGCGGCTACTGGTGGCTCACCGTGCTGCCGGGCCTCGCCCTCATGGTGGTGGTCATCGCCATCAACGTCATGGGCGACTGGCTCCGGGACCTGCTGGACCCGAGGATGGTGCGGTAAGGGGAGCCAACGAAATAGGGGAAACCATGAGCGGCCACCAGAGGAAGCAAGGACGACGCCGACGGGCTGACCCTCGCGCCATCGAGGCCATCGTGCGGCGAATCGTAGAGGTGGCCCGGCCGGAGAAGATCATCCTGTTCGGTTCCGGAGCGCGAGGGGGGATGGGCCCCGACAGCGACGTGGATCTGCTGGTGATCAAGAGCGGACGATTCCACAGGGGACGGCTGACCGAGAAGATCTACATGAACCTATTCGGCAGCGAAGAAGCCGTGGACGTTGTCGTCGTAACGCCGGAGGAAGTGGAGCGGCACCGGGACACTCCCTACCACGTCATCTTCCCGGCCCTGAAGGAAGGCAGGGTTCTCTATGCCGCCTAGGCGCTTCCCGCCCGGCGACTCCAGGGAGTGGTTGAACCGGGCCCGCAGCCACCTGACGCGCGCCAAGACCTGCCCTCCCGGCGTCTACCTGGAAGACCTTTGCTTCGACGCCCAGCAAGCCGCCGAGAAGGCGATCAAGGCCGTCTTCATCCACAACGGCCTCGACTTCCCCTACGTCCACGATCTCACGCGGCTCCTGACCCTGCTGGAGCGGACGGGCCGCAAGATCCCCAAGTACGTGCGGGAGGCCGGGCGCCTGACGCGGTTCGCGGTCGAAACGCGCTATCCTGGGCTCTCGGAGCGCGTGTCGGGACGGGAGCACGCCAGATCGGTCCGGGTGGCGGAGGGGGTGCTGCGCTGGGCCGCCCGCCAGGTCGGGGAGAAAACCCGGCGGGCGCGCTGACGCAACAGGTTGGCCGATGCGATGAACGCGGTATTGGAAGCGCAGGTTTGCATGATCTCCGTGATCCCGATCGGCCTCCCCGGCGGCTGGCCCCGGGACGTCCTCGACCCGAGGATGAAGCGGTAGGGGGGGCGGGGGAGGAGTCGAGAAATTCGTTGATGACCCTGCATTAAAGAGGCTGCTGAAAAACTTTTTGGGGGTATCCTCGCTGAGGGAAAACGCAGAAGAATTCGGTATCATAGTAGTGGATTTCCATTGTCTTTCGCCACCATTGGACGAAATTCCGATTCTTTGAAGCCTGTTTAGGCGACTTTTTCGGCAGCCTCTTAAAGTTCAGCAGGCCCACCTGACCGCTCCCACATCCTCGCCACACAAAAAAGGCGGGAGGCCCCGGAGGGCCTCCCGCCTTTTTGCTGTCCGCGCTGGGCGGTTGCTAGCGCTTCTCGATGGGCACGTACTCCGACTCAAGGTCCCCGACGTAGATCGAGGTGGGCCGGAAGAGCCGGTTCTCGGGCAGGTACTCGAGGATGCTCGCGCACCAGCCCGCGATGCGGGGCACGGCGAAGATGGGGGTGAAGATGGCGGTGTCGATGCCCATGGCGTTGTAGATGATGCCCGAGAAGTAGTCCACGTTGGGGAAGATGCCCTTCCCGCCCAGGTCGGCCACCACGAGGGCCTCGAGCTTCTTGGCGATCTGGTAGAGGTGCCCGTGGCCCGTCCGCTCGGCGAACTCCTTGGCGATGGGGTCGAAGATGCGGGCCCGGGGGTCGTAGGCCTTGTAGACGCGGTGGCCGAAGCCCGGGACCTTGATCTTCTTCTCCTTCGACGCCTTGAACCACGAGTCCACCTTGGCCGGGTCGCCGATCTCGAGGAAGGTGCGGAGCGTCTGCTCGTTCGCCCCGCCGTGCAGGGGGCCCTTGAGGGCGCCGACGCCGGCGGTGATGGAGCTGTAGAGGTCGGTCAGGGTGCTGTTCACCGTCATGGCGCTGAAGGTGGAGGCGTTCATCCCGTGCTCGGCGTGGATGATGAGGGCCATGTCCATCACCTCGGCCGTGCGGGCGTCGGGCTTCTTGCCCGTCATCATGCGCAGGAAGTCCGCCGAGTGCCCCAGGGAGGGGTCGGGGTCGAGGATGGGCTCGCCCTTCCGCACCCGGGCGATGGCCGCCACCATGGTGGCGAACCGGGCGGTGAGGTTGAGGGAGATCCGCATGTCGTTCTCGACGTTCACCTCGAATTCCTTGGGGTCGAGGCAGCCGAGGAGGGAAACCGCCGAGCGCAGGGTGTTCATGGGGTGGGTGCCCTTGGCCACCAGGGTGATGAGGTCCTTCACCTCCTTGGGGATGGCCCGCCTCTTGGCCAGGTCCGCGCTGAAGGCGTCGAGCTCCCGGCGGTTGGGGAGCTTGCCGTTCAGGAGGAGGCAGGCCGTCTCCTCGTAGCCGCCCCCCCCGCGGCAGAGGTCGTCGATGCTGTAGCCCCGGTAGATGAGCTTGCCGTTCTGGCCGTCCACGTAGCTCAAGGTGCTCTCGTGGGTAATGGCCCCCTCCAGCCCCTTTATGAAATCGACTTTGCCGACGAACTTTCTCTCTTTCAGCTCAGGCATGGCCAGCCCACCTATTCGAATTGGGAGGCGGCGCCTCCCTCCGATGAAGTCTCAGCGGGCGATGACGCCCGCACACACGGCTTCCCGAGGCCTCCCGGACAAGGCCTTCCGGAAAGAGGAAGAAAACCTTGGATTCAAAGCTGGGCCGATGGATTACCCTACGACCATATCACCAACCTCGGGGAGTGACAATCTGCCCCATGCCTCCCCGCGGGCCCCCCTGAAAGGGGCTGGGAGAACGGGAAGAGGGCCGCCCCCTTCAGGAGGAAAATTCCTCCCAACTACCAATATAGGAGGATTTCAGAAAAAAGGGAAAAAAGGACCGCCCTCTCTCAGGCGGGGAGGGCCAGAAGCAGCTCCCGGACGGCCTTGGCGGCGGCCACCGAGCTGGCGCCCGAGGGATCGAGCATGGGGGAGAGCTCCACGGCGTCCAGGGCCACCACCCGGGCGCCCTCGCGGCGCAGGAGGGCGATGCACTCGGCCAGCTCCGCGAAGCGCGCGCCCCCGGGCTCGGGGGTGCCCGTGCCCGGGAACTCGCCCGGGTCGAGGACGTCCAGGTCCAGGGTGAGGTAGATGGGGCTCCCCGCGTGGCTGGCCAGGGCCTGGCGCACCGCCTCGGGGGCGAGGGGGCGGAGGGTGCCGCGCTCCCGCATCCAGGCCCACTCCTCCCGGGTGCCGGAGCGGACGCCGAACTGGAGGATGCGGCCGGGCCCGACCTTGCCCGCCACCTCGCGCATGACGCCGGCGTGGGAGAGGGCGGCCCCGAGGTAGCCCTCCCGGAGGTCGGCGTGGGCGTCCCATTGGAGCACCACGAGGCCCGGGTGGGCCTCCAGGGCCGCCTCGATGAGGGGGAGGCTCACCAGGTGTTCCCCCCCCAGGGCGAAGGGGATCTTGCCCGCCCCGAGGATGCGCCGGGCCTCCTCCCCGATGCGGGCCAGGGCGCCCGGCACGTCCCCGGCGGCCAGGGGGAGGTCCCCCAGGTCGCAGTAGGGGAGATCCTCCAGGTCGGCGTCCAGGAGGGGGCTGTAGCTCTCGAGCCCGTCCGAGACCGATCGGATGGCCTCGGGGCCGAAGCGGGCCCCGGGCCGGAAGCTGGCGGTGCCGTCGAAGGGGCAGCCGAAGAGGACGACGCGGGCCCGCTCGTAGGGGGTGCGCGCCCAGAGGAAGGGCGTGCGGGGGAGATAGGGGGGGAGCCCCTCCGTCACGGGAGGAAGTCCCGCACAAAGGGGGGCAGCACGAAGGCGGCCCGGTGGACCTCGGCCGAGTAGTAGCGGGTCCTCTCCCCCCGGGGCAGGGGCCGGGGCCTGAGGCCGGCGGGGTCTTTCGGCCCCCGGGCGGCCAGGAGATAGGTCCAGAGCCCTCCGGGGTAGGTCGGGGTGGGGGCCATGAAGTGCCTGGCGTGCCGGAACACCTTGCGGGCGGCGCGGGCGATGCGGCCGATCTCCCGGCCGTCGAAGATGGGCCCCTGGGATTGGGCCACGTAGAGCCCCTGGGGGGTCAGGGCCTCCCGGGCGGTGCGGAAGAAGGGGGCCTGGGTCAGGGGGCTCGCCATGCCCACGGGGTCGGTCGAGTCCACGATGATGACGTCGAAGGTGCCCCGGTTGCGCTTGAGGAAGGCCACTCCGTCCTCGATGAGGACGCGGACCCTGGGGTCGTCCAGCTTGGAGGAGACGGAGGGGATGTGCTTCCGGCAGGCGTCCACCACCTCGCCGTCGATCTCGACGAGGGTGACCTCCTCGACCTCCGGGTGGCGCAGGGCCTCGCGGACGCAGCCGCCGTCCCCGCCCCCCACGATGAGCACCCGGCGGGGCCGGGGGTGGATGCACAGGGGCACGTGGACCAGCATCTCGTGGTAGAAGAACTCGTCCCGCTCGGTGAACTGGACCGTGCCGTCCAGGAAGAGCGCCCGGCCCATGTCCTCGGTCTCGACCAGGGCGAGCTCCTGGAAGGGCGTGCGGGCCCAGTGGAGGACCCGCCTCACCCGGAAGGTGATGCCCGTGCCGGGGGCGTGGAGCTCCGTGAACCAGAACTCCCCCTGGTGCAGGACGGCCGGAGAGGCGGAGGTTTTCTTCTTCAGTTCCACAGCACCACCGCGGCGAAGGCCGCGCCGGTCTTGAGGACCCTGTGCTCGCAGGCGATGCTCTTGACCGCGCGGACGGCCTGGCCCCGGAACTTCATGCCCTCCTCGGCCATCCGGCGCACCTTCTCCTCGACCACGGCGCGGGGGGCGAGGTCGTGGTACTCCATGATGAGGCCGCAGTGGCCGGGGTCTTCCGGGTAGGCGATGGAGACGGCCGCGGTCAGCACCTGGCCCGGCTCCGTGGAGGTGATGGCGGAGTAGGCCACGGGCACGAGCGCCCCCTGGGGGAGGCGCACCGGGGGGATCTCCTCGCAGCGGGGGGGGAGGATGCTGCTCATGCGGACCAAGTTGGTGTTGCCGACGCCCGCGTTCAGCAGGGCGCCGTCGAACGCGTTCAGCTCGGTGAAGCCTTCGGCGCAGCCGGCCACCAGGTAGTACTTGGTCGGGGTCGCGATGATCATCGCTCGCATCCGCCTCTCAGATGGGCCGCCTAAAGGGCCGCTTCACGCCACTGGGAGGGAAACACTCCCCTCGCCGGGACATAGGCGGACGAGGAGCGGCTCCCCACCGCGGGGGCCAGCACGCCGCGCTCGACCTCCTTCGACTCCACGCACTCCGCCCCGAACTTCTCCTCGAGGTAGCGGATGGCCAGCTCGCAGTCCACCGGCCCGCAGGAGAAGTAGTCCACGGCGGCGTAGCCGTGCTCGGGCCAGGTGTGGATGGCGAGGTGGCTCTCGGCCACCACGACCACCCCGCTCACGCCGTAGGGGCTGAAGGTGTGGAAGACGCTCTGGACGATGGTCGCCCCGCTCACCTCGGCGGCTTCGCGCATGTACCGCTCGATCATCTCCGGGTCATTGAGCACATCGCGGTCGCAATCGTAGAACTCAGCAAGGATGTGGCGGCCCAACGAATTCAAGGCTTCCTCCTCCCATCCTGGGCGAGCGGGGCGGCGGGCCCCTCCATTCCTACGACCCGATTCCCCCCTAGAAGCTGGGGGGAGCCGATATCCACAGCAGCCTGGCCTTCTGGCCGAAGGGGTTCCACACCTTGTGGCTCCGGTCCGCGACCAGGTAGAACCACTCCCCCCGCTTCACGGAGTTCTGGCGGCGGCCGTACTGCACCATCACCTGCCCCTGCAGCACGTAGCCGAACTCCTCGCCCGCGTGGGCCCGCTCCTCGATGCCCTGGCCGGGCGCCAGGGCCACCAGGGCGGGCTCCATGTTGCAGTTGGCCGCCCCGGGGACCATCAGCTCGAAGGCGGCCACGTCCGGGTAGGTGTCCGCGTTCGTGCAATCCGGGGGGCCGAAGACGATGCGCTCCTCCGACTGCCCCCGGAAGAACTCGACGATGTCGGTGTCCAGCGCCCGGAGAATCCCCAAGAGGCTCTCCAGGGAAGGTGATGTGAGGTCCCGCTCCAGCTGGCTGATAAAGCCCTTGGTGAGGCTCGAGCGGTGGGCCAGCTCCTCCTGGGTGAGCCCGTAGGCCATCCGCAGGTCACGGATCCGCTCCCCGACCGGGAGCCTCTCCTCACCGCCCCGCGGGGCCATCTCCCTGGCCCGCCTCCCGGTGGATGTGGAGGCCAACCGCCTCACCCCTCTCTCGCGCCCTCCGGGCCGGCGGGACCGCCGGGCGCCCATGCCGCCAGTGCGGGAAGCCCGCCCCGCCTCGGCCAAGTTTAATATACCAAACAAAGAAAGCTCGTTTCCCTAAACCCAAAGCGAAGCCTATATATAGCCATTTGGCAGGGATGTCAACGAAAAATCACCGGCAGGGGAAAATTTCACATAGAGACGGCGAAGAGAGCGGGCGGGGGAGCGCCGGGAGGGCGATTCGCCTTGATTTCCAGGACTTTCCGGGAACGCGCCGACCCCCGCGCGGGAGGGGAGATGGGGCCGCCCGGGCGCTCTGGGGGGGTCCGCTCGTCCCCGGACGGCCGCCGGGAGGGCGGTGGCGCCCGGGGAAGGGCCTTCCGCGGGCTGGGGGGCCGCCCGGGGCCTCCGGGGGCTAGTTCAGCCGCTCCCCTGTCGCCCCGTCGAAGAGGTGGTAGCCGGCCTCGTCCAGGCCAAAGGTGACGGCCTCCCCGGAGGAGAGGTGGAGCTCGGGGCTGACCTTGGCCACCAGGGGGGCGTCCCCGCCGTAGTCGAAGAAGACGAGGGTCTCGTCCCCCAGGGGCTCGGTCAGGGTGACCCGGCCCGGCTGGGCGCCCTTGCCGACGAGGACGTGCTCGGCCCGCACCCCCAGGGTGATCTCCCGCCCGCTTCCCGGGCCCGCCCCGGCCGGGAGCAGGAAATCGATGCTTTTCGCCCGGAAGCGCAGCCGCCCGCCGTCGGTCTCGACCTTCCCCTGGAGGAAGTTCATGGTCGGCGTCCCGAAGAAGCCCGCCACGAACTGGTTGGCCGGCCGGCGGTAGATGTCGAGCGGCCCGCCCACCTGCTGGATGAAGCCCCCCCGCATGACCACGATGCGGTCGGCCATGGTCATGGCCTCGGCCTGGTCGTGGGTGACGTAGACGAAGGTGGCCTTGAGCCGCTCGTGGAGGTGCTTGAGCTCGGTCCGCATGTCGAGGCGGAGCTTGGCGTCGAGGCTGGAGAGGGGCTCGTCCATGAGGAAGACGGCGGGGTTAGTGATGATGGTGCGGGCCAGCGCCACCCGCTGGGCCTCGCCGCCCGAGCACTGGGCCGGGCGCTTGTCGAGGAGGGGGGCGATGTGCATGGCGTTGGCGGCCTGGAGCACGCGGCGGCGGACCTCCTCATCGGCCACGCTCTTGACCCGGAGGCCGAAGGCGATGTTCTCGAAAACCGTCATGTGGGGGAAGAGGGCCAGGTCCTGGAACACCATGCCGAGGCCCCGCTCGCCGGGCTCGATCTCGTTCACCACCTGGTCCCCGATGACGACCTCCCCGCTCGTGGGGGTCTCGAGGCCCGAGATCATGTTGAGGGTGGTGGTCTTGCCGCAGCCGGAGGGGCCCACCATGATGAGGAACTCGCCGTCGTGGATCTCCAGGTTGACGCCGCTCACCGCGGTCACCCGCCCGAACTGCTTCACCAGGTCTTTCAGCAAAATGCGCGCCACGTGGCGCCTCCTTCCGGAAAATTTACTTCCGTATCATGCCGAAGCTGAAGCCCTTGATGAGGTGCTTCTGGATCACGACGCCGAGCACCACCACGGGGATGGTGATCACCGTCCCGATGGCGGCCTGGGGCCCGTAGAGCCTCCCCTCGACGGCGCTCTGGAACTTGTTGAGGAGGACCGGGAGCGTGGTCACGTTGGGGTGGGTCAGGGTGAGGGCGAGGAGGAACTCGCTCCAGTTCAGGATGAAGATGAAGAGGAACGTCACCACCATCCCCGAGGCCACCAGGGGGACCACCACCCGCCGGATGGTGTAGACGCGCCCGGCCCCCATCATCCGCGCGGCGTGCTCCAGGGTGTAGGGGATCTCGTCGATGAAGCTCAGCATCATCCAGATGACGAAGGGCAGCGTGGTCGCCGTGTAGAGGAGGCCGAGGCCGGTGTAGGAGTCGAAGAGGCTGATCCGGGTGCCGAACAGGGCGTCCGTCGTGTAGGGGATCATGATGGCGTAGTACATGAGGATGGGGATGGCGATGACGATCGGGGGCACCATGCGGATGGTCAGGATGAGGTAGCGGAAGTTCTTCCCCCCCACCCCGAAGCGCGAGACGGAGTACGCCAGGAACGTGCCCATCAGGAGCGAGATGAGGGAGCTCACCGTGCAGATGAGCATGGAGTCCCCCATGGCCCCCCAGATGCTGAACACCTGCTCGGTCGCCTGGCGGCTCAGCTCCTTCTCCATCGTCGCGAAGGCGAATATCTGGTGGTAGTTGTAGAGGGTGGGCTGGTACGGGTACCAGTGGGGCGGCCAGGTCACCCACTCGCCCGCGTCCTTGAAGGAAGTGGCGAGCATCCAGTAGATCGGGAACATGATGAACATGGACCACGCCACCAGGGCCGCGTGGCGGAACCACCAGAACAGGTGGTGGCGCCTGGCGAAGGAGGCCTGGGCCCGCGCCCCGGGGGCGCCCCGCATCACCCTCCCTCCCGCTGGAGCGTCGCCCGCTCGCGCACGAGCAGGTAGATGCCGTAGTAGATGAGGGCGGAGAACATCACGAGCAGGATGATCGAGGCGGCGGCCCCGAAGCCGAACTTGTTGAACTGCCAGACCTGGCGCCAGAGGTAGAAGGCCACCGTCTGGGTCGAGTTGCCGGGCCCGCCGAAGGTGAGGAGGACGGACTGGTCGAAGATCTTCAGCGCCTCCATCGACCGGATCACGATCGCGATCACGATGACCGGCTTGAGCAGCGGGAGCTGGACCCGCCAGAAGATCTGCCACCGGCCCGCTCCCAGGATGCGCGCCGCCCGGATGAGCTGGGGGGGCAGCGCCGAGAACCCCGAGAGGAAGATCAGGAAGGTGAGCGAGGTCCACTGCCACACGTCGGCCCAGATGATGGCCCACTGGGCCGCGATGGGGTGGGAGAGCCAGCGGATGCGCGGGTCCCCGCCGAAAAGCTGGACCACCGGGGCGAGGACCTCGTTCAGGGGCCCCGAGTCGATGTAGATCATCGAGAAGTTGTAGCCCACCACCACCGGCACGACCATCATGGGGACGAGGAAAATGGTGATGTACAGGCGCCGGCCCTTGAACTCCTGGGCGCAGAGCATGGCGAGGAGGAAGCCGATGAGGAGCTCCAGCAGCACGGCCACGCCCGCGAAGTAGAAGGTCCGGGCCAGCGCCCACCAGAACTCCACGTCCGAGAGGACGTCGAAGTAGTTGTCGAACCCCTGGAAGAACGCCTGCTCGAAGGGGCGGTTGGCCCGCCACTTGAGCAGGCTGATGTAGAGCGTGAGCAGGAACGGGACGGCCAGGAGCAGGAGGAAGAACGCCTCCACGACGACGAAGGGGATGAGCCGGAAGACGCGCTCCTGGGCCAGCCACGCGGCCAGCCCCCCGCCGCGCCCGGCCCGAATCCGCGCGCCCCCCGCCGCCCCGCCCGACGGGCGAGCCCCGGCTTCCGCCATGACCGCGACCTCAAGACCCCGCCGCCCGGCGGGCCGGGCGGCGGGGGAAAGGAACCGGACGAACCCTACTTGAGCTTATCGAGGTAGATGCCGCTCTCCACGCTCTGCCGCCAGGCCTTGATCTGGTAGGGGCGGCCGATGTCGGCCGTGACCTTGTTCCAGCCCGCCTCGATCTTCTTGGCGGCTTCCTCGGCCGTCGCGTTGCCGTTCATCACGTCGGCCAGGTTCTTGTCGAGGATGTTGAAGTACTCGTAGTTGCCCTCGATCATGAGGAGGGAGACGGCGCTCTTGGAGTTCTCCATCGTGACGGAGAGGAAATCCTTGCCGAACTTCTTCTCGATCCCGGCGTGGTTGAAGTTCGACTGCCGGAAGGGGTCCCAGAAGCCCTTGGGGTGCGCGATGGCATCGTCGCCCACGCTCGGGCTGGTGAACCACTGGATGAACCAGTAGGCCAGCTCGGGGTTCTTGCTGTAGTTGCTCACCATGTAGCCGGTGCCCGCCGCCTGCGGGGCCCGCCGCACGAGCTTGCCGTCCCGCTCGACGCCCGGGACGAGGCAGGGGAGCTGCTTGCCCTTCACCGTGCTCTTGGGGTTCGCGTTGCCGAAGCCCACGATGGAGGGGAAGGACATGACCGAGAAGGCCTGGCCGCTCCCCCAGAAGGGATAGATCTGGGGCGTGCCCCAGCCCTGCACGTCGGGGGGCATGTACTTCACGCTGGAGGCGAAGTCCTTGATCGCCTGGACGCCGGCGGGGGTGGTGATGAGGGGCTTCATGTCCTTGTCGAAGTACAGCGAGCCGGCCATGTACATGGGGAAATGGCGGTACGAGAAGTTGATGCTGCGGTAGGCGAGGGAGCCGTAGAGGTCCTGCTCGAACTTCATGCCCCAGCGGGTCTGGCCCTTCTTCGTCTGGAAGAAGGCGGCCATCTGCTCCCACTCCTTGAGGGTGGCGGGGCAGCCGGGGTCCTTGCCGAACTTGGCCCGGTACTCGGCCTTCGCCTGGGGGTTCTCCACGATGTCCTTGCGGAGCACGAGCATCAGGTGGTCGCCGTCCAGCACCATGATGGCGAGCTTGCCCTGGTAGTACTGCTGGTAGGCCAGGCCCGGCGCCACCCCGCCGAAGTCCGGCTTTCCGACCTTGGCGAAGTCATCCATCGCTCGGACGACCTTCGCGCCCATGCCGTCCGGCGCCGCGTAGGGGAAGTCGTTGAAGATGTCGAACTGGCCCGTCTTCGCCACCGCCTCGGCCATGATCTTGGCCGGGATGTCGGTGTAGCCCAGGGGCACGATGTTGAACTTCACGCCCGTGAGCTCCGTCCACTTCTTGGCGTAGTCGGGGAAGGAGTTGTTGTAGAGCGAGCTCAGGAGGATGGTGAGCTGAGGATTCTGGAGGTTCTTCTTCTTGACGTAGTCCTTCGCACCCTGGACGGCCCGCTCCGCCACCGGGTCAGACGCCGCCCGGGCGGGCCCGGCCGCCAGCGCCAAGACGACGGCGAGGCCGAGGACTTTCAGCAACGCGCCTTTCATCCCTCAATCCTCCTTCGGTGGGGAACCAAGCCCACAGCAAGGGCCCCGGCCACCCAGCCGGGCCCGACGGGCTCTGTCGACTTTCCGGAGAGGCCCCAGGCCTCCCGCCCGGGGGGCGACCCCCCCTGAGCCGGGAACAAACGGCACAACGATGATGCGGCCATGCTAGGGCGCATTTCCCCCGCCGTCAATCCCCGGCGCGCGCCCGGCCCGGATGACACGGCGCGCCCGTCTTGCTATCCTCTTGCAAGCTGCGGCGGTCCGGATTCCGGGCCGCCGCGCTTTAGCACAGGGTGAGAGCCTTGGGAGGATTCCATGCCCTACGAGATCGAGGTGTACACCACGAACCCCTGCCCCTACTGCCTGGCGGCGAAGAACCTGCTCCAGAAGCGGGGGCTCCAGTGGAAGGAGCACCTGGTCTTCGGCGGCACCCCCGAGTGGGCCGCCATGATGAAGCGAACCAGCGCGAAGACCGTCCCCCAGGTCTTCGTCAACGGCCAGCTCATCGGGGGCTTCCCCGAGCTGGCCGCCTTCGACAAGGAGGGGAAGCTCCAGAAGCTGAACATCTAGCCCCGCCGCTGAAAGGACGGCCCCTCCGCCCCTTTCCCCTCCGGCCCAAAACGGCTAGGCTTGGGGCTCCCTGCCAGAGAGGGCCGGAGGAGCCGCCATGCCCCTGATGAGCCCCGAGCAGTACAAGGCGAGCCTGCGCGACGGCCGGACGGTCTACTACCGCGGGGAGCGGGTGGAGGACGTGGCCGCCCACCCCGTCCTCGGGGTGGCGGTCGAGCACGCCGCCATCGACTACCGCATGGCCGAGGACCCCGCCGACCGCCCCCTCGCCGTGGCGGAGGGCCCCGAGGGGCCCTGCTCCCGCTACTACCACATCCCCCGGAGCGCCGACGACCTCCTCAAGCGCAGCGCCCTCATCGAGCGCGCCACCGCCCTGGGGGGCACCCTGGTGGTGCTCATCAAGGAGATCGGCACCGACGCCCTCTGCGCCCTCCACCTCCTCGCCTCCCACACGGACCGCACGAAGGGCACCGCCTACCTCCCCCGCGTCCAGAAGTTCTACGAGCACTGCCGGCGGGGCGACCTGGCCGTGGCCGTCGCCCAGACCGACGTGAAGGGGGACCGGGCCAAGGGCCCCGCCGAGCAGGCCCACCCCGACTACTACGTGCGCGTCGTCTCGGAGGACAGGGAGGGCATCACCCTGCGCGGGGCCAAGGTGCACACCTCGGTCTCGGTGAACGCCCACGAGATCATCGTCCTCCCCACCCGCAACATGGGGGCCGGGGACGAGGCCTACGCCGTGGCCTGCGCCGTCCCCGCCAACGCCCCGGGCCTGACGATGATCGCCAGCCCCTACGGCAGCCGGAAGGGGAACGAGTTCGAGACCCCCATCAGCGCCCGGCACAAGATGATCGAGACCCTCACCGTCTTCGAGGACGTGAAGGTGCCCTGGGAGCGCGTGTTCCTGAAGGGGGAAGTGGACATGGCCGGCCCCCTCGCCAAGACCTTCGTCGAGTTCCACCGCTTCACCGCCGTGAGCTACAAACTCCCCCTGGTGGACCTCTTCGTGGGCGCCTCCCGCCTCATGGCCGAGTACAACGGCATCCTCCGGGCCAACCACGTGCGGGACAAGCTCGCCCGCCTCATCAGCTACGCCCAGATCTGCCGGGGCATGGCCCGGGAGGCCGCCCGGGAGTGCAAGGTGGTGGACGGCATCGCCGTCCCCAATGCCGAGCTCATCAACATCGCCAAGCTCCACTTCGCCGAGAACTACCACCAGGCCCTGGCCTGGGTGATCGACATCGCCGGCGGCCTCCTCGTCACGGGGCCCTCCAAAGAGGACCTGGACCACCCCCGCCTGGGCGAGCTGGTGTCGAAGTACCTGGGGGGCGCGGGCGGGGTCCCCGCCGAGGACCGCCTCAAGCTCATCAACCTCATCGCCGAGATCACCACGACCGACTTCGCGGGCTACCAGGCCGTCCTCGCCATCCACGCCGAGGGCTCCATCGAGGCCGAGAAGCTCACCATCTTCGCCAGCCACGACGCCCGGGCCTCGGTCGAGTACGCCAAGAAGCTCGCGGGGATCGGGGGCTGAACGCCCGGGAGGGGGGAAACCCCCTCCTTCGCCTTACGTTTTTCGCCTTTTTGGGAACCGGCTTTCATCGTCCGTTCGCAGGATGGGAGGAGCGACATGGCCTATCTCTTCCGGGAGGATGAGCTGCCCAAGCTGGTCTCGGTCACGCCGGGGCGGGAGCGCATCTTCTTCGTCAGCCCCGAGCTCGCCGGCACGGACGCCTTCCTCGCCGGCATCCTCCGCTACAAGAAGGGCGCCACCTCGCCCTACCACTTCCACGAGAACTGCGAGCACTTCTACTTCTTCATCTCGGGCAACGCCACCGTGGAGACCGAGGAGGGCGTGCGGCCCGTCGCGCCTGGCACCCTCGTCTTCATCCCCGCGCTGGAGAAGCACCGCCTGCGCGCGGGCGGGGACATCCTCTACCTCGAGTACCAGGCCCCCAACCGCTTCAAGACCACCATCCTCGAAGGGACCGAGGACGACCTGCGCTGGCGGAAGGTGGACGGCAAGATCTGGGTGCAGACCTGAGAGGAGGGACGCCGTGATCCAGTTCATCGACACCGAGGCGTGCGAGCGCGTGCCGCAGGGCCCCGGGCTCGGGACGGCCGCCGAGGTCATGGGGCCGGAGCGGTGCGGGGCGCGGAACGGCCGGGGCCTCCTGCGCCGCCTGGGGCCGGGCGAGCGGGTCGAGGCCCAGGCGATGCCCGGCGCCCGCCAGCTCCTCTACCTCATGGAGGGGGAGGGGACCATCGAGCTGGGCGGCAAGGCCCACCCCGCGGGCGCGGGCATGGGAGTCTTCCTCGGCCTCGCCGAGGGCGCCGTCATCCGCCATGCGGGGAGCGCCCCCCTCAAGGTCTTCCACTTGGTCGTCCCGGAGGAGTAGAAGTAGAAGAAGCCTGGCCGGCCGGGACGGCCCGCTCCTCCCCGGCGGCTCCCGATGAAAATGAGGAGGAACCCTATGCCCGATCTCCAGCGTCCCGTGATTGACGTCGGCCTCGTGGTGCGGGACTTCGACCGCGCCCTCGCTTTCTACCGCGACAAGCTTGGGTTCACCCCCACCCGCCGCCTCGGGATGGACGCCGAGACGTCCCAGCGGGCGGGACTCGGCGGGGCCAGCTTCGAGATCCAGTACATGCAGGTCGGCGACGCGAACCTGAAGCTCGTCCGTTTCGAGAGCGCCCCTCCCGCCGGCCCCGCCGGGCCGGGCGGCGCCGCCGGCTACCGCTACGTGACGCTGTGGGTGAAGGACCTGGCCAAGACCTGCGCCGAGTGGAAGGCAAAGGGGGTGGAGTTCCTGAGCGAGCCCATCCGGCGCACCCCCGAGCTCCAGATGGTGTTCCTCAAGGACCCCGACGGGAACCTGATCGAGCTCCTGGGCCCCTGATCCGCCGAGCGAGGAGCCGCCCCATGCCCGAGCCCCAGGCCATCACCATCATCTGGTCGAACGTGCCCAAGGAGCACGAGGAAGCGATCCGCAAGTGGCACAACCTGGAGCACACGACCGAGCGCCTGGAGGGGCCGGGCTACATCGCCTGCCGCCGCTACAACCGCGAGAGCGGGGAGGGCCGCCACGGGCGCCTGAACATTTTCGAAGCGGAAGACCTTGGCGCCTTCGACAGCCCCTACTACCTCCGCTCCCGCAACGACCCCACCCCCTGGACGCGCAAGAGCATGAACCTCGTCCGGGACGGGGAGCGCAGCGTCTGCCGCCTCGTGGCCGCCTGCGGGGCGCGGCCCCGCATCGAGCCGCCCTACCTCTACACCGTGCGCTTCGACCCCGTGGAGGGCGCCGAGGAGGAGGTCGCCGCCTGGTACCGGGAGGAGCACCTGCCCCGCATGTGCGCGGTCGAAGGGGTGCTGCGCGGGCGGCTCTACCGGCGCTCGGACGAGCTCTCGAACGTCAAGACGGCCGAGACCACGCTCCACCCGGGGAAGGAGGGGATGCTGGCCGGCCCCCGGGCCTTCCTCGCCCTCTACGACATGACCACCGTGGACCCCATCGGCACGGACGCCTGGCGCGAGGCCGCCGTCGGCACCCCGAGGAGCGCGGCCACGATCCAGAAGCTCCTCAACCCCGTCCGCGAGAGCTGGTGGCTCGACTTCGTGAAGTACGCCCCGGGGCTCATCGCCCGCCTGGGGGAATAAGAACGAACAAAATGCAAATATATTGACAGAATGAGATTTTAGGCCTATATTTGTGCCTAGTTTGACGTTTTTTCGTTATAAGAGGCCTTGGATGATTAAATACCTGAGCATTTCAAACTTCTATTCGATCAAAGAACCACAGGAATTGGACCTGGCGCTGGCAAAAAACACCCCGGACATACCCGAAAGATTCGGGAGACCTATTCCAAATTCTGACGAACGGATTCCGAGAGTTATCGCGATCTTCGGTCCCAATGCTTCCGGGAAGACAAATGTTCTACGAGCTATCTCTTTTCTGAAATGGTTCGTGACATCCTCTTTTGACCTGGAAGTTGGAGCGCCCTTGCCCTACGCACCTTTTCTCACAAAAGAGGGATATGAAAAGAACACGCAATTAATAGCGGAAGTTGATGGCCAAATATTCGAATCTCAAAACCGTTGTGTCTACAGGTACGAGGTTGAATTTTACAATCGCCTCAAAGGGCCATCGGAAATAGCTTCTGAAATGTTGGCCTATGCCCCAAAAGGCAGGTTCCGGAAAATTTTCGAGCGAAATGATTCAAAACTTAAATTCGGTGATTTTTTCGACATAAAGCAGACTGACCCTCGGCGTGAAACGATCCGGCCGAACGCTAGCCTAATTTCAACCTTTGCCAAATTTGGCCATCCAATGGCCGCCTGGATTTTGGGAGCAGTCAACGCATTACAAACAAATGTGATGTTTTCGGAGAAGTTTGAAATTTCAGAGGAGTCCGCAACGCAATATTATTCCGGAAGCTCAGAAGCACTATCCAAGCTCAATGAGCAAATTCGAATTATCGATTTGGGCATTGAAGGAGTCAAAATTGAAAATGTACAGGGAAAACCGACACCCCACTTCACCCATTCGGGCTTAGGTGCCCCCCTCTCTCTCCTTCACGAGTCTCGGGGTACACGAAATTTCTACCGGGCATTTCCATACTTGAATTTTGTGCTAAACACTGGCGGCATAGCGGTTCTTGATGAATTCGACAGCGATATTCATCCTCTCCTCTTGCCCGAGATCGTTTCTTGGTTTTGCGATGAGAGGCGAAATCTCCACAATGCCCAACTGATCATTAGTTGTCACAACGCAACCTTGCTGGAACATCTCGTCAAGGAAGAGGTTTTTTTCACCGAGAAAAATGTTCGTGGGGAAACAGAAATCTACGGACTCAAGAACATACAAGGAGTAAGACGAGACACCAATATTTATTCAAAATACCTTGGGGGAGTGTTTGGAGCGGTCCCTCATATAGGATAACCTTAATGGCAAAACGCTCCAGGCCGCCTATTCCCCAGCGAGAGAGAATTTTCATCGGCTGCGAGGGGTCAAGCGAACGAGCGTACGCGGCTTGGCTCCAAACCATCTCGGAGCAATTGCATCTTCATCTTCACGTAGACTCCTGCATAGCTAGCACAGGTGGTGGCGACCCTCTTGATATCGTCACCGGTTGCATCAGACAGATGCTTCAAAGAGAAAGGCAGCGCGGAAAATATTCTGTGCGCGCGATCCTCCTTGATAGTGACCGCCTTGGTGGAAGCCCCGACCGAGACCGTCAAGCAACCGCCCTGGCAGCAAGACACACTTTGTCCCTCATCTTTCAAGAGTACGACCATGAGTCATTCTTGCTACGTCACTTTCCAGGTCACCAGCGTGACCGGCCTCCACAGCGTCACGGCGAAAATGCCCTAAGGGTAGTATGGCCCGAATACAGGAAACCAATGACAAGACAAGACCTGTCTCTGCGACTCGGCTTTCCAGACCTCCAGCGTGCTTGCGCAGTAGAACTGGAACTTCAAAGATTTCTAAGGCAACTTGGTTTCCTTCTGTGATTCTTTTGGCAACAGCATAGGAGACCCCCCTTGCCCGAGCCCCAAGCCGTCACCGCCGTCTGGGTCAACGTGCCCGAGGAACACCTCGAGGAGTTCCGCCAGTGGCACAACTGCGAGCACTCGACCGACCGCCTGGAGGGCCCGGGCTACGTCGCCCTCCACCGCTACATGCGGGCGGGCGGGGACGGGCGGCACAACTGCCTGAACCTCTTCGAGGGGGAGAGCCCCGCCGCCTTCGACAGCCCCTACTATCTGAAGTCGCGCAACAACCCCACCCCCTGGACCCGCAAGTGCATGGCCTTCCTCAAGGACACCGAGCGCAGCGTCGGCCGGCTCGCGGCCTCGATGGGGGAGCGGCCCCGCTACGACGCCCCCTTCCTCTACACCGTCCACGTGGACCCGCCCGAGGGGCCGGAGGGCGAGGCGGAGGCCCTCGCCTGGTACCGGGAGGAGCACTTCGGCCGCCTGTTCCAGGTCGGGGGGCTCCTGCGCGCCCGGGTGTTCGTCCGGGACGAGCGGCTCTCGAACGAGACCACCGAGGAGACCCGCATCCAGGACATGAGCCCGGGCGCCCGGCGCCTCCTCGCCCTCTACGAGATGGTCACCCTCGAGCCCGTGGGGGGCCCCGCCTGGATCGAGGCCTCGACCGGCACCCCCCGCAGCGCCGGCATGGTGAAGCGGCTCCGCCGCCCCGTCCGGGAGCGCTGGTGGCTCGACTTCGCGAAGTGGAAGAGGGCCTGATGGAAGCCCGCCTCTGCTTTGTGGGTGACTCCTTCGTGAACGGGACGGGCGACCCCGAGTACCTGGGCTGGCCGGGGCGGCTCTGCCGGGCCGAGCGCGCCAAGGGCCACAAGCTCACCTGCTACAACCTGGGGGTGCGGGGGGCCACGAGCCGGGACGTCTCGTCCTGGTGGGAGGAGGAGACCCTGCGCCGCCTGCCCGATGGGCCCGGGGGGATAGACGGCCGCTTCGTCTTCGCCTTCGGGGCGAACGACACCCGCATCGTGGAGGGCAAGCTGCGCGTCCCGCCCGAGGAGTCCCTCACGAACGCCGCCAAAATCCTCCGCCGGGCCAAGGCGCTCAGGCCCCTCCTCATGGTGGGCCCGCCCCCCATCGGGGACGAGGCCAACAACCAGCGCATCGCCCTTCTCTCGGCGGATCTGGCCAAGATATGCCGGGAGGAGGGCCTCCCCTGCCTCGATGTGCACGCGCCCCTGCTGAAGTCCGGCACCTGGCTCAGGGAGGCCGCCGCGGGGGACGGCGCCCACCCCGGCGCCCGGGGCTACGGGGAGCTTGCGGCCCTGGTGGAATCCTGGTCTGCTTGGCGCAGTTGGCTGGACTGAGGAGACCCGCCATGCCCCGCCTGATCGACCTCTCCATGCCCGTCCACCCCGCGATGCAGCGCTACCCGGGCACGGTCGAGCCCTCCATCAAGCTCGTCGAGACCACCTTCGAGTCCGCCCGGCGGATCGGGACGGACAAGATGGGGTTCCCGGAGCTCTTCGCCCACAGCGTCTGCACCTTCAGCGAGCACTGCGGCACCCACATCGACGCCCGCAGCCACGGGGGCCAGGACGACTCCTGGTCCGAGCGCATCCCCATCGAGAAGTGCTACGGCCCGGGCCTGCGGCTCGACCTGCGCCACAAGCGGCCCGGCCAGCCCATCGCGGTGGACGACCTCAAGGCCGCCATCCAGAAGGAGAATTGCCGGGTGAGGGGGG
The DNA here is from genome assembly GCA_001790955.1 of Candidatus Tectomicrobia bacterium RIFCSPLOWO2_12_FULL_69_37. Taxonomy (GTDB): domain Bacteria; phylum UBA8248; class UBA8248; order UBA8248; family UBA8248; genus 2-12-FULL-69-37. The sequence goes on from MGDP01000145.1 coordinate 21,878, forward strand.
GCGAGATCGTCCTCCTCTGGACGGGCGCGGCCGGCTACAACGGCGAGCCCCGGTACCTCACCGACCATCCGGGCATGGTGGGGGAGAGCGCCGAGTGGCTCATCGATCAGGGGGTGCAGGTCATGGGCATCGACGCCCCGGGCTTCGACCTCCCGATCAAGGAGATGCTGGAGCGGCGCGACCCCTGGCCCTGCCACCGCCTCTTCAAGAAGCGCGAGTACTGGCACATCGAGAACCTCGCGAACCTGGGAGCCATCCCCCGCGCCCACGGCTACACGGTGAGCGTCCTCCCCCTCAGGTGGGTGGGCGCCACGGGAACCCACATCCGGGCCGTGGCCATCCTGGAGGGCTGATGCGCCTCTTCCAGCCACCCCGCGCCCCCACCTCCATCGGGGTCTGGCTGCGCCTGGCGCTCCTGGGCCTCGCCCTCCTCGCCTGGGGATTGATGGCGCTCGGGTGCGGGAGCTGGCCGGCCCTGGCCCCCCCGGCGGGGCAGCTCCCCCCCTCGCGCGAGGGGCGGGTCGCCCTCTACGAGCGCACCCTGCGGGCCTACCTCGCGGCGGGGCGCCTCCCCATCCTGGACGTGGGCCTCTCCCTGGCGGAGTGGCGGGACGCCGACCGGCTCGTGCGGGAGATGGACGCCGCGGGGGTGGCGCTGGCCGCCGTCACCGCCCCCGGGGAGAAGGCCATCTGGGAGGCGGCGGGGCGGCACCCGGGGCGGCTCATCCCCCTCACCACCGAGGCCGCGGGGGACGCCTGGGCGAGGGGCGAAGGGGAGCTCCTCCCCGCCCTCCGGCGCCAGCTCGGGCGCGGCGCCCTGGCCATCGGCCCCCTGCGCGCCGCGGGGCTCGCCGCCGGGGAGGCGGGGGAGCGCCGCTCCCTGGTCCTCGAAGCGGTGCTCGGCCTGGCGGCGGAGCGCCGCGCCCCCCTCATCCTCGACATGGCGCCCGGGGACGCCGACGTCGGCCGCCTCGAGCGCGCCCTCGCGGCCCATCCCGGCGCCCCGGTCGTCTGGACCGAGGCCGGCCGCATCCCCCGGGTGGAGATGAACCCGGGCTACGGCCACGCCCTGCTGCGGGCGCTGAGCCTGCGCCACGCGAACCTCTCCTTCGCCCTGAGCACCCGCCCCGCGCCCGAGCCCTCCCCCGTCATCCGCCCCCGGCGGGATCTCCTCTACGACCCGGGCGGCCGCCTCTCCCCGGAGTGGGGGGCGGTGGTGGACTCCCGGGTGGACCACTTCCTCACGGCCAGCCCGCCGGGCGCCGGGGACGCCTCAGCCTACGCCAAGTGGATGCTGGCCTACCGGCGCGCCGTCCTGGAGGCCCTGACGCCCGCCTCGCGCCCCCGCGTCGCCTACCAGAACGCCTGGCGCCTGCTGACGGGGCGGGAGTGGAAGGAGTAGGGGCGAATCAGATAGAATCGGGTCAACCAACGAGTATCCGGGATGGAACTGCGCAGGTAGGAAGGCGATGATATGAGCGTCGTCGAATACAGCGTCAAGGACAGGATTGCCTCCATCGTCCTCAACCGTCCCGACAAGCTGAACGCCATCAACGCGCAGATGAGGGACGAGCTTTTCAGGGCGTTCCATGACTTCGAGGGCAATCCTGACGCTTGGCTGGCGGTCATCACCGGGGCGGGCGGTGCCTTCTCGGTGGGCCACGATCTTCAGGAGATGGGCGTGCCGGCGGGGGATTCGAGCGGGGCGTCGATCGAGGACCTGTACGTCCTTCAGTCGCGAATTTGGAAGCCCGTCCTGGCGGCCATCAACGGGTACTGCCTGGCCCAAGGGGGTGGCATCGCGCTCGCATCCGACATCCGGATCGCCTCCGAGAGTGCCCGGTTCGGCTGGCCCCAGGCCAGACGCGGCATCAGCTCGATAAGCGGCCCTGCGATGCTCGCGTCCAGGATCCCGCTGAACCACGCGCTGGAGTTCCTGTTCACCGGGGACCTGATCGACGCCCAGGCGGCTTACCGGCTGAATCTTGTAAACAAGGTGGTCCCCCACGACCGGCTCATGGCGGTTGTGGATGAGTACGCCCAAAAGATACTCCAGAACGCTCCCCTGGCCATCCGCGGCATCAAAGAGGCCGCCGTGAAAGGACAAGCCCTGCCCCTGGCCCAGCGCGTCGCCCTCGGGAGCGAGGTGTTTCGGCGCGTCCAGGATACCGCCGACGCCAGGGAGGGACTGCAAGCCTTCAGGGAAAAACGCCCTCCCGTCTTCAAGGGACAATGATGCTCTCTGGTCCGGTCTTCTGGCCTGGCATGCGCCGATGGGGGCCGGTGCCGAGGACTTCTCTCGCCGCTTGCGCGCGGCCCCAGGGGGGAAGCCATCGTGGTTCCGCCTGACGAGGGCTTGGCCTCCGATAGGCGCAAGCATGAGGCGGCGGGACCGCCCGCCACCGCCGCCGCCAATCTGGCGCGGCTCCGTGCCCAGCAGAACCGCTTTGTCCCGAGGATGATGAGGCTGTGCGCCGCGGCTCATCCTTACTACCGGGAGCTCCTCAGGAAACTCGGCCTCGGCCCTCAGGACTTCCAGGCCGTGGAAGACCTCCGGAAGCTGCCCCTCCTGCCCAAGCAGGACTACATCCGGAACCCCGGGATGTTTCGCCTGGAGCTTGGCGATTCCGAGGAACTGACCCTCGAAGAGACCACCCTCGCGGACGTCATCTACACGGCCGGCTCCACCGGCAAGCCGGCGCCCTTTTACGATACCGTCCACGACCGCTTCGCCCGCATCCATCTCATGAAGCGCTCCGCCGAGATCGCCGGCATCCGGCCCGGAGATACCGTGATGAACCTCTTTCCCTTGACTTCGGTGCCCCACCAGGGGTTTCTGAGCGCGACCTGGGGGGCGATGGCCGTGGGCAGCAAGCTGCTCTCCGGGCTGACCGGGCGTCCCTATCCCGATTTTCGCGTGCACAACCGCATGGATGACTCCATCGGGGCCATCGAGAGGGAAAAAGTCACCGTTCTCTGGGGGATAACTTCCTACGTCCGGCGCCTGATCATGCGCGCGCAGGAGCTCGGGAAGGACTTCCGTTCGGCGAGATTGGCGATGGTCATGGGAGAGCCGTGCCCGGCAGGAATGCGGGAGGATATCCGCTCCCGCCTCATATCGCTGGGAAGCAAGAACCCGGCAATCAACAACGGCTACGGCGCAACCGAGATGATCGGTCCGGCCAACGAGTGCGCGGAGGGGGGCGGAAGGCACATTCCCGCACCCGAGCAGTTCTACTTCGAGGTGATCGAGAGGGAATCATGCGCGCCGGTGCCCGACGGCGAGAAGGGGATGCTGGTCATGAGCCACCTGAACCGCCGCGGCACGGTCCTGCTGCGGTACGTCATGGGGGACGTGGTCGCCATGACGCACGAGACCTGCCCGCACTGCGGACGGCGGGAACCTCGTTTCCTGGGCGATCCTTTCCGGGTCGACGGATTGGTCAAGGTGAAAGGCACGCTGATAAACCCTCAGCCATTGAACGAGGAACTGACGAGGCTCCTGAGCCAAGGCGTGGCCGAATACCAAGTCGTCATCACGAGAGAAGATCCGGCGGACAAGTTCTCGCCGGACGCCGTTCTCTTGCGCGTCGCCTGTGCCGCGGAGGATCGGGAAAGGATTGCCCGCGAGGCCGTCGCCCTGGTCAGCAGGGTGGCCGAAATCGTTCCGGGCATAGAATTCCTTGCCGCGGATGGGTTTTCGGAGATCGCGGGGGACTATAAATTCAAGCGCTTCATCGACGAGCGCTGAAACCCGTGGCGGCGGCTGCGCGGCGGAGAACACGCCGCCGGATGGACATGGCGGAGCGACCGGGCCCATGACCGAAACAGGGAAAACAGCGAATGAGCTCGCGCCGGGCGAGGAGTTCGAGCCCGCCGCGTTTCACGTTACCCAGGAATTCAACGAAAACTACCTTCACGCGGTGGAGGACTTCCATCCGAGGTACATGCAGGGTGCAGCCGGCGGGCCCCCCATCGTCCACCCGGCACTGCTGATCAACTACAGCAACATCACCCGGAGCCCCTCTTTTCGCCTTCCGCCGGGCATGGCGGCTGTCCACACGCATGAAGAGGTGGAGTACCTCGCCCCCGCTGGCGTGGGAGGCAAGCTCACCGTGACCTGGAAGGTGATCGGCGTTTACGAGAAGCGGGGGAAGCCATACCAGGTCGTGGACGCCTTGATCGCCGGCGAAAATGGCGCGCCCGTATTGCGCAGGAAGACCACGAATGCCTTTGTCGCCATACCCGGCGGCGCGTAGTCCCGCTTTCATCCGCGACCCGGAACCTATAGGAACGGCGAAATGGCGATTCTCAGGAAAGACACCCCGATAGGTTTCGAGTTCCGTGGCACCATGAAGACCGTGACGTCTTTTAGAACTTGGCTTTTCTCGGGAGGGTGGCCCCCCTTCGACGGCTGGCCGGCAAGAAACGTGCACACCGACGCGGAGTTCGCGAAGCGATGCGGACTGCCGGGGAGAGCGGCATCAGGGGCGATGTTTCAGGGCTACCTTACCGAATTGATGATCTCCCTGTTTGGCGAGGAATGGCTTCAAGGCGGACGAATGGAGCTAAAGTTCATCCAAATCGTCCGGATGAACGAGACGCTGGTCTCGAAGTCGCGCGTCGGCTCGAAGGAACAAGAGGAGGCAGGCACAAGGTTCGGCGTGGATTTGTGGTGCGAGAATCAGCATGGCGAGAAGGTGGTGGTAGGGACTGGAACGGGCTGGATTCGATAGGGGAGCTGGCCTTGGGAGAGCAAGGCCTCCGCTTCCCGGGGCGTTTCACACTTCATCTCCACGGCACGAAGGAGTCCGCGATGTCAAGCATCCGCCATCCGCGCCGGACCTGGTTCGGGCCCGGCACCGTCGCCCGGCTCAAGGAGGAGGCCGAGTTCCTCCGGGCCAGGCGCGCCCTCTTCTTCACCGACAAGGGGGTGCGCGGAGCGGGAGTGGCCGGCAAGGCCCTCGCCCCCCTCAAGGCCGCGGGGGTGGACATCGCGATCTACGACGACTGCCCGGCCGAGCCCGCCATCGCTGACTTGGAGAAGGCCCACGCCCAGTTCAAGGGCGAGCGGCCGGACCTCGTGGTGGGGGTCGGGGGCGGCAGCTCGATGGACATCGCCAAGTCCATCGCCGGCATCCTGGCGAACGGGGGGGCGCCGAGGGACTACCTGGGCGTCGAGCTCCTCCCGAAGCCCTCCATCCCCGCCATCCTCGTCCCCACCACGAGCGGCACCGGGGCCGAGGCCACGCCCAACGCCATCTTCTCGGTGCCCGAGCAGGGGGTGAAGCTCGCCATCGTGAGCACCTACATCATCCCCTGGGCGGCCATCGTGGACCCGGATCTCACCCTCACCGTGCCCCAGAAGGTGACCGCCGCCTCGGGGGTGGACGCCCTCACCCACTGCCTGGAGTCCTTCGTGAACCCGAACTCCCACCCCCTGAGCGAGCTCTACAGCGTGCGGGGGATGGAGCTCATCGCGGGGGCGCTGCGGAAGGTGTGCCGGGACGGGAGCGACCTCCAGGCGCGCTCCGACATGGCCCTCGGCTCCCACTACGGGGGCGTCTGCCTCGCCGGGGCGGGGGCGGGCGCCATCCACGCCCTGGCCTACCCGCTCGGCTCGCGCTTCCACATCCCCCACGGGGTGAGCAACTCCCTCATGTTCTCCCACGTGATGAAGTGGAACTTCGAGGCGGCGCCCGCCAAGTTCGCCCGCATCTCCCGCATCCTGGGCGAGAGGACGGAGGGGCTCGGCGAGCGCGAGGCGGCCGGGCTTTCGGTCGGGGCGGTCGAGCGCCTCTGCCGCGACTGCGGGGTGCCCACCCGGCTGAGCGAGGTGGGGGTGCCCGCCCACGTCATCCCCGAGCTGGCCGAGGCGGCCTTCAAGACCCAGCAGCGCCTCCTCGGCTTCAACCCCCGGAAGCTCACCCAGGAGGACATCGAGGCCATCTACCGGGCGGCGGCGTGAGGACGGCGCGAATCCAAAGCATCCGTAGGGGCGGGTTTGAAACCCGCCCCTACGGACGGAAACCGTATCTGATCCCGTAGGGGCGTTCCATGGAACGCCCCTACTCTTTCGTGAGGTCACCCGGCCAGCCATGACGAGCACCCCCCAGCCCCTCGCCTCCCTCTCCGCCCTCCTGGGCCTCAAGCCCGGGGACATGGCGGCCGTCATGGGGGCGGGGGGGAAGGCCACGGTGATGAAGCGGCTCGTGCGGGAGCTCCTGGACGCGGGCACCCCCGTCATCGTCACGAGCACCACCAACCTCCACGGCCTGGGGGAGGAGGAGGGCGTCTCCCTCTTCCTGAGCGGGGAGGGGCGCGGGCGGGTCCAGGAGGCCGCCGCCGCCTGGGCGGCGCGCGGCCCGGTGGTGTGGGTGGAGAAGAAGCTCCCCCAGAACATGTTCCGGGGGCTCCCGGCCGGGCAGGTGGAGGCCCTGCACGCCCAGGGGTTCGGGGGCGTCCTGGTGGTCAAGACCGACGGCGCGCGCAAGCGCCTCATCAAGGCCCCGGGCGAGGGCGAGCCCGTCATCCCCCGGGGGGCCACCCACTGCGTGCTGGTGCTGGGGCTCAGCGCCCTCGGCCGGCACGCCGGGCCTCTCATCGTCCACCGGGGGGAGCGCGTGGCGGCCCTCACCGGCCTCCAGCTGGGCCAGCGCATCACCCCCGCCCACCTGGCCGCCCTGGCCGCCCACCCGGAGAGCTACCCCTCGCGCCTGCCCCCGGGCGCCCGGCGGGTGCTCTACCTCAGCCACTGCACCGGCCCCGGCAAGCTCGCGCTCGCGGAGGAGGTCTGGCGGGCCATCCCCCGGGGGCGCTACGATCTCCTCCTCGCGGGGGACACCGTCGAGGGGAGGTTCTACGCGGGCGGAGGGGAGGCATGATCGGGGGGCGCGCCCTGCTCGCGAGGCTTGAGGCCCAGCGCGGGCGGATGGTGGAGACCCTCGCCCGGGCGGTCGCGATCGACTCGCCCACCTTCCCCTGCGCGGGGACGAGCGCCGTCGCCTCCCTCTTCGCCGGGCGCTACCGGGCGCTCGGCGCCGAGGTCGAGCGCCTGCCCGGGGACCACGGCGCGGGGGACCACATGCTCGCCCGCTTCCGGGGCGCCCAGGGGGGAAAGCCCGGCGGGCCCAAGGTCATCCTCCTCGGCCACTGCGACACCGTCTTCCCCGAGGGCGAGGCCGCCCGCAGGCCCTTCGCCGTGCGGGGGGGCCGCGCCCACGGCCCCGGCGTCGCCGACATGAAGGGGAGCCTCGTGGCCTGCCTCTTCGCGCTGGAGGCGCTCGTGGAGGAGGGCTTCCGGCCGGCGGGGGAGGTGCTCGTGCTCTACGACACGGACGAGGAGCGGGGGAACCCCTCCTCCCGGCCCCACATCGAGCGCCTGGGTCGGGACGCGGCGGCCGCCCTCGTCATCGAGCCTGGGCGGGCGGACGGCTCGGTCGTCTCCTCCCGCAAGGGGAGCGTCTACTACGAGCTGAGCGTCCGGGGGGTCGAGGCCCACGCGGGGGTGGACCCGGAGAAGGGCCGGAGCGCGGTGGCCGAGCTGGCCCACCAGATCCTCCGCGTGTGCGCCCTGGCCCGGCCGGGAGGGACGGTGAACGTGACAGGCCTCTCGGGCGGGGAGCGGCCCCACATCGTGGCCGGGCGGGCCGCCTGCTTCATCGAGGCGCGCGCCGAGACCCAGGCCACCCTCGACGAGATGGAGCGGGAGCTCCTGGCCCTCGCCGGGCGGCCCGCCCTGGAGGGGACGAAGCTCGCCTTCGAGCGCAGGGGCGGGCGCCCCGCCATGGAGCGGAACGCGAAGACGGACTGGCTCGCCGGGATCGCCGCCGAGGCCGCCCGCGAGGCGGGCTTCGCCCTCGCCCACACCCCCACGGGCGGGGGCTCGGACGGGAACTACCTCTCCCCCCTGGGCGTCCCCGTCCTGGACGGCCTGGGGCCCGTCGGGGGGAACCTCCACACCGAGGAGGAGTACCTCGACCTCTCCACCCTCCCCCAGCGCGCGGCCCTCATCGCGGGGCTGGTGGAGCGCCTGGCGGGCTGAGGTTCGTGATTCATGTTCAAACAGAGAATTTCTGATGTCTAGCAAGAGCAATAAGAATGCCTAAATAAATTGGGTCACGTCCTCGAGGATTTCTCGTTCAAATGGGTGCAATTCATATTCATTCACATTAATCCTTTTTATGATACTCAGAGCCTCGTCGAGGCTAGTCTCTAAATCAAGTTTGGAGGATAATTTTATCGCAAGCTGTAATGGAATTCCGTATTCATCTAAAGCTACCAATGCAGGGCTCAAAAATAGATTTTCTACACTTTCGGCATAGGCCTTATAATCACCAGGGATAAGTTGATTCCTTGTAAAAACGTCCTTTTGAATCAAATCAATTGCCATCAACAATCTGGGAAAGTGAAAGGTAGCCCAATGGCGCACGAAGTTTAAAATTGTCTCGACTTTTTCGTCGTTTGAACCCGGGCTTTTCGGGTTTTGTATTTCCTGATCAATCAGACTTTTTATGCTCTTTGTCTGCGCCAAATAACTTATTCTAAATGCAAGTTGAGACCCTGTCCTAGCACCCATCTGAGTCCCAGCACTAAAATGAGAAAATATTAAATTGCAAATTGCACGCAATTGATCAAAATTTCCCGGGAAACCCTGCCATTCAAGTAAGGAATGATATCGTCTCAAATCATCCAGTATCTCCTGCGCTAAAGCGATTTGGTCGTCCGGATCAATAAACTTGTTCCCCCGTAAAGTTTGAATGCTAAGAATGTCTTGCCTTTCAAACTTTTCTATGCGCGTGACCGACCGATCTGTAAGGTCATCTTTATCCATCTGGATTAAGAGAGTTTCCGGCGTTTCTTCAGTTTGGCTAAAGAATGGAATCTCAAGTTCCCAAAGTGATTCCGGAGGAGGTTCGTAGAATAAATATACATGGCCCACGAAATGTCGGAACATTCGCCCTGATCTTCCACGTATATTGTTGAATGTAAAGTAATCAAATTTCGACGTGGCGATACGATTGTCATAAATAACCACATTTTTAGCGGCAGTGTTGACGCCCTCAATTAATGTAGATGTGCACACTAAATACTTTAATCGTCCATTGTTAAAAGACCTGACAACATACTGGGCCAATGCTCTCGGGATCCTTCCATGATGGATGCCAATACCATGTCTTAGTGCCCTTCCAAATTGCCAATCAGGATGAAAATTAGCATCAATCCAATTTGCAGCATCATTTAGATATTTGGAGTCCGACCTGGGCTCTATCCCCATTAAAATATCCGCGACTCGCTTGGCACTGGCAGGGGAACTACAAAATATTAAGGTTGGCTCATTAATTTGACTGCTCAATTTCTTGAGGGCACT
>MGDP01000146.1 GCA_001790955.1 Candidatus Tectomicrobia bacterium RIFCSPLOWO2_12_FULL_69_37
CCGAGGCGCTGGGCCTGCCGCCGGGGGCGAGGCTCCGGCTCGTCGAGCTGCCCCTGGCCTCGAGCGCCATCCTGGCCGGCGTCAAGACCTCGGCCGTGATCAACGTGGGCACGGCGACCCTGGGCGCCCTGATCGGGGCGGGCGGCTACGGCCAGCCCATCCTGACCGGCATCCGCCTGGCCGACACCCGGCTCATCCTGGAGGGGGCGGTGCCGGCCGCCCTGCTGGCCCTCCTGGCGCAGGGGCTCTTCGAGGCGGCGGAGCGCTGGCTGGTTTCGCCGGGGCTGCGTCTCAAGGTACAATCCTGATCCCCAGCCGGGCGGACCGCGAATGGGCGCGCCGCCCAATGGTCTCATTACACAACAGGTGATCGAAGCGATGAACCCAAAAGCGGGCGTCTCCGTCTCAACCGCCGCCGACGGCTCCGGCGCCGGGGCCAACCTCCAGGAATCCGTCGCGGGCCTGCGGCGGCCCCAGAAGTCGCTGCCCTGCAAGTACTTCTACGACGAGCGGGGCTCCCGGCTCTTCGAGGAGATCTGCGGGCTCGAGGAGTACTATCTGACGCGCGCCGAGATGGGCATCCTCGATGCCCGGGCGGGCGAGATGGCCGAGGCCCTCGGGGCGGACTGCGCCCTCATCGAGTACGGCAGCTCGAGCGCCCGCAAGGCGCTGCCCCTGCTCGAACGCATGGAGCGCCCGGCGGCCTTCGTGCCGGTGGACATCTCCATGCACCACCTGGAGCGGGTCGCCCAGGAGATCGGGGAGCGCCTCCCCGGCCTGGCCGTCCATCCCGTCTGCGCCGACTTCTCGCTCCCCTTCGCCCTGCCTCACCTGAACGGCCGCGCCGCGCGGCGGGCCGGCTTCTTCCCCGGCTCCACCATCGGGAACCTCACCCGCAAGGAGGCCCTCCAATTCTTCCGCCGGGTGGCCCAGGCCTGCGGCGCGGGGGGCGGCCTCCTCGTCGGGGTGGACCTCATGAAGGACGTCCGGCGGCTCGAGGCGGCCTACAACGACCGCCGGGGCGCGACCGCGGCCTTCAACCTGAACATCCTCTCCGTCCTCAACCGGGAGCTCGGGGCCGACTTCCGCCCCGGCCTCTTCCGCCACCGGGCGCGCTTCAACCCCGCCGAGAGCCGCATCGAGATGCACCTGGTCTCGACCGCCGCCCACGCCGTGCGCGTCGGGGGGGTGGAGGTGCGCTTCGAGGCGGGCGAGACCATCCACACCGAGAACTGCCACAAGTACACGCTCGGGGACTTCGCCGCCCTCGCCGCCCAGGGCGGCCTGGAGGTGCGGAAGGTCTGGACGGACCCGGCCCGGCTGTTCAGCCTCCAGTACCTGGAAGCCGCGGAGGGCTGACGCGGGCCCGGGCCGCCCCCGCGGAGGAGCGAAGACGATGGACCCCAGGCGCCTGGCCGAGTGGACCCGGGACGCCCGCGAGCGGATCTTCGAGGCGGTCGCCGATCTCGATGACGGGCAGATGCTGGGCCCTCACCTCCCCATCACGAACCCCCTCCTCTGGGAAATCGGCCACATGGCATGGTTCCAGGAGAAATGGGTGCTCCGCCACGCGGGCGGGCGTCCCCCCCTGCGCGCGGACGCGGATTCCATCTACGACTCCATGGCCATCCCCCACGACGTGCGCTGGGATCTTCCCCTCCCCTCCCGGGAGGAAACATACGCCTACATGCGGGAGGTGAGGGATTGCGTCTTGCACCGCCTCGATGGCGCGGACCCCTCCCCCGCGGAGCGCTACCACGTCCTGTACTCCCTCCACCACGAGGACATGCACACCGAGGCGTTCACTTACATGCGCCAGACCCTGGCATACCCCGCGCCCCGCCTCTCCGGCATCCGAGAAGGCGGTCTCGGCGGAGGGCCGCACCCGGGCGATGCCCGGATCCCCGGCGGGACTTTCCTCCTGGGCTCTTCCCCGGAGGAGCCCTTCGTGTTCGACAACGAGAAGTGGGCCCACCCCGTCCAGGTGGCTCCCTTCTCCATCGCCAAGGTCCCCGTCACCCAGGCGGAGTTCGCCCGGTTCGCGGGAGACGGCGGCTACCGGCGCCGGGAGCTTTGGAGCGAGGCGGGCTGGGCCTGGCGGGAGAAGCAGGGCGCCTTCCATCCCGTCCACTGGCGGCGGGTCGCCGGGGGCGGCTGGCAGCGGCGGGACTTCGACCGCTGGGTGCCGCTCGAGCCCCACCGGCCGGCGATCCATCTGAACTGGCACGAGGCCGAGGCCTACTGCTGCTGGGCCAAGCGGCGGCTCCCCACCGAGGCGGAGTGGGAGCTCGCGGCCACTGGGGAGCCCCTCCCGGGAGGAGGGTTTTCCCCGCGCAAGCGCCGCTACCCCTGGGGAGACGAGCCCCCCACGCCGGAGCGGGCGCGGCTGGACTGGCAGGGAATGGGCTGCGCCGAGGTGGGCGCCCACGCCGCGGGGGACAGCGCCTTCGGCTGCCGGCAGATGATCGGGAACGTCTGGGAGTGGACGGCCAGTGGCTTCATCCCCTTCCCGGGCTTCACGCCGGACCCCTACGAGGAGTACTCCGAGCCCTGGTTCCGCACCCGCAAGGTCCTGCGGGGAGGATGCTGGGCCACGCGCTCGCGGCTCATCCGCGCCAACTACCGCAACTTCTTCACCCCCGACCGGCGGGACGTCTTCGCCGGCTTCCGGACCTGCGCGCTCTAGCCCCCCACGGAGCCGGGGGGTGAAACCCCGCGGACCTCCGGTGTATTCTGGCCGCCGATGGCGCTTTTCCTCTCGGATTCCCTTATCCTCCGCCTGGAGAACTTCCTCTTCATGGACATCGCGCTCATCACCCCCGCGCCGCGCACCTCGCGCCAGGGCAACCGAATCACGGCGGCCCGCTGGGCAGGCATCCTGCGCGGGCTGGGGCTCCGGGTCTCCGTCCGAGAGGAGTACGACGGACGCCGGTGCGACGTGATGGTGGCCCTGCACGCCCTGAGGAGCCACGCCTCGGTGCGGCGCTTCCGGGAGTCCCGCCCGGAGCAACCCCTCGTCCTCGCCCTCACGGGGACCGATCTCTACGGCGACATCCACACCCATCCGCAGGCGCGGGAATCCCTGGAGATGGCGACGCGCATCATCGTGCTGCAATCCATGGGCGCCGAGGAACTGCCCGAGCGCCTGCGCCCCGTCGTGCGGGTGATCTGCCAATCGGTGCGCCCCCCCGCCCGCCTCCCCCGGCCCTCCGCGGATGCCTTCGAGGTCTGCGTGCTCGGCCACCTGCGCCCGGTCAAGGACCCTTTCCGCGCCGCCCGGGCGGCCCGCCTGCTCGGGCCCTCCTCCCGGATCCGGATTCTGCACGTGGGCGGCGCCCTCAGCCCGGAGATGGAAGCCGCGGCGCGGGAGGAGGCCGCCTCCAACCCCCGCTACCGGTGGCTGGGGGAGGTCCCCCGCTGGAAAGCTCTCCGCATCCTCGCCCGCTCGCGGCTCCACGCGATCAGCTCGAAGATGGAGGGCGGGGCCAACGCCGTGTGCGAGGCGATCGCCTGCTCGGTCCCCACCCTTTCCTCCCGGATCCCCGGTTCCATGGGCCTCCTGGGCCGCGACTACCCCGGCTACTTCCCCTTCATGGACACCGAGGCCCTCGCCTCGCTGCTGGAGCGCGCGGAGACCGACGCCGCCTTTTGCCGGGAGATTCGGGAGTGGTGCATCCGCCTGAAACCGCTTGTCGACCCGGCCCGGGAGCGGGAGAACTGGAGAAGCCTCCTCGACGATCTCTTCCCGGCCAGCGCAGCCGCGCAAAAACCCCGCCCCCGGCCCAGGGAGGCGGGCGCGTCATGAGGCGCGATTCCCTTCGCCGGGCACTTGCGCAGGGGAAGCTCACCTCCTACTGTAATCCCGGTTAAAGCCCACGGCCTTCCCGCCCGCCCCCGGCGCCGGGACCCAAGCCGCAGGAGGCCCCCATGCCCACCGAGTACGCCTGGTTCCTCCCCTCGGCCAAGAACGGCGACGGCTGGAAGATCAACACCCAGCGGCCCGAGCGCCAGCCCACCGTCGCCTACCTCTCCGAGGTGGCCCGGGCGGCCGAGCGGGCCGGCTTCGTGAACCTCCTCGTCCCCACCGGCACCCACTGCCTGGACGCCTGGCTGGTCGCCGCCGCCGTGGCCCAGCACACCGAGCGCATCAAGTTCTGCGTGGCCTTCCGGCCGGGCCTCGCGAGCCCGGTCTTCGCCGCCCAGACGGCCAACACCCTGGACGCCATGACGGGGGGCCGCCTCACCGTGAACGTGGTGACGGGCTCCACCCCCCTGGACCAGATGCGCTACGGCGACCACCTCGCCCACGACGAGCGCTACGAGCGGACGGACGAGTTCCTCCAGGTCGTCAAGGCCCTCTGGCGGGGCGGGGGGCCCGTCACCTTCAAGGGCAAGCACTTCGACGTGCGCGACGCCGCCATCTTCCCGGGCCACGCCTCCCGGCCCCACCCCGCCATCTACCTGGGGGGCAGCTCCGAGGCGGGCCGCCGCGTGGGGGCCCGGCACGCCGACGTCCACATGATGTACGCCGTCGAGCTCGGGACCATCGCCCAGGACGCCGCCGACATGAAGCGCCGCGCGGCCGAGTTCGGCCGGGAGAAGGAGCTCAGGTTCGGCACCCGGATGCACATCGTCTGCCGCGAGACCCGCGAGGAGGCCCGCCGCGCCGCCGAGGCCCTGATCGAGGGGAGCGACATCGCCAACCTGGGCACCTGGGCCGACATGCGGGACAAGACCGAGAGCGCGGGCCAGATGCGCGTGAACGAGCTGGCCCGGCGCGGCTCGCTCTGGGTGACCGACACCCTCTGGATGGGGGTGAACACCGTGCGCGCGGGCGCGGGGGCTTCCCTCGTGGGCACCCCGGACATGATCGCCAAGGCCCTCAAGGAGTACGTCCAAGCGGGGGTCGAGACCTTCATCCTCTCGGGCTGGCCCCACGTCGAGGAGGCCGGCATCTTCGGCCGCGAGGTCATGCCCCTCCTCCGGGACACCGAGCCCGTCACCCTGTCGAAGCCGGCCGCCGCCCTGGCCTGAGGTTCCCCATGCCCCTCGCGCCGCCCATCTCCCCCGAGCACCAGAAGTGGGTGGATCTTGCCGACCGCCTCAGCCGGGAGAAGATCGCCCCCCGGGCCGAGGCCGTGGACCGGGAGGGCCGCTTCCCCCACGAGAACTACCGCGACCTGGCCGGGGCGGGCCTCCTCGCCCTCATGGTGCCCAAGTCCCACGGGGGCATCGGGGCGGACTCCCTGACCTACGTCACCGTCCTCTCGAAGATCGCCCGGGGCTGCGCCTCGACCGGGCTGACCTTCAACATGCACAGCGCCATCGTGGACTTCATGCAGCAGCTCGCCAGCCCCGCCCAGCAGGCGCGCTACTTCGGCGAGGTGGTGGAGAAGGGGGCCATCTTCTCCTCCATCACGAGCGAGCCGGGCTCCTCCTTCCGCGACAAGCTGGCCCTGCGCACCTCCATCCGCCGGGACGGGGCGGGCTACCGCCTCGCCGGGAAGAAGCACTTCTGCTCCCTCTCGACGGGGGCCACCTACTACTTCACCTGGAGCCTGCTGGAGGGGGCCAGGGGCCTCTCGGACGGCCTCCTGAACGTCATGGTGCCCTCGGGCCGGGAGGGCATCGAGATCCTCGACGACTGGGACACCCTCGGGATGCGGGGGACGGCCTCGAACTCCATCCACTTCCACGACGTGCGGGTGGAGCCGGAGGAGGTGATCGGGGCGCCGGGCAGCATCCTCGGGAAGGACATGAGCATCTGGTCGCTCGGCTACACGGCGGTCTACATCGGCATCGCCGAGGCGGCCTACGAGTTCTGCGTGGACTACGCGAAGCGGACCAAGTTCCACGGCATGGACAAGACCCTCGCCCACGTGGACCGCGTCCAGCGCCAGATCGGGGAGATGTCCATGCTCCTGGAGAACGCCCGCCGCGCCGCCGAGAAGCTGGGCATGCTGCGGGGGAACCTGGGGCGCCAGGAGCTCACCTTCATCCTGAACCAGGCCAAGTACCTGGCCACCGAGGCGGCGAAGGAGCTGGCCGAGCAGGGCATCCGCCTCTGCGGGGGCCGGGGGCTCTCCCGCTCGCTGCCCATCGAGCGCCACCTGCGCGACGCCATGGCGGGGGTCGTCATGCCCCCCGCGAACGACCGCTGCCTGGAGACGGTGGGGAAGATCGCGCTCGGGCTGGAGGCCAAGACGCTGGAGTTCCAGTAGGAATTTGTCCCAAGTCGAAAAGTGCGGGCATTTAGTGTAGGGTCTCTTTACAATGTATATAGCTAGTCCTGCATCAAGAAAGGTCTATCAAATGCTTCGCACCATAAACGTTAGGAATTTCAGGTGCTTTAAAGATTTAAATCTAGGTAATCTTGAAAGATTTAATTTCATAGTTGGAGATAATGGAAGCGGTAAGTCGTCGCTCCTCGATGCAGTTTTTCTGTGCGCAGGGACCTCCCCGGAAATGTTTTTGAGGACACTCCTATGGCGCGGCGTCATTTCTCCTGCAAAGCCAATTGAATTGGCATCTGACTCATACAAGACTTTTTTTGAAGAGATGTTCCATTCTTTCGACACAAGCCGTGACATCGAAATTAAATTTACCGATGTCAATTCTGACCTTAGATGGCTCGTGATATCCTATGGCTCCCAAGGACAATTCTCGTTACCGTTAGCCACAGGCGACCTTGGTAGTTCTACTGCGGTAATTCAACCTATAACCTTTCGCGCGGGAATCGGAGAAAAAGAAACATACAACACCCAAATAGAGATCGCAGGAGGCGAACGCTTAAGATTCCAGGCCCCTAAAGCACCCTATTCGATGGTACTATTGAACGCATCAAACGTTTTTTCTCCAGATCAACTTTCGAGAGGTTTATCTAATTTAGATGCCCAAAACAAAAAGGGGAAGATACTAGCATCCCTAACGAAGGTATTTCCTGAGATCAACGATATTTCAGTTATTATCCATGGCGGTGCCGAGGTACCATTTGTAGGGTCAAATCTTCTGGCCAAAAAGATACCCATCGGTTCATTTTCTGCGGGTCTAACCAAATTCCTCGCCATCTTAGTTGCCATAGAGAACAGGGCCAGAGGAGTAGTTTTGATAGACGAAATAGAAAATGGTTTCTACCACAGCAAAATCGGTGAATACATGAAGGCAATTTTCGAATATTGCGAAAGCAACGATACACAACTGTTTGCTAGCACACACAGCATGGAATTTTTACGTTTGCTGACTCCCGCTCTGAAAGAGAGAGACGATTATTGTTTGCTCCGCATGACGAAAAAACAAGGTCAAACACACGTCAAAAAAGTAGAAGCTGAGAATTTTGAGGCTGCGATCGAATACGGTTTTGAGGTCAGATAGTGCGATGCCGCCCAGCGCTGAAGAGCTTGTCCTCCGCAGATACAAACGAGAGCAAATTACGACTCAATTTCGTAGAGGGCATCTGATCCTCTGCGAAGGCGACGCCGATTGTAATTTCCTTTCTCACCTTCTCGTTGACCGAAAGATATTTGATTTTGACTTGATAATACCTGACGTTGAAGGAGGTGGGGTTACTGCTTTCGATCGATGCTTAAAAGCCCTCACGGGAGCGACAAGTTTTGATGATGTTATCAGGGGCGTTGTGCTTGTCGCTGACAGTAACGATGACCCAGGCAAACGTTTGGACAGCCTCAAAAAAGTATTCGCTAATAATGGCCTTCCGTCCCCAGAAAAGCCTTTCAAAAAAATAGCCACCGAGAAGATCAAAACCGCAATAGTTATGATTCCCTCAGCGACGAATCCCGGTAATTTGGAAAGTTTATTGTTGGAAGCGGCTTTTGATAAACATCCAGAGATGAATGGATGTATCGAGGAATTCGTTAAATGCTCATCCCTCCCCCTAAAATGGAAACCCAACCAGCAAGCTAAAATGAAAATTCATTCCTTGGTCGCTGCCAGATGTGAAGGCGACCCATCGTCTAGCGTGGCATACCTATGGGGCAAGAAAGAAAATCCCGTTCCAATTGAAAGTAAGAGGTTTGACTTTATCGCTGATTTTCTAGGGTCTTTTACTTCCTGACTAAAAATTCCTTTCGACCAATTGAGAGACCCTCACCCCCTCCGCTCCACCCCGCCCGCGCCTTTCAGCAGTTCGAGAACCTCCTCCCCCCCGAGGTTGAAGAGGGCGTCCACGGCGGCGAGGTTGGGCTCGAACTGGGGCCGGCCCTGGCCGTAGCGGGGGTGATGGAAGTCCTGGAAGACCACCTCGATACCCGCCTCGTCGAAGTGCTTCAGGTCCAGGTACTCCTTGCCCGCGACGCCTGAGAGGTAGGCCGTGGCCCCGGCCTTCTTGCAGATGTCGAGGAGGAGGGTGGTGGCCTTGCCCTCGGGGGCGAGGGCGGAGGCGCGCACCACGCGCTTCTCCCCCATCCCGAGCGCCTGGAGGAAGTACTCGAGCATCCGGGCGAGGAAGGGGGTCAGCTCCTCGCCGGATCCGGCGAGGAGGCGCTCGATGTCCCCGGCGTAGCGGAGGTAGTGGGGGCGCTTGCCGTAGGAGAGGGCCAGGGTCTTCAGGTGCTTGGCCTTCCAGGAGACGGCGGGGTTGATGCGCATCTCACCCAAGGTGCTGTGGGTGTGGCCCTTCATGAGGACGGGGACGGTGAGCCACTGGACGCCGTTCGGGGCCCAGACCCGGTTGCGGTTGGCGAAGCCGTTCTTCTCCATCTGGACGGTGTCGAGGAGGACGAAGAGGTCGGCGTGGAGGATCTTGTGGAAGTAGCCCAGCCAGGGGAGGTAGGCGGGCTGGTGGATGGCGACGATCATGCCGGGCCGCTCCAATGCGGGAGGGTTGCGGAGGGGCCGCCCGGGGAGGAGCGGATTTTCGTCATTTCATCGTCCGTGGGCTCCGCCCGTCCGCCCCGCCTTCGTTTCCGTCCCTTTGCCCGCGATATCCGCCGCGCTCCTCCCGCCGGGAAAGCCCATTATATCCCCGGCCCGCCCCTTTCCGCCGGGAAAAGGCGCGCCGCCGAGCCGTTTTTGGGGTAAGATGCGCGGGCCGCAGTCCTGCCAGGCCCTATCTTCCCAAGGAAAACGGGCGGAGCGAGGGAGGCGATCGATTTCCCCGTGAACCGCGAGGCTTTCCTCCGCGCCCTCTTGCCCCATCTGCACTCCCTCTACAGCTTCGCCCGCTGGCTCACCCGCGACGGGGACGAGGCCGAGGATATCGTCCACGACGCCCTTTCCCGCGTGCTTTTGAACGGAAACTGCAATCTGGCGGGAGGAGAAATCCGAACTTATTTGTTTACAATTATCAGGAGGACGTACATCAACCGGCTGCGGAGGGGCCGGTATGAGGCGACCTCGGCGGACTACCCCGAGGACGATTCATCCCTCGCGGCCCCTTCTGAGCTGGGGGGCTTCTCGGACCTCCCCCCCGAGCTGCTCCGGCGGGATCTGAACGAAGCCCTCGCGAGCCTGCACGAGGACAGCCGCAGCGTCGTCCTCCTCGCCGACGTGGAGGGGTTCTCGGTCGAGGAGATCGCCCAGGTCATGGGCATCCCGGCCGGGACGGTGAAGAGCAAGCTGTGGCGGGCGCATCAAGGGCTCCGCAAGAAGCTCAGGGTCTACCAGGAGTCGAAACCGCGATGAGCCAGGAAGCCGGACCCAGCCGCGAGCCCTCGGGCGAAGCCGCCCCCCACGACGGGGAGATGGCCTCCCTCGTCCGCCGGCACTTGGCCTACCACTCGGCCCCCGAGCGGCTGGTGGATCACTTCTACCGCCTCGCCGAGCAGGAGCGCCGCGAGAACCGCTGGCAGGCACGCCGCTTCTGGCAGGCCGGCTTCGCGGGCGCCCTGGCCGCCTCCCTGACGCTGGCGGTGGGCTTCTTTGGCATCGACCGCCTCCTCGACTCGAAGGACCCCTACGACCTCGTGGCCCAGGAGGCGAAGACCACCTCCCGCCAGGCCGATACCTTCCCCGTCGCCGTCCAGGATCGCATCGAGGCCAAGCACAAGGCGCGCCTGGACAAGCTCTTCACCACGTTCAACAAGGACTTCCGCTACCGGCAAAAGGTCCCCCTCTCCGGGGGGCAGAGCGAGTTCGTCCTCGAGGGCGCCACCCTCCGCGAGGTGGACGGCAAGAAGATCGCCCACCTGATCTACCGGTTGGGGGAAACCCGGCTCCACCTGAACGTGATCCCGGCCGAGGACAACACCGAGTGGCCCGGCTTCCTGCGCCACGACGGCTGGGTGACCATGAACGAGGACTCCCCCCGCACCTTCGTCTGGCGCAAGGGGGCGTTCATCTACGCCATGGTCGGGGACCTTCCCCTCGAGCGCTTCCGGGAGTTCTCCGCGGCGATCGCCCAGCGGTAGCTCCCTCACCCCGCGCGGCGCGCCCCGGCGGACGGCCATCCGCCGGGGTTTCCGTTTCCCCCCTCCCGCCTTGACAGCCGTTCAGCCCCGGGCTTAGACAAGCACGAGAGTCACCATTCGGAATTCCGTTCTGCATATTGGGACTGCGGGCGGCGCCCCCGGGAGGTCACGCATGCCGGTTCAGTTCCACTGGGCCTTGTGCTCCTTCAACGCGGGGGACGGCCACCACGCCAACCCCAAGATCCCGGAGCGGCCCGCCACCCTGGATTACCTCACCCGCGTCACCCAGGCAGCCGAGGACGCCGGCTGCGTGAACATCCTCGTCCCCACGGGCACCCACTGCGTGGACGCCTGGCAGACGGCCGCGGCCATCGCCATGCGGACCCGGAAGATCAAGTTCCTCGTCGCCTTCCGGCCGGGCCTCGTCGGCCCCGTCTTCGCCGCCCAGCAGGCGAACACCCTCGACTACCTCACCCGGGGCCGGCTCTCCCTCAACGTCGTCTCGGGCGCCAACTCCGCCGACCTCCGGCGCTACGGCTACCACGCCGGCCACGACGAGCGCTACGACTGCACGGAGGAGTTCCTCGAGGTGGTCATGCGGGTCTGGGAGGAGAAGGGCCCCGTCACCCACCAGGGGAAGTTCTTCCAGATCGAGGGGGCCCACGTCTGGCCCCCCCGCTACTCCCAGCCCCACCCCGACATCTTCCTGGCCGGGAGCTCCGACAGCGCCAAGCGCGTGGCCGCCCGCTACGGCGACGTGCACGTCTTCTTCGCCTACGAGCCCGAGACCGTGGCCAGGGACGTCGCGGAGGTCTCGAAGATGGCCGGGGAGCTCCCCCGGCCGAGGCCCCTGGAGTTCGGGGTGCGCCACTGCCTCTGCGTGCGGGAGACGAGGGAGGAGGCCCGGCGGGCGGCCGAGCGCATGATCGAGGGGAGCGAGCTCGGCAACACCGCCACCTGGGCCGACTCCGTCCGCACGACCGAGTCCACCAGCCAGCGGCGGATCAACGAGATGGCCGCCCGGAACCCCTCCTTCTGGCTCACCGAGACCATCTGGATGGGCATCAACAAGGTGCGCGGCGGGGGCGCCACGATGTTCGTCGGCACCCCCGACATGGTGGCCCGCCAGATCCGCGCCTACGTGGACGCGGGGGTGACCCACTTCATCATGCACGGGTATCCCTACCTGGAGGAGGCCGAGATCTTCGGCCGGGAGGTCCTGCCGCTCCTGAAGGACGTGGACCCGCTCATCCTGCCGGAGCCGGCCGCCGCCGCGCCGCGGTAGGGCCCCTCCGCCCTCCGCCGCCGGGCGGGGCGCCGGCGCCGATCATCCATCTTTCCCATCTTTCCCGACGAGGGGGACGCCCGCATGGCAAGAAAGCTGACCCGCAGCCGCGACGGCCAGCAGTGGATCCTGGACTACCTCGCCAAGACCTCCGGCATGGTCCAGAACTTCGAGGACGAGAAGTTCGAGCTGCCGCGCGGCGTCAAGAACTACAAGATGATCAGCAAGCTCCAGGGCGAGGACGCGGCCCACAAGGAGGCCGTGGCGCGCGCGGCGGAGGAGGCGGGCCGCCGGGAGACCGCCCTCGAGCTCTACGTCCAGGCCGCCGATGCCTACCGCAAGGGGCAGCACGTCCTCTTCGAGGACGACCACCCCCAGAAGCTCAAGCTCCACGCCGGCCTCATCCGCTGCCACGACAAGGCCATCTCCCTCGCCCCCTATCCCATCGAGCGGCTGGAGGTGCCCTTCGAGGGGAGCCACATCCAGATCCTCCTCCACCTCCTGCCGGACCGGCGCAAGGCCCCCTGCGTGCTCTACATCCCCGGCATGGACCAGACGAAGGAGTTCTACCCCTACATCCTCCAGAACGACTTCCTGCGGCGGGGGATGCACGCCTGCGCCATGGACGGGCCCGGCCAGGGCATCTCGAACATCCGGAGGATCCGGGTCACCGACGACAACTACGAGCGGGCGGCCCAGGCGGTGATCGGCC
This sequence comes from Candidatus Tectomicrobia bacterium RIFCSPLOWO2_12_FULL_69_37, assembly GCA_001790955.1. GTDB lineage: Bacteria > UBA8248 > UBA8248 > UBA8248 > UBA8248 > 2-12-FULL-69-37. The sequence goes on from MGDP01000146.1 coordinate 12,362, forward strand.
ACCTGGCCTCCCGGCCCGAGGTGGACGCCGAGAAGATCGGCGTCTTCGGGATCAGCATGGGCTCCTTCTGGGCGCCGCGCGCCGCCGCCCTGGAGCCCCGCGTCAAGGCCTGCGCCGCCGCGAGCGCCAACCTGGCGGGGACGCGCCGCATCTTCGAGGAGGCCTCCCCCCGCTTCAAGCAGATCTTCATGTACATGGCGGGCATCCAGGAGGAGGAGGCCTTCGACCGGATGGCCGAGAGAATGACCCTCCAGGGCCACGCCCAGAAGATCCGCTGCCCCGTCCTCCTGGGGGCGGGGGAGTTCGACCCCCTGACCCCGGTGGAGGGCGCCTTCAGCCTCTTCGAGGAGCTGAACTGCCCGAAGGAGATGTGGATCCTGGAGAACGAGTTCCACCGCGTCTGGGGCATGAAAGGGCTGGGCGGGCTGGACCTCAACCCCTTCGCCGTGGACTGGCTGCGGGAGGCGCTGAACGGGAACGTCCGGCCCGGCCACCGGAAGATCGTCTACATCCGCCAGAACACCGGGGCGGGGCCCTACAGGGGGGAGCTGCCGGAGGGCTACCCGGGCAGGTGGTGAGCCCCCGCGGGCGCGGGGGCGCCCAGGCGGCGGGAGATGGCCTGGGCGGTCTGGGTGACGGCCTCGATGTGCTCCTGCCAGCGCAGCTTGTTCATCCGGGCGGCCGGGGTGGAGGTGCTGATGGCCCCGATGACGGCGCCGGACGCGTTGAAGACGGGGGCCCCCACCCCGGTGACCCCCTCGCGGAACTCCCCCCGGTTCAGCGCGTAGCCCTGCTCGCGCGCCTTTTCGCACTCCCGCCGCAGGCGGTCCGGCTCGGTGATGGTGAGGGGGGTGTAGGGGCGCAGCCCCTGGGCGACCACCTTCTCGATGCGGTCCGGGTGGTGGGCGAGCATGGCCTTTCCGCTGGAGACGCAGTAGGCGGGGGCCCTGCCGCCGATCTGGGTCCGGGCGACGATGGCCTGCCGGCTCTCGATCGTGTCCAGGTAGGTGATGTGGGTGTCTTCCAGGACGGTGAGGAGGACGCTCTCGTTGATGCGGTCGCGCAGGGACTCCATCAGGGGGAGGGCGGCCTTGCGCAGGCCCAGGTCCTCGATGGCCTTGCAGCCCAACTCGAAGAGCCGGAAGCCGAGAAAGAACCGGCCGTTCTCGGGATCGCGCCGCACCATGCCCAGCGACTCCATCGTGGCCATGAAGCGCGAGACGGTGCTCTTGGGCATCCCCAGGAGGCGGGCGAACTCGTTCACCCCGACCGGGGCCTTCGACTCCATGAGAATCCCGAGGATGCGGGCCGTCTTCTGGAGGGACTGGTTCATCATCCGCCCTTTCCCGGCGCGTCGCGCGTATTTCGGACTTGACAAACACCCCGGCCGTGGCCGACAAATCGGCTTATACCACATTTCAAAACGAGGTTTCAATATATAGAACATGATGGATTTTTAGGTGGCAAACAATACCAGATACTCTTAAATTTTCCATAGCATCCGTGAAACCTAGTTCCAAAAAATGAAACTCGAAAGAGGGAGGGAAAACCGCCTATGAGACTCCTCAACAAGATCGCTTTCATCACCGGAGGAGGACGGGGGATCGGGCGGGAGATCGCCCTGGCCTTCGCCCGGGAGGGGGCCGACGTCGCCGTGGCGGCCCGGACCCAGAGCGAGGTCGAGACCGTCGCGAAGGAAGTCCAGGGGCTGGGCCGCAGGGGCATGGCCGTCCGGCTCGACCTGACGAACCGGGCGAACATCCGCCAAGCGGTGAAGACGGTCCTGGATCATTTCGGCCGGGTGGACATCCTGGTCAACAACGCCGGGGTTCTGAGCAAGGGTCCCGTCCACACCCTCGACGAGGAGACGTGGGACTTCACCCTGGCGATCAACCTGACGGGCATATTCCTCGTCACCCAGTCGCTGCTGGGCCAGATGCTGGAGCGGGGGTGGGGCCGCATCATCAACATCAACTCGAGCTCGGGCAAGATCGGCCTCCCCTACCGCAGCGCGTACGCCGCCTCCAAGCACGGGGCCCTCGGCTTCATGCGGTCGCTCGCGAGCGAGGTGGCCGACAAGGGCATCACCGTGAACGCCATCTGCCCCGGCCTCGTCGACACCCAGATGTGGGACACGAGCGTGGAGAATTTCGCCGCCGAGATGGGGAAGACTCCCGAGGAGGCGCGGGAGATGTTCCGCCAGCGCATCCCCGTCAAGCGCTTCACGGAGGCCTGGGAGCTCGCGCCGCTGGCCGTGTACCTGGCGTCCGACGACGCCATCTCCATGACGGGCCAGGCCATCCAGCTGGACGGCGGTTTCTTGCAGTCCTGAGCGGCGCCGCGCCGCCACGGACCGCCGGAACGTTGACCGGCTATTCCTCTCCCCTCACGGGAGTCTTATCATCCGCTGTGATCTGGAGGTCGTACATGGCGCCAAGACATGAGTCCGATCGGTGGGCGGTCAGCCCATACAACTTCGCCGATTCCGTCCGCGCGGACATGACCCTGCCCAAAAAGGTCACGATCTGCGACCTCACCCTGCGCGAGGGAAGGCAGTACGAGGGGGTCAACCTGC
>MGDP01000147.1 GCA_001790955.1 Candidatus Tectomicrobia bacterium RIFCSPLOWO2_12_FULL_69_37
TGGGAGCGGCTGGGGGAGGACATGCTCGCCGAGGGCTACCTCCGGCCACCCGTCTGGGCCGCTTACGGAGAGGACGGGGATGTTTAGCGGGATCGTGGAGGCGGTCGGGCGGGTGCGCTCCCTCCGGAAGGGCGAGGGGGGCGCGCGCCTGGGGGTCGAGGCCCCCTCCGTCGTGCAGGGCGTCCGGATGGGCGACTCGATCGCCGTGAACGGCGCCTGCGTCACCGTCGTCGCCTTCGGCGCCTCGGGCTTCGAGGCGGACCTCTCCCCCGAGACCCTGCGCCGCACCAACCTCGGCGCCCTTGGGGCGGGGGACGGCTGCAACCTGGAGCGCGCCATGGCCCTGGGGGACCGCCTCGGGGGCCACCTCGTGACCGGCCACGTGGACGCCGTCGGGAGGCTCCGCGGCCGGAGGGCGGAGGGGGACTCCATCTGGCTCACGGTGGAGGCCCCGGAAGAAGTCATGCGCTACGTCGTGCTCAAGGGCTCGGTCGCGGTGGACGGGATCAGCCTGACGGTCGCCGGGGTGGAGGAGGGCGCCTTCTCGGTGGCCATCATCCCCCACACGAGCGAGCGCACCACCCTGACCGTGAAGGCGGACGGCGCCCCCGTGAACCTCGAGGCCGACCTGATCGGCAAGTACGTCGAGAAACTTCTCGCCCCGCACGCCCAGGCCGGGGAGGCCGGGCGGGGTATCACCCTGGAGACCCTGAAAGCGCATGGCTACGCCTAGGACGCGGCACCTGAAGCCCAAGAAGGAGAGCGACAGCCCCTTCTCGTCCATCGAGGAGGCCATCGGGGACATGCGCGAGGGCCGCATCGTCATCCTCGTGGACGACGAGGACCGCGAGAACGAGGGCGACCTGATCCTCGCCGCCGAGAAGGTGACCCCCGAGGCCATCAACTTCATGACGAAGAGCGCCCGGGGCCTCGTCTGCCTGGCCCTCACCAAGGAGAAGGTGGAGGGCCTGGATCTTCCGATGATGGTGCCGCGCTACCGCAACGGCTCCCCCTTCGGGACCGCCTTCACCGTCTCCATCGAGGCGCGCGAGGGGGTGACCACCGGCATCAGCGCCTACGACCGGGCCCACACCGTCCTGACCGCCATCCGGCCCGGCGCCCAGCCCTCGGACCTCGTGACCCCGGGCCACGTATTCCCCCTCCGCGCCCAGCCCGGAGGCGTCCTGCGCCGCGCGGGCCACACCGAGGGGGCGGTGGACCTGGCCCGGCTGGCCGGCCTTAACCCCGCGGGCGTCCTCTGCGAGGTGCTCAGGGACGACGGTTCGATGGCGCGCCTGCCCGACCTGGCCGGGATGGCCCGCGAGCACGGCCTGAGCCTGGTGACGATCAAGGACCTGATCGCCTACCGGATGCAGCACGAGCGGCTGGTGGAGCGGGTGGACGAGTCCGAGGTGGAGACCGGCTACGGGCGCTTCCGCACCGTGGCCTACCACAACCGCACCACGGGGCGCGTCCACCTGGCCCTGACCATGGGGGAGCTGAGGGCCGAGGAGCCCGCCCTCGTCCGGGTCCAGCCGGTCAACGCGATCTGGGACTTCCTCGGGCTCCTGCGGACCGACTGCTCGGACCGCACCCGCAACGCCCTCTCGGCCATCCAGAAGGCGGGGAAGGGCGTGTTCGTGTACCTCCAGGTGGATTCGCCCTCCGAGGAGGATTCCCCGGGCCGGAGCGGCCGGCGCGGCTCCGCCCCGGATTTCCGCGACTACGGCATCGGCGCCCAGATCCTCGCGGACCTCGGCCTCAAGCGCATCCGGGTCCTCACGAACGACGACCGGCGCCTGGTGGCGCTGGCGGGCTACGGCCTTGAGCTGGAAGGGCGCGTCCCGGTGGGCGTCGAGCCGCCCTTTCCCCGCACCGGCGCGGGGCCCGCCGGCAGCGAATCGTTCTTCCAGCGTCCCTGAGGGAGCGCCCGCGTGGGAATGACCGTCGAGGGGAACTTCAACGGCCGGGGGCTGCGGTTCGGCCTGGTGGCCTCCCGCTTCAACGACTTCATCGTCAAGCACCTCGTCGAGGGGGCCCAGGAAGGCCTCCGCAAGTGCGGGGTGGGGGAGGGCGACGTGGACCTCGTCCGGGTGCCCGGCGCCATGGAGATCCCCGCCGCGGCCAAGCAGCTCGCCGAGACGGGCGCCTACGACGCCATCGTCTGCCTGGGCTGCGTCATCCGGGGGGGCACCAGCCACTACGACCTGGTCTGCGGGGAGGCGGCCAAGGGGATCGCCCAGGTCGCCCTCCAGACGGGCGTGCCGGCCATCTTCGCCGTGGTCACGGCCGAGAACATCGAGCAGGCGATCGAGCGCGGCGGCGCGAAGATGGGCAACAAAGGCTACGAGGGCGCGCTCGCCGCGGTGGAGATGGCCACCCTGGCGGCCCAGCTGCGCAAGGGCTCCGCCGGGCGCCGGGGGCGCCGGAAGCGGCCATGAGCGGGCGGAGGGCGGGCCGGGAGCTGGCCTTCCACCTGCTCTACCACCTCGACCGGGTGGAGGGGAACCCGGACGAGGAGATGGCCAACTTCTTCCGCCTCGACTCCGGCCGCGAGGGGGACCGCCTTTTCGCCGAGCGGCTGGCCCGGAAGCTGCTGGAGAACCGCGGGGAGATCGACCGGCTCCTCTCCGAGGCGAGCGAGCGCTGGTCGCTGCGGCGGATGGACGCCGTGACGCGCTGCCTCCTCCGGCTGGGCGCCTGCGAGATCCTCCACTTCCCCGAGACGCCCCCACAGGTGGCGATCGACGAGGCGGTGGAGCTGGCCAAGCAGTACGGCCCCGAGACCTCCTCGGGGTTCGTGAACGCCATCCTGGACCGCCTGCTGCGCGAACAGACCCTCGCTTGACGTGATCCGCGTCCGCCTCTCCGCGCAGCCGATCGAGACGATCCCCTCCTTCGTGGCCGTCACCGCCTTCGCCCAGGAGGAGATCCCGTTGCGCGGCCTCGCCGGGCGGCTGGACTCCCTCCTCGGCGGCGAGGCGAGCCGCATGATCGAGGAGGGCCGCCTCAGCGGCCGGTGGAACTCCCAGGCCCTCATCGCCTCGCGGGGGCGGGTCGTCCCCTCCTTCGTCCTCTTCGCCGGGCTGGGCTCCGCCCAGGGATTGACCCTTTCGGCGCTTTCACTCAGGGTGGAGAAAATCGTGGACCGCCTCCTCCGCACCTCCGCCCGGAGCATCTCCATGGCCGTCATCCGGAAGGAAACGCGCGGAGCCGGCTTCCCGGCCATCGCCGCGGAGACCTTCCAGGGGGCCCTCCGGGCCCTCTCGGGCTCCCCGCTGGACCTGGACCTCACCATGTGCGAGCCCGATCCCGCGTGCTACCCTGAGCTCGTCGCCGTGGCCGAGCGCACGGTCTTCCGCCGCCCGGAGGAGCGCGGAGTGTCCCTGGAGGTCGAAGTATGAAGCGGCTGCGCGCGGGCGGGGGCGCCCGCCTGATGGGAGTCCTCCTCGTCCTCCTCGGGGGCTGCGGGTACACCCTGGAGGGGACGCGCCGGCCCGCCTCGCTGGGCGACGCCCGCTCGATCGCCATCCCCATCATCGCGAACCACACCCGGGAGTCGGGCCTGGAACGGACTCTGACCACCGCCGTGCGGGAGCGCTTCCTCTTGGACGGCCGCCTCCGCCTAGTGGACCCCGCCGAGGCGGACCTCCTGCTGGAGGCCTCGGTCCGGGAGTACAGGCTTGACCCGATCGGCTTCAGCGCGGCGGACCAGGTGCGGCGCTACCGCATCCTCATCCGCACCCGCGTCTTCCTGCGGGACACCCAGCGGGGGAGGTCCATCCTGGATCAGGAGATCGACTCAGAATCCGAGTTCAACATTTCCGCCGCCATCGGTAGCAGCGAAACCGCCCGCTCCAGCGCGACCAGCGCAGCCTCCACCCGCTTCGCCGAGGATCTCCTGAGCCTCGTCCTGGAAGGCTTCTAGGGCATGTCCGCCCGGCGCCGCCTGGACCCCTCCCGGAGCGGCGTCCGGACGGTGCTCGCCGACCTCAGGGCGGGGCGCATCTCCCCCCTCTACCTGCTGCACGGGCCCGAGGCCCTGCTGCGGGACCAGCTCGTGCGCGCCATCCGGCAGGCCGTCCTCCCGAAGGAAGCGGCCGACTTCAACCACGACCGCTTCCACTGGCCCGAGACCCGGGCCGCCGACTTGGCCGCCGCCGCCCAGACCCTCCCGTTCATGGCCCCCCGGCGGCTCATCGAGGTGCGGGGGTTCGAGCAGGTGAAGGAAGAGGACGCGGCCATTCTCCTGCCCCTCGTGGAGAACCCGCCGGAGACATCCGTCCTCGTCTTCGCCGCCGAGAAGGCGGACATGCGCTTCACCCTCTTCCGGCGGATGGGGCAGGCGGGCACCGAGGTGCGCCTGGATCCGCCCGCCGAGGGCGAGCTGCCCGAATGGGCCCGCCTCCAGGCCCAGGAGCTCGGCATCTCGCTCAGCGTCGAGGCGGCGAGCCTCCTCGCGGAGATGGCCGGGTCCTCCCTGGGCCGGCTCCGCGCCGAGATCGAGAAGCTCGCGGCCTACGCGGGACCCGGCCGAGAGGCCGCAGAGGAGGAGGTGAGGGAAGTGGTGGGCCGCTCCCGGGTGGAGGCCATGTACAAGCTGGGCGACACCCTGGCCGCGGGGGACACGGCGGGCGCCCTGGCGATGCTGCGCCGCCTGTGCGAGACCGAGTCCCCCTACGCCCTGGTGGGGATGCTCCGCTCCCAGCTGCGCCGCTGGCTCTCCGCCAAGGCGCTGGCCCTGCGCAAAAGGCCTCCCCAGGAAGTGGCGTCCCTCCTGAAGATTCCCCCCTTCGCCGCCGAGCGCCTGGCCCAGACGGTCAAAGCGGCGAACGCGCGCTTCCTGCGCTCCCTCTACGGGAAGCTGGCGGAGGTGGACCGGCGGGTCAAGCGCGCCGGGGACGACCGGCGCCGGCGGGAGGCGCTGGAGCTGCTCATCCTGGAGATGGGGCAGGACCCCGAGGGGTTCCGGCGGGCGAGGCGGCCCGGGCCAAGGAGCGCAGCCGCCCGGCCCGGGGGAGGCTAGGCCTTCTTGGCCGCTGATTCCTTGTGGATCCGGCGGGCAAGGCGGGCGGCCTTGCGCGAGGCGTTGTTGCGGTGAATCACGCCGCGGGCGGCCGCCTTGTCGAGCAGCTTCACGGCGCCCCGCAGGGCCGAGGCGGCGTCGCCCTTCTCCGCCACGGCCGTGAGGACCTTCTTCACGGCGGAGCGGAGGCGGGTGCGGACGGCGCGGTTGCGGGCCCGGCGGCCCAGGCTCTGGCGGTGACGCTTCTTCGCGGACTGGGTGGTTGCCACCTTGTTTCGGCTCCTATCGAGGGTTCTCGCCGGCCTCTCTTGAGGCCCCGGCAACGGCGGGCTAAAATACCACTCGGCTTGATCTTGTCAAGCGTTCCGCCTGTTCTCCGCCCCCGGAATCCCCGTGGCCTTCGAGTCCGGTTCCCCGCCGACGCCTCCTGACGCGCCGCCCCGGGAGGGCATCTCCCGCTCCGCCGGCGCCATCGGCCTGGCCACCCTCATCAGCCGGGTGGCGGGCTTCCTGCGCGACATCCTCATCGCCCGCGCGCTGGGCGCCGGCCTGGCGGCGGACGCCTTCTTCGTCGCCTTCGCCATCCCGGCCCTGTTCCGCAACCTCTTCATGGAAGGGGCGCTGAACTCCTCCCTCATCCCCAGCTACACCGAGGTCCGCAAGGAGGGGGGGGAGGCGGCGGCCCGCCGCTTCACGGGGGGGGTCGCCGTCCTCGTGGGGGTGTTCCTCGCCGCGATGTGCGCGCTGGGGGTGCTGTTCAGCGGGACCCTCGTGGCCATCCTCGCCTCGGGGTTCTCCCGGCAGCCGGAGAAGTTCGACCTGGCCGTCCGCCTCACCCGCCTCATGTTCCCCTTTCTCTTCTTCATCGGCATGTGGGCGATCGCGGCGGGCCTGCTGAACGCCGCCAGGCGCTTCTTCGTCCCCGCCGTGACACCCGCCGTCCAGAACCTGGTGATGGTCGCGGCCCTCCTCGCGGCGGGCTGGCTCGGGGCGGGGGAGAGGACCGTCTACTGGCTGGCCGCCGCCGTGGTGGCCGGGGGGGCGCTCCAGGCCCTGTGCCAGGTGCCCCTCCTGGTGCGCCTGGGTCTCTTTCCCGCGCCCGCCGCGCCCTGGTCGGCCCCCGGCATCGGGCGGTTCCTGACCCTCATGGGGCCGGCCGCCTTCGCCGCCGCGATCTTCCACCTGAACAGCCTGGCCAACCGCTGGCTCGCCTCCTTCCTCGAGGAGGGCGCCATCTCCTATCTCTACTACGCCAACCGGCTGGTGCAGTTCCCCCACGGCATCCTGAGCCTGGCCGTGATGGCGGCGGCCTTCCCCGTCCTCGCCGAGCGCGCGGCCGAGGGGAGGCGGAACCAGGAGGGGGCGGGGGAGGGCTGGCGCCGCACCCTGGCCGAGTCCGGGCGGCTCACCCTCTACATCACCCTGCCCGCCACCTTCGGCCTGATCGCCCTGGCGCACCCCATCATGGAGGTGCTCTTCCAGAGGGGAGCCTTCGGGCCCGGGCAGACGGCGGCCAGCGCCGCCGCCCTGCGCGCCTACGCGCTCGGCCTCGCGTTCTTCGGCTTCGTCCGCCTCTTCTCGGCGGCCTTCCACACCCGCCTGGACACCCGCTACCCCATGCGGTGCGCGTATGCATCCGTCGCCGCCAACATCGCCTTCAGCCTGATCCTGATGTTCCCCCTGGGCTTCGTGGGGCTGGCCCTGGGGACCACCCTGTCGAGCGCCCTGAACGCCGTCCTCCTCATCCGGGGGCTCCGGCGCGTGGGCGGGGAGTGGCCCGGCGAGGAGCTCGGCCGGGCGGCGCGGCAGCTCCTCCTCCCCGCCGCCGGGGTGGGGGCCGCGGCCTGGCTGGCCCATTGGGCTCTTTGGCCCGCCGGGGCGCCGTTCGCGCTCCGGGCCTTGGCCTTGATGATCATCGTGGCCGCCGCGGCGGGAAGCTACGCGCTGCTGTGCGAATGGCTCGCCCCGCAGGGAAAGGTCCCGCTCCGGGGGCTCCTGCGCCTGGGAAGGAGGGCATCGCCATCGTCAAGCGCGTGAGTCCTCCCCCGCCCCCAGGGCCCGAGGCGGGCCTGCCTCCGGCGCTCGCGGAGCTCCTGCGGGGGTTCGAGGATTTCCTCGTGGCGGAGCGCCGCCTCGCCCCCCTGACGGTGGAGAGCTACCGGACGGACCTCCGCGCCTTCCTCGCCTGGGGCCAAAAGAGCGGGGCGGGGGAGCCCTCGGCCTGGGACCGGGCCGCCGTGACCGCCCACCTGGGGGCGCTCCGCCGGGGAGGAAGGTCCGGCCGGACCCTCCGCCGCCACCTCTCGACCCTCCGGGTCTTCGCCCGCTTCCTGGTGCGGGAGGGGAGGGTGGCAGCCGATTTCACGGCCGACATCGCCCAATCCTCGGCCTGGAAACGCCTGCCCAAGACCCTGACGGACGAGGAAGTGGACCGCCTCCTCGCCGCCCCGGACGAGAAGACCCTGGAGGGCCGCCGGGACGGGGCGATGCTGGAGCTCCTCTACGCCACGGGGATGCGGGTGAGCGAGCTGGTGCAGCTGCGCCTGGGCGAGGTGCGCCTCGACGCTGGCTTCTGCCTCATCCACGGGAAGGGGGACAAGACCCGCCTCGTCCCCCTGGGGGACGTGGCCCGCCAGCGGGTGGCCGCCTATGTGGAGGAGGTGCGCCCCGCCTTCCGGCGGGGAAGGCTCTCGGACCATCTGTTTCTCACCCGGCGAGGAGGGCCGATGACCCGGCAAGCTTTCTGGATTCGCTTGAAGATATGGGCAAAAGTTGCTGAAATAAAACGTGAAATAAGCCCCCACATGCTGCGCCACAGCTTCGCCACCCACCTCCTCCGCCGGGGGGCGGACTTGCGGACGGTTCAAGCCCTCCTCGGCCATGCCGATATCTCCACGACGGAGGTCTACACCCAGGTCGACCGGGAGGGTTTGAGGAGAATGGTGGACCGCTTCCACCCCCGCGGCTAGCGTAAACGGGACGAAAACCGCCCCTTCAAACCTGTTGACGCCCTCCAGGCCGAGGGGTACGATCCGGCTCCGGTGTGAAGGTGTGATGTAGATCACCGCGCACGAGGAGCCCATACCTTTTGGCCATCCGGACATCCGCCTCCCCTCTGGCAGGGCCCGACCGCCTCATCCATATCATCGGCAACCGGGATGAGTCCTTGCGGGCGGTGGAGCGGGCCTTCGGGGTGAAGGTCCGGGTCACCTCCGAGGGGCTCGCGGCCGAGGGGGAGCCGGGGCCGGTGGACGCCGCCCTGCGCTTCCTCGACGACCTGATGGTCTGCCTGGAGGAGGGCCTGCGGTTCGACTCCTCCGACGTGGCGACCCTGGTGCGGGCGGTGGCGTCGGAGCCGGGCCTCACCCTGCGCGACCTGGCGGCCGGGCGCATCGCGGTTTCCTCGAAGCGGCGCTACATCATCCCCAAGAGCCCGGTCCAGCGGGACTACGTGGAGGCCATCAGCCAGTGCGGCGTGGTCTTCGGCATCGGGCCGGCCGGGACCGGGAAGACCTACCTCGCGATGGCGGCGGCCGTCTCGGGGCTTCTCCAGAAGGCGTACTCGCGCATCGTTCTCACGCGCCCGGTGGTGGAGGCGGGGGAGAAGCTGGGGTTCCTGCCCGGCGACTTGCAGGAGAAGGTGAACCCCTATCTTCGCCCTCTTTTCGACGCCTTGAACGACATGGTGGAGTTCGAGCGGGCCGAGCGCCTCATCCAGCGGGGGGAGATCGAGGTCGCGCCCCTGGCCTACATGCGGGGCCGCTCCCTCAACGACTCTTTCATCATCCTGGACGAGGCCCAGAACACCACCCCCGAGCAGATGAAAATGTTCCTGACCCGGATTGGCTCCGGGAGCAAGGCCGTGGTGACGGGAGACATCACCCAGATCGACCTGCCCGAGTCGGCGGGTTGCGGCCTCATCCACGTCCACAAGGTGCTGACCGGTTTGGAGGAGGTGCGGTTCGTCTTCTTCACGGAGCGGGACGTGGTCCGCACTCCCCTGGTGAGGAAGATCGTCTCCGCCTATGAAGCCTACCGGGCCTGAATCCTTACCGGACGCCCGGCCGTCCGCCCGCGGGTAGGGCATCCCCGAGGACAACCGCTTGAACATGCGCACAGGCACCCCGAAGGCGCCCGGCAAAGCCAAGAACGGCTCCTCCCGGCGCCTCTTCCCGCGCAGCCTGAAGAAGGCGCTGCCCCCGGCCTTCCGCGTGGACAGCCCCTACCTCCCCTGGCTGCTGGGGGCCGCCCTGAGCCTCTTCCTGGCGTTCGTCACGACGACGGGCCTCTACACCTCCTCGGTCGCCTACCGCGTGGGCGACGTCGCCCGCCGGGATATCAAGGCCCCCCAGGACATGCACGTGCAGGACGCCGCGGCCACCGATCTCCTGCGGCAGGAGGCCCGCGAGCGCGTCCTCCCCCAGTACGACCTCGACACCAAGCTGGGCGAGGAGATCGAGGGCAAGCTCCGGAGCGCCTTCGACCTGGTGCAGAAAACGCTGCGGGCGCAGAGCGACGCGATCCGCAACAACCTCCTGACCGAGAGCGGCGCCTCGAGGAGCGCCGAGGTGCTCCCGGACGCCCGCGTGATGGAGGAGGCCTTCCGTTCCCCCGCCTTCATCATCGCCGAGGACAACTTCGAGCGGAACCTGCAGGGGGCGGTGACGCCCCGCCTCTCCGAGTGGATGCGCGAGGAGGGCTACGCCGGCTGGATCCGCGACGACCTGATCAAGCTGGTCCGCGCCGCCCTGGCCCCGGTCATCGTGAGCGACAGGCAGCTCTACGGGACCCACATGGCCAAGGGGATCGCCCTCCGCGACATCCGCTCGGGCAAGCGGGTCAGCCTGGACTCCTCGGTCCGGCCCATCGAGCTGCGCGCGGTGGAGGGCCTCCTGCGCCAGCGGGCCGGGCAGCTCGGCCTCCAGGCGCCCCCCGCGGTGCGCGAGGCGCTCATCGGCCCGGCCGCCAAGCTGGTGCGGCCCACCCTGACCTTCAACAGCCGCGCCACCGTCGAGGCGCAGCAGGAGGAGGCCGCCAAGGTCCGGCCCGTGAGCCAGCTTCTCAAGGAAGGGGAGATGATCGTCCGCGAGGGCGAGCGCATCAGCGAGGGCCAGCTCGTCAAGCTGAAGAGCCTCGAGCGGAACGACCGCCAGCGCCACGTCCTCGACAACATGCTGGGAACGGCGGCCGTCTCCTTCCTCCTCCTCGCCCTCTCCTGGGTCTGCGCCCAGCGCTACCTGCTCAGCATCCTGCGCGGCCCCAAGGCCCTCATGCTCTTCGTGCTCCTCCTCGCCTCCCAGGCCCTGCTGGTGAAGCTGGGCATGGTGGTGGCCCACAGCCTCCAGGACGCCTACCGGCAGGTGGCCATCCAGTCCTTCTACTTCATCATCCCCTTCGTCTCGGGCCCGATGCTGGCCGCCCTCCTGCAGGGCCGCTCGGCGGCCGTGCTCATGGCCGTGATGACGGCAGGCATGACGGCCCTGCTCCTCCCCGGCAACGTGCACTACAGCCTGGTGGCGCTCGCGGGCGGGATTTACGCCGCCATCCGGTGGAAGAACTACCGCCAGCGCTCCTCGATCTTCCTCGCCTGCGCCGCGATCGGCCTCATCAACGCCGCGCTCGCCCTGGGCTTCAACATGCAGGAAGGCCTCTCCGTCGCGATGGCCCAGTGGCCCTCCGTCCCGCTGGCCTTCCTCGGCGGGCTGGCCAACGTGATCGCGGTGTCCGCCGCCATGCCCCTGCTCGAGTCCCTCTTTAAGCTCACCACCGACATGCGGCTCCTCGAGCTGACGGACCAGAACCACCCCGTCCTCCGGCGCCTGGTGGTGCGCGCCCCCGGCACCTACCACCACAGCCTGATCGTGGGAAACCTCGCCGAGGAGGCCGCAGAGGCCATCAACGCCCACCCGCTGCTCGCCCGCGTCGGCGCCTACTTCCACGACATCGGGAAGATCTTCAAGCCCGAGTACTTCATCGAGAACCAGGGGCGCGAGAACCGCCACGACCGCCTGAGCCCGAACATGAGCGCCCTCATCCTCATCAGCCACGTCAAGGAGGGCGCCGAGCTGGGGCGGGAACACAAGCTGCCCGAGGAGATCATCGGCCTCATCGCCCAGCACCACGGCACCTCCCTCATCCGCTACTTCTACGAGAAGGCCAAGTCCGCCAAGGGAGGAGGCGAGCCCAGGGAGGAGGCCTTCTGCTACCCCGGCCCCAAGCCCCAGACGCGCGAGGCCGGCCTCCTCATGCTCGCCGACATCGTCGAGGCCTCCTCCCGGACGCTGCCCGACACCTCCCCGGGCCGCCTCTCCGCCCTCGTGGAGCGCGCCGTCCAGAGCGCCTTCGCGGACGGCCAGCTCGACGACTGCAACCTGACGCTCAAGGACCTGAGCCGGATCCAAGCGGCCTTCCTCCGGGTGCTGGCCGGAATCCACCATCACCGGGTAACCTATCCGGGGCAGCCCGCCCCGGAGAAGAGGGGAGGCCCGAATGGCGGTATCCATCCAAAACCGGCAAAGGCGGGTGCGCCGGCTCGGCTTGCAGGCTTTACGGCGGCGGGCGGAGGCGGCCCTGGCAAGCCTCCGCTCGGGGCCTGAGTCGGTCGGCGTCGTCCTGGTCAGCGACCGGGCGATGCGCCCTCTCAACCGCCGCTTCAGGGGCTGCGACGAAACCACCGACGTGCTCTCCTTCCCCCTCCGCCCCCCCGAGGGAAGCGGGGGAGGGGAGGGCGCCTATCTGGGCGACGTCGTCATCTCGGTCGAGGAAGCCGCCCGCCAAGCCGAAGAAGACGGGGAGACCCTGGCCGAGGCGCTGGACAGGCTCCTCATCCACGGCATCCTCCACCTCAAGGGGCACGACCATCACACCCCCCGCGAGGCGGCCCGGATGCGCAGGCGCGAGCGCCGGCTCGGCGAGGTGCTCGGGAAGATGCGGCGCCGGCAGCGCGCCGCCCGGAGGTGAGCGGGTGGAGCGGCTGTGGGCGCCCTGGCGGCGGGAGTTCGTGGTGAGGGGAGCCTCCCCCGCCGGGGGGGAGGGCGGCTGCATCTTCTGCGCGCTCATGCAGGACGACGACGGGCCGGGGAACCTCATCCTTCACCGGGGCCGCTCCGCCTACGTCGTCCTGAACAAGTACCCATACTCGAACGGCCACCTGATGGTGGTCCCGTTCCGCCACACCGGCGACTTCGCCGACCTGCGGCCCGAGGAAGCCAGCGAGATCTTCCTCCTCGCCCAGCGGTGCGTCGCCGCCCTCCGCGAGCGGCTGAACGCCCACGGCTTCAACGTGGGCTTCAACGTGGGCAAGGCGGCCGGGGCGGGCATCGAGGAGCACGTGCACCTCCACGTCGTCCCGCGCTGGGAGGGAGACCACAACTTCATGGCCATCCTGGGAGGGACGAGAATCATCCCGGAGAGCTTGGACAGCACGTACGAAACGCTCCGCCCGGCATTTCCATCCAGGGGCTGATCGCCGCATGGGAAGCCTGCGCCTCCTCGTCGGGCTCGCCGCCGCCCTCGCCGTGGCGAGCTTCGGGGTCATCAACATGGAGCCCGTCGCCATCGCCTACTACAAGGGCGTGCTCCGCCTGCCGCTCTTCTACGTCGTCCTGGCGGCGTTCGCGGCGGGCTTCCTGCTCGCCTGGCTGGGAGGGTTCTTCGACCGCATCCGCTTCCGCTACGACGCGCGGACGCTGCGCCGCGAGATCCGCAACATGGAGGCCGAGATGGCGCGGGTCCGCGAGCAGAGCGGCCGCCTCCTCGCCGCCTCGAACGCGCCGCCGGGCGAGCCCTCCTCTTCCGCCCTGCCCCCCCCGGCCCGCGAGGCCCCGCGCCCCGCCCATGAGGAAGGCAAGGATGGCCCCCCGGCCTAGGGGCGCCGCCCCCTCCCGCGCCCTCCCGGCGCCCGGCGGCCATGCCTCCGGCGGGGCGGGGCCCCGGACGGGGAAGGCCACCCCCGCCATGCGCCAGTACCTGGAGATGAAGGCGCGCCACCCCGACGCGCTCCTTTTCTTCCAGATGGGCGACTTCTACGAGATGTTCTACGAGGACGCCCGGGAGGCCGCCAAGGCGCTCGAGCTGGCCCTGACCTCCCGCCAGAGCGACGCCGACGGGCCCATCCCCATGTGCGGCGTCCCCGTCCACGCCTACGCCTCCTACTGCGCCCGGCTCCTCGAGGCGGGCTACAAGGTGGCCGTCTGCGACCAGATCGGGAACCCGGCCGAGGCCAAGGGCGTCGTCCGCCGCGAGGTCACGCGCGTCCTCACCCCGGGGACGGCGGTGGCCGACCCCCGCTTCCTCGACAGCAAGGAGTCCCAGTACCTCGCGGGCCTGCTCCCCGGGGAGGAGGGCGCGGGGCTCGCCTGGGCGGACATCACCACCGGGGAGTTCCGCGCCCTGGAAATCGCCTCCGCCCCCCTCCTCGCGAGCGAGCTGGAGCGCCTGCGGCCCAAGGAGTTCCTCTTCCCCCAGGGCGCCGCCGTCCCGCCGCCCGTCCACGCCCGCCTGCGGGAGGCGGGGGCCCGGGTCGAGGCGCGCCCGGCCGGGGCGTTCGCCCGCGGGGAGGCCGCTTCCCGCCTCTCGGCCCAGTTCCCGGACGAGGCCGGCCTGGAGGAAGGAGCGAGGGCGCATCCGTCCGCAGCCGGGGCGGCGGCGGCCCTGCTGGAGTTCCTCCGGGAGAACCAGCCGGGCGATCTGCCCCACCTGCGGCCCGTCGCCTTCGGCCGCTTGGCGGACGCCATGGCGCTCGACGCCGCCACCCAGCGCAACCTCGAACTCGTGCGCTCGGCCGCGGACGGCGGGAAGCGGGGCACGCTGCTCCACCTCCTCGACGAGACGCTGACGGGGATGGGGGGCCGCCTGCTCAAGAAATGGGTGCTGGCGCCGCTCGTCTCGGCCGAGGCCATCGCCCGCCGGGCGGACGCGGTGGAGGAGCTGGCGGGGAAGGCCGCCTGGCGCCGGGGCCTGCGCGAAACCCTGCGGTCGGTGCAAGACATCGAGCGCATCCTGGGTCGGGTGGGGCTCCAGACGGCGAACGCGCGCGACCTGTGCGGGCTGGGCTCCTCCCTCGGCGCGCTCCCCGCCTTGGGGGGGAGGCTGGCCGAGGCCGAGTCGGCCTTGCTGGGCGGGCTGGCCGGGGAGTGGGACCCGCTCGAGGAGCTGGCGGCGGAGCTCCGGGCGGCCATCGTGGACGACCCCCCGGCCGCCATCCGGGAGGGGGGGATGTTCCGCGACGGGGTGGACCCCGAGCTCGACCGCCTGCGCCTCGCGGCGCGGGAGGGGAAGTCCTGGCTCTCGGCCTACGAGGCGCGCGAGAGGGAGCGCACGGGCCTCCCCCTCAGGGTGGGCTTCAACCGGGTCTTCGGCTACTACCTCGAATTGTCCAAGCGCTTCTCCGAGCAGGTGCCCCCCGAGTACACGCGCAAGCAGACCCTCGTCTCGGCCGAGCGCTACATCACCCCCGAGCTCAAGAAGATCGAGGAGGACGTGCTCGGGGCGGAGGAGAAGGCGAAGGAGCTGGAGTTCCTCCTCTTCGGGCGCCTGCGCGCCCGCGTGGGGGCCGGCTCGAAGCGCATCCTGGCCGCGGCGGACCGGGTGGCCCGGCTGGACGCCCTGGCCTCGCTCGCCGAGGTGGCGGAGGGGCGGGGCTACGTCCGGCCCGTGGTGGACGAGGGCGAGACCATCCGGATCACCGAGGGCCGGCACCCCGTCATGGAGGCGGACCCTGCGGCGCCCTCCTTCGTCCCGAACGACCTGGAGGTCGGGGGGGAGAGGCAGATCCTCATCCTCACCGGCCCCAACATGTCGGGGAAGTCCACCTACCTCCGCCAGAGCGCCCTCATCGTGCTCATGGCCCAGCTGGGGAGCTTCGTGCCCGCGCGGGCGGCCCGCATCGGGCGGGTGGACCGCGTCTTCACCCGGGTGGGGGCGCACGACCGCCTGCTCGAGGGCCAGAGCACCTTCATGGTGGAGATGGTGGAGACGGCCGCCATCCTCCGCGAGGCCACCCCGCGGAGCTTCGTGGTGCTGGACGAGGTGGGGCGGGGGACGAGCACCTACGACGGGGTGAGCATCGCCTGGGCGGTGGTGGAGCACCTCCACGGCGCCGCGCGCTGCCGCCCCCGCACGTTGTTCGCCACCCACTACCACGAGCTGGCCGAGCTGGCGAAGGAGCTGCCCCGGGTGCGGAACCTGACGGTCGAGGTGCGGGAGTGGGGGGAGGAGGTGGTCTTCCTCCGCAAGGTCGTCGAGGGAAGCTGCGACCGCAGCTACGGCATCCACGTCGGGCGCCTCGCGGGGCTCCCCCCCCAGGTGATCGCCCGGGCGAGGGAGCTGCTGGCCGGCTTCGAGGCCGCCGCCGGGGCGGAGCCCCAGGGCATGGCCAGCGGCCGCCCCCGGGCGGGGAAGGGCGCGGGTTCCCAGCTCCCCCTCTTCGGCGGAGGCCCCTCTCCGGTGGAGGAGGCCCTCCGGGAGATCGCCCCCGACGGGATGTCCCCCCGGGAGGCCCTAGAAGCTCTCTACACCCTGAAAGCCATGCTCCCAGGCGGCCGTATTGAGGATCGGGAGCGGTTGGGCTAGAATCCCTCCTCAGGGCTTGGAGGAGCGATGGGCGCTAAGTTCATGAATTTCGGCGGTTTGGGGCGATGGTGGGCGGGGGCCGCGATCCTGCTCCTGGCCCTCGCCGCGGGCGCGCCCGCGCTCCCCGCTTCCGGGACCGCGCCGGCCCTCCGGATCCGGGACCTCCTGGTCATCGACAAGAACGGCCATCTCCTGGTCTTCGCCTCCCTGGAGGATCCCTTCGCCTCACCCGAGCTCTTCGAGGCGGTGCAGAGCGGGGTGACGACCCGCTTCACCTTCGAGCTGGGGCTGCTGCGCAGCCGCCGCTTCATCTACGACAGCGAGATCCTCTCCCGGCGGGTGGTGCACCAGGTGAAGTACGACGCCCTCAAGAAGGCCTACACCTTCCTCATCCAGCGGGAGCCCCAGGAGAGCGCCCAGCGCGTGACCCAGAGCCGCGACGAGATGGCCGACTGGATGCGGGAGATCAACGGCGTCGCCATCGCCCAGGTCCGGGAGCTCGACCCCCAGAGCCAGTACTACCTCCGCATCCGGGCCCGGGTGAACTCCGTCGACTTCGGCTTCCCCTTCAGCTACATCCTGGCCTTCATGGGCCAGAAGACCGACTGGGCCTACACGCCCGCCTTCGGCCTCCAGGGGATGTGAGCGATGTACCCGGCGACCCTGAGCTACGACGAAATCGCGGCCCGGCGCCGCAAGAACATCCTCAAGGCCACCCTCGGCCTCATCGGGATCACCGTCCTCCTGCTCACGGCCTGGATCTACTTCAAGGAGCTCGATCCGGGCACCCCCTTGCTGAACAACGTCGTCGTCTTCGCCCTGGTCAATCTCAACGTCATCCTCCTGATGGCGCTGGCCCTCATGGTGGTCCGCAACCTCATCCGCCTCTTCTACGCGGCGCGGACGGGGCCGGGCGGCTCCCGCCTCCAGGTCAAGCTCATCCTGGCGTTCGTGGGCTTCACCCTGGTGCCCTCGGTGGTGCTCTTCTTCCTGGCGAGCGGCCTCATCAACAAGAGCTTCAACACCATCTTCAGCATGAAGGTGGAGAACGCCCTCAAGGGCTCCTTCGAGGTGGCCCAGACCTTCTACCGCGAGACGGAGCGGAACGTCCTCGCCGACGCCGAGCAGCTCGCCCGCCGCGTCGAGCAGTCGGGCTGGGCTTCCCCCCCGCCCGGCGCCGCCCCCTGGAAGGCCTTCCTCGAGGGCCAGCGCAAGGAGATGGGGCTGGACGCGGCTTGGCTCTTCAAAGCCGACCGCAAGGAAGTGGCCGCGGTGCGGCGCGGGGATCTGCCCGAGAGCGGCACCTTCCAGGCCCAGGCGGGCTACCTGGACAAGGTGCTGGAGGGCGAGCCCCGGTCGAGCGTCGAGAGCTGGGGGGAGGGGGACGCCGTCCTGGGCGTCTTCCCCCTCAGGGCGGGCGGGAAGGTCACCGGCTTCGTGGTGGTCTCCAAGTACATCTCCTACCGCCTGGTCGAGAAGGTGAAGGGCATCTTCCGCGCCTACGAGGACTACAAGGAGCTCGAGCTCTCCAAGAACCCCATCAAGGCGAGCTACATCATCACCTTCCTGCTGGTCACCCTCCTCATCCTCTTCGCGGCCATCTGGCTCGGCTTCTACCTCGCCCGGGGCATCACGGTCGCCATCGAGAAGCTGGCCGAGGGCACGCGGGCGGTCTCCGAGGGGGACCTCGAGTACCGCGTGGACGTGCAGGCGGACGGCGAGGTGGGCATCCTCGTGGACGCCTTCAACCGCATGACCCAGGAACTCAAGAGCAGCCACGAGAAAATCGAGGACGCGAACCAGAGCCTGCGCCGGTCAAGCTCCGAGATCGACCGCCGCCGCCGCTACATGGAGGCCATGCTCGAGAACATCGGCACGGGCGTCGTCTCCATCAACCGGCGGGGGCGCGTCACCATCCTCAACAAGGCCGCGGGCGAGCTCCTCGGCATCCCCCCCGCGGAGGCCGTCGGGAGGCCCTTCAACGAGGTCTTCCAGAGCCAGCACCTCGAGCCCATCCGCCGGCTCCTGCGGGCCATGCGCGCCGAGGAGCGGGAGAGCGTCTCGGAGCAGGTCGAGCTGATGATGGACGGGCGGGTGCTCACCCTCCGGGCCAGCCTCACCCTCCTGCGCGGGGCCGAAGGCCACCGCCTGGGGGCCGTCGTCGTCTTCGACGACATGAGCGCCCTCATCCGGGCCCAGAAGGTGGCGGCCTGGCGCGAGGTCGCCCAGGGGATCGCCCACGAGATCAAGAACCCGCTCACGCCCATCCAGCTCTCGGCCCAGCGCATGCGGCGCAAGTTCTCGCAGGGGGCGGTGGACTTCCCCGAGGTGTTCGAGGTGTGCACCGACACCATCGTCCACCAGGTCCAGAGCCTGATGGACCTCGTGAACGAGTTCAGCCGCTTCGCCCGGATGCCCGAGCCCCGCCTGCG